>JALSRZ010000027.1 GCA_026984515.1 Thiohalobacter sp. | reverse complement strand
TATCAATGTGCTGGTTGGCAATACCGATGATCATGCACGCAACCATTCGGCATTCTGGGATGGTCGGCAACTCAGTCTGACACCGGCCTATGATATCTGTCCGCAACTGCGTACCGGACAGGAAGCGTCACAGGCGATGAACATTGGGGGGATTGCGGGAAATGCGTCAACACTGGTCAATGTTCTTTCCGTCTGCGGAAAGTTTCAGTTACTCGAGGCCGATGCCAGGGTGATGATCGAACAACTCATTGCTGCCGTGGAAGACAACTGGTTGGACGTATGCGAGGAAGCCGGACTCGCACCGGTCGAGCGTGACCGGCTATGGGGCCGGGCGCTGCTGAATCCTTACTGTTTTCAGGGCTGGCAATCTGTATAAAAAAGAAATCTTGTTAAATACTATCACTACCAAGATCAAAAATACGGCCATCACACTCAATGGATAATTCTTTTATATCGACCGGATGGCTACTACTGAACTCTTCTTCGGTTAATGTCTTGTCGGGCTGCAGATGGATCACACCATCTCTGGGCAGGCCAGACAGATGGCAGAACACGTTCTGTATTTTTCCATCCTTCACATGAATATGCACACAGCCTTTTGTCATCTCAATCTCCCCTGTAATGAAGTCCTAGACCCCCTGCTTCCATGTATTTGATGCTTTAACAATTTAATAATCTCAATTGTTTTCTCCTGCAACCCTGACACAGGTGCTGGTCGCTGCACGTTTGCTACAGGATTCATTGTTTCAATGAGATCAGCCTCAATTTTAGTCACCTCATCATTTCTGATGCCCTTTGTAACCGCCCAGATGATATGCGTAGTCCCGGCCTTCTGGAGAGCCCGTGTGAAATGAGACCTGTATTTGTGCCACATGGATGGATAATGCTTCTCTCCAATCCTCAGCAGGTCTTCATCACTCAGGCCGGGATGCAGCCCCGCCCAGACAAAAACCCTCTCATCTTTCAACTCCTCCCTGATCCTGGCCTGAAGTGAGGTCGTCTTCCCGTACCCTGCCTTGCCCAGATAGATTGTCCTCCACAGACCATTCTTCTCGTACTTGCCCCACAAGTAGAAACCGTGCATGACCGGAATAGATTTTGTTAACTCCGTGGCTTTGCGCCCATAGTCTCGACCTATGCTGCTGGCGCCTCTCAGGGAATGTCCCTCCGGATCTGCCAGCGCATGCTCATATAGTGGTGTCAGTATTATTTTTCCCGACTTCATTCTCTGGCTTCTCACAACCAACGCTGAATAATATGGGATTATTGCTCAGGTATTTCTATCAAGCCACTCGGGCACAACATCCAGGTCCGTAATCTCTGCATCGAAATGGCGCCTTAGCCATTCTGCAGTAACCCTGTAGACCAGCATCAGTCTGACCGGATCGTGCTCCACGGAACGTCCCAGATAAAATTGTGAGTTTCGTTCCAGCGTTTTCAACTTGTAGCACTTGTCACGCACCCCTGCCGGATAGTTTGCATGGTAGAAGTCCAGTTCCAGGATGCGCTGACTCGTCTGCCTGGCCTCAATACGCTGAATCCGTATGGGTGACAGAGAACGAATATCTGGCGCGAACTCCTCTCCCAGGAATTCCGTTGCATACCATTGCCCTTGCTCAAGCGTGAAACGCATTTATGAAATGCCTGATTATCCTGTGTCATGGAAGTTATGACGATTATTAAGGCTGACATCAGATCACTGCAAATCCTGTTGCAGTTTGCCCGTAAACGAAGCAACACACTGAGTCATGCCGGGAACCGATTTCTTGTCACACAATGTCACACTGCGAACAAAATCCAGCGTGATCCGACCTTATTGAAGAACAAACTATGTGACTAATATTTCTTGTGTTAATCTATAAATCCCTGAAACAGAACGAGCGTGAAAACAGTTTCACACGGCAGGGGTCACTGGTTCGAACCCAGTATCGCCCACCAATCAAATCAATCAGTTAATAACCACTGCACCCCCTGTATGGGTTACTGACTGATTGATTGTCACAGCGTTGTCACACTTGTTCGCGAATGATGCAGGAGCCGCCCCGGCCGTGCAGTGCGCGTGCGACACAAAGATCCAGCCGATGTCTTCGGCGTATTCAGGGATGCAGGCCCGGACGGATTTGTATTCGCCGGGTTTCATGGTGGAATATCACGGGTTGCGCATGCCGTAAACAATCGCTGTTCATGTACATCGCATCGGGCAGCATCCGGGCCAGCGTCGTCTTGCCCACCCGGCGCACACCTGACAGCCAGAGTGTGCGTTTAACCATGTCATAGTATTATTCATTTAGACGACTATTTGTAAAGTATAGTAGCGGGGTAATCCATGGAAGGTCACAAGTACCATTCAGGATGCCCACATCCAACGCAAGCTGGCTTAAAAAGTGCGTTTCTCTCATAAAAGGCGTTGTCGCTCCAGCGTATTCCGCGCCACCGTGTAACAATGCAAAGCCGTCGGTGTCAGTTCGATTTCAACATCGTCAACCTTGATGCAACCCGTGTAGGTGCAAGTCGTCGCCAGCGGTGTGCGGCTTAAGGTGTGGCGTTTGGCGAACGCAGCCAACTGACGCAACAGTCTCGAATCTTCCACCGTACGGTCCGACCATTTAACCTCAATGGCAAAGCGAGGCCGTTGAGTCCCCGGCTCCAGGCTCACCAGGTCCACCTCGCCCCGGTTCCAGCGAGCATAGTGCAGCGACTGGATATAGGCCGAATTGTGCAGCCACTGGCTGAACACCGCCGTTTCGGCCAACGGCCCCATTGCCTCATTATGTTCCGCAATGGGGCCGAACAGCGCGGCACGCATGGTGGGATTCGTTAAATACAGCTTGAACGTCGTCATGCGCTTGAAATGCCGGGCATCGGCATCGATCCGGCGCACGCGCTTGATCAGGAAAGCCGCTTCGAGGTATTCCACATAGCGAACCAGGGTGTTCTTCGCCACGTGTGAGGTCTGCGCCAGACCCGCCAGGCTGACCTCCTGACCTGTATTGTAGGCCAGGGTGTTGAATAGACTGTTGAGCTCCTGAATATCGCTAATGCCGTAGAGAATCGGCAAATCCCGCAGCAACACCTTGTCGATGATATCGCTCTTGATATAACGGCGCGGGTTGGCCTGAATACGCTCGGAAAATACCGCCTCGGGAAACCCGCCAAAATTCAGATAGCGGATAAATTCCTCGTTCAGCCCGATGATGTCATGGGTGGAAAAACGCCCTGCCTCACCCACCTCACCGCGTTCGACAATCAGATCATCCTCGCGCTCCACAAAGCGCAGATATTCCGCAAAGGTCAGCGGTGGCAACTGAAACTCGGTAAAGCGCCCGGCACCGGACTCCACACTCTTGGCCTTGAGCGCCGCCGCGGCTGAACCGGTCGCGACAAACTGAATGTCACGAAAGGTATCCACCAGCGACTTCAGGTGAATTTCCCATTCCTTGAGATACTGGATCTCATCGAAAAACACATAGAGAGGTGTTCGACCGGGCCGATCGAACATGCCCTGGAAACGGCGCACCAGCGTCTCCAGCGCCAGACCGGAATAGATGGGCGTTTCCAGCGAAAGATACAGAATGTCCCGGCCACTGATACCGGCCTCGTCCATCAGCCACTGGATGGCGTGATACACCATAATCGTCTTGCCCACCCGCCGCGGCCCGAGCAACACCACCGCCCGGTTCACCCCCATCTCACTTACAAGACGCGAAAAGTCCGGCAGATAGGCACGACGCGGAAATTCCCGGTAGTCCGCATCAATCCCCTGACCGGCCTGCCACCAGGGGTTATCCAGGCGGAGGCGGATTTCTATTTCTTTATCAGAGACTTGACGCATAATTTGCAATTAGAGTCAGGACGATGATACAAATATAGCACAAATTAGATCAGTATGATGACCTTATTTAGAATTCCTCCAGCCGCAGCGTACGATGAATTTGATCACGTTGCACCGGATCCACACCGACCTCCTCCGCATAATCCAGCCAGCGTGACACGGTTGCCTGTACTTCTTTCAGAATCGTCTCGGCGCGCCCGCGCTTCATGGACGCCGCCTTTGCGCAGGACCTGAAGTCCTCCAGAGAAAAGTCGTCGCGTTTCCCGTTGAGCGTCATTTGATGACTGGCGGTCCATGCACCGGACGGGTTGTAACTGTAGGTCATATCGAAGGCCGGCGCGAGTGACCACTCCCCGGCCTTGTTCATCAGAAAGGCGATGTTCTTGACATGGTCATCCTGGTTACGCGCCACGATATTAAACACCATGCGGCGGAACTGCTGTTCGATGGCCTGCATGGGCAGGCCGAGTTGGCGGATGACCAGCAGCGCCTGTTCATAGCTGTATGCACCGGCCAGGTTGAAATCGTAATGCGCCAGCCCACACAGCGACTGCATGTGCAGTTTCCCGCCACCCGCAAGTCGGTCAAACCGTCGGGTCATGAAATGCCGCCGGCCATTTTCCTCGAACAACCGGCATTCACTGATATCGATGCCGCAGTCGCGGACCATCCGGTAATAGGCGTACTCAATCACACCGTACCCTTGCGGGTCTTCGAGTTCCTTGTCCCGGTTGCCGCTGACGCCATCAAATTTCAGCAGCCAGTACTCAAAACCTTCGCCGGCCGGTACCTGACCGGAGCGCACTTCGTTGGTGGCCGGATTCCAGGCAATCACGGCCTTGGCGCGTGCACCGCCGGCCGAGGTACCGACTCGCAGGATATCGGCCAGGGCCTGCTCGCGGCTTGCATCGACGAAGGATGCCTGCAGTGTATTACGATGCGTCAGTATCTCCGAGGCAAGCTCAACCAGCTTGCCGATCTGTATTCGGCTGGCCTGCCGGGCCTTCGGGCCGATTCCGGGCGCAAATTCCAGTGCACCCATACCGCGCTCACCGGTGTAACACAGTCGCTCGATCACATTGAAGGAGCCTGGCTGCCGTCCCTGTGTAGCCAGCCAGGCATCGATCAGGGCATGTCCGAACTTGTCCGGCAGCGAGTCCGCCAGCAGCCCGGGCAAACCGTAAAACGTGTTGCGGGACAGCTCGGGAAAGGTATAGACGCGGCGGGAAAGCGGCATCGTAATCGGTGAAACCTCGATACCGCTTTGTGCAAACGCCGGGGCGTACTCGAAGCTGGCCACCTCATCACCTTCCTCCAGTGACACCGCGCCAATAGTGCGCCCCCAGAGCCTGACCTCGGCGACGTGGCTCATGAATTGTCATCCCAGGACCATGGCTTTTCCGGCGGATGCGAAGCGCGGCGTCCCGGGGCCCGTTGCCGCACCCTGCCCTTGCGCTTCAGCAATTCCATGGGACTCGGCCTGGCCTCGGGGAGCATGCGGTCCAGGCCGGGCAAACCGTCCAGTACCCGCAGAATCCGGATCAGGCTCGACAGCTGCGCCGAATGCCCGGCCTCTACCCGTTCCAGCGTGCGCTTGGCGATACCCGCCTGCTCGGCCACCGCCGCCTGGGTCAGCTCAAGATCGAGCCGACGGCGCGCAATACGCTCGCCGAGTTCGGTGAGAATTGCTTCGTCTGCCAGTAATCTGGATATTTTCATAATCGTCAATAATTGCGAATAATTTCAAATTTAGCAATGTATTCGCCATTTTTAACGATATATAGACCACTTTATAAAATATGTCAAATCGTTAATTATTACGATTAACCCTATTTAATGCATATATTTCGTAAATAATGGCGAATTATATTTTATAAGCATTATATCGCGCATATTCACCCCACCTGGTTTCCAGCCAATGGTCCCAAAAGCGTTGGCCCGGCATGCGCGCGAACCGGTTGAACCGGGTATCGTGCCGAGGATGCAGAAACGCTGCCGTGCACGCGATCGTGGCAAAGCCCGGGCGGTATCAGCTACCCTTCTCTCCTGCCGGTCGAGCTGGTTCTGGAAGTACCAGTTCACCCGAGTAATCAAACGGCAGCCGTTGGCCAGAATCGCCGATGGCGACGCTACCATCGATCCGGTACTTCAAACCCGGTGACCGGCTGCTATCCAGTGACTGCAGCTGGCGGAATACCTGCATGAGGCTGGAAGAAACTTCCAGGGCAATGAGCCGTTCGCCATAAGCCGGCACAGTGACCGACTGGTTACTGATACCATCGGCAAACGCCTCGCCGTTGATATCCAGCTGGAAGTCAATGCCACGGATCGGCAGCTCAAAGGCATTCGGGTTCTTTACCCGCAATCGCACCTGGTAACGCTGTTCGAACAGCTCCACGGACACCAGCCGCAAGCCCACCAGGTTGACGCGCGGCGGTTCGGGCTTGCCCGGAAAGGTACTGCAGGCAACCAGCCCCGCAAGTAACAGAAGAGCCAGGACGCGCAGAACGGATAAGGAGTCACCCGCAGCCGGCTTCAGCGCTTGCGCGCGGCTCATACCCTGATCCCGAAGTACAGGACCACCATGTCCGTCGAGCCGGTATTGCTCAGCTCATGCCTTTCCTGCGGTTCGACGGTCACACACTGACCGGGCCGCAGGGATACGGGTTGGCCATCCACCGAAATCGTGCCGGTCCCGCTCTGGATAAAGAACACTTCCGCCATATCGCTGTGGCTGTGTTCATGCGCAATTTCACCGGGCGGAAAAACCGCCACGGAGAAACCGGTTACGTTTTCGATCTCGCCACCTGAAACCAGCACATGCTTTCTGATCTTCGCATTGTGCGACACACCCTGTTCTTCCGTGTCTTCTATTGCGCGTACTATCAATGCCCTGCACCGGTTGAGGTTGAACGAACAGGAAAGGCTATCGCCATCCTTCCCGCGCGGGACGCAGGCAGGCGCTTACAGCCGGAACTCCCGGGGGATAGTACGACAGGAAGTGCCCACGGAAAAGCAGTGGCGCTCGATGGCAGGGTACCGGGGCTTTACGGCGGCTCACAGACCGGCCTGGAGCCGCTTACACAACACCGCTACGGCTGATTACCGACACCGTACTCCAGCCCTGCAGCGTCCCGCCGCACGAGGCTGTGCAGCGGGACACATCATTGGCAGTGAAGCGGTTACAACTTGTTACTGTGACACTCGGTGCAACCGACCTGGTGGTCGTTGGGGAACAGCACGCTGTTTCCGTCCGGGCAGAAGGCCGTCTTTTTATCGCACTTGAGCACCCGGTCCTGGGCCATGGCGGACAGCACGGTACCCTCACCGTTGCGTCCGTGGCAGGCTCGACACGCATCGGGGTTTTTCTCGGCGAGGTCTTCGTGGTCACCCCCCGCAAACCTGGTGCCCGCCGTGCCAATGGGATGCATACCGTGCGGGCCATCCAGGTTCACGCCCAGGTCACCCGTGTGGCAGGTGCTGCATTCGGCGATGACGCCCGTATGTCCCTGCAACTGTTGCGCGGTGACGTTGTCGTTCGCGGCCGGGTTCTTGTTGGGCCAGATGCCGTGCGTCGAGCCGTGGCAGGCTTCGCAGAAGACACCCTCGTGTCCCTTGCTGACCCGGTACAGCATCGGGTTACCCGCGGCAGCCCCGGTCTTGACGACATTCTCGGCAAACCGTTTGTTGGTCGGCACGATCGGCGTGGCCTTGCCGTCCGTGGTCCGGTAGGCCTGCATCAGGCGAATGCCGTCCTGCGGGTCGCCAATGGTGCCCGGGGTGCCGTGCAGGTTGTTCATGGCATCACCGGAGTGGCAGGAGCCACAGCCCGGTTCGTTGGCCCAGGGGACGCGTGGTGTTGCCGGGTTGGTGTAGAAATCCGCCGCAAGCTCGAACGCACCCGGGTTGGAAGGCGTTACGTTACGGGAGAAATCATCGCCAATTTGCGCCATGTCGCCGTGGCAGTCCTGGCACAGCATACCGCCGTTGGCCATGGCGCCGCGCAGGCAGTCGGTGCGCCGGCCCGGGTGACACTGGTAACAGGTTTCCTCCAGCACCTGCCGGCCTTCGACCGGGTTGCGCAGCTTGCCATTGCTATCCACAGGCGGTGGCATGGCCGGGAACAGTGGCTTGCCGTTCAGGTCGGTCACCGTGGCATGGTGGCTGTGCATGACGTTGGACATGCTGCGGACGTTGGTCTGCTCACGACCGTTGGCATCCGCGTCAGCCGGTCCCTTGGGTCCTACATGCGCCAGGTCCAGCGCCGGTGTGTAGTGGCAGGACTGACACACGACCGGGGTACTGTTCTCCAGGCTGGTGTTGTGCTTCAGGTCATGCAAGCGGATCAGGTTGAGGTCCGCCGCGTACTCCTTGCTGACTTCCAGCGGTACACTGACATCATACTCGGGATCATCGAGCACCGTGGCTACCGGTACACCGGCGTCACTGAGCGCCTGGGTTGCAGCACCATTACCCCCATCAACCGGTGCGTTATGACAGAAACCGCAGTTGGCTTCGCCGGAAATCGGCAACACGGTATCCAGCGAGGCCAGTACCTGGCCACCGGAACGGGCCTGTACCCGCATCAGCTGCCAGGGATTCTCGCGCCCTGAATCGTCAAACGCGGTCAAGGGTACACCGGCTGCTTCAAACCAGCTCACGTCTTTGGAGGTATAGCCAAACGGGAAATTGATAAAGAAAGGCTGGTCCGTCGTAAACAGCTTGAACGCCGTCGGGTCATTGGCTGCATAGGGTGCAGCAATGCCGGGCGCAGTCTGCTGCTCGGCAGTCAGCATACCATCGCCAAGGTAGAGGCGCTCGACGTTCGGCATGGGCAAACCCAGGTCACGTATGTTTACGTTACCACCGGAATCCAGGCCGCCGTTCGGGTAGAAGGCATCCAGGATGCCGGGCGGATAGAAGGGGCGGTAGGCCGCCAGTGCGATCGGTTCGCTGCCACCGGTAGCGATATCCCAGAAGTTGGTTTTGAATACGGTACCGTCTTTGGCCACACTCGACAGCACCGGCCCGTTCCCGGCGGAGTTCACACCACTGAGGATCGGATCGGTCGGGTTGGATGCAGCCGAATAAACCACTCCCACGCCGTCGCCGGGCCCCAGTATTTTAGGCTCACCGCCACGCTGTATGACCTGCGTATGCACGACATTGAAAGGCGGCAGGATACTGGATATCCGGGTATCGAAATCACCGCAGTGCATACCGAGGTCATTGGCGGAAAATACCTGGTAGCCCGCCAGGCCAATGAACGGCAGCTCACTGACCGGCGCGCCGGGCTGTCCGTTCTGGCTGGTGGAATTGATCGACTTGTCGCCGGGTGGCGGTTGTTGCCCCGGATCACTGATCACCGCCGTAGTGGTGTCGCTGCCACTGTCGCCTGCATTGTCGGTCACCGTCAGCCTGACCGTATAAGTACCTGCGGCTGCATACGTGTGAGCGGGGTTGGCCGAACTGCTGGTCCCTGAATCACCGAAATCCCACGCATAGGAAACAATGTTCCCGTCCGGGTCACTGGAACCTGCACTGCTGAAGTTCACGGCAACGCCGGTAGTTCCCGCGTAGGGTCCGTTGGCATTGGCCGTTGGCGGCGTATTGCCGCCGCCACCGATTCCGCAACCAGCGGGAAAATCGTCCGCATGCTCCACCTTCTTCTCATCGCTTTTACCACCGGACTCGGCGCGCACGCGGCACGGTATGGCTTGCGGTTTTTTCTTTTTGTATTCCCACTTGCCATCATTGTTTGCGCTGACGGTAGCAAACTGCGTTCCACTGTCCGCATCAAACAACTGCACGGCAGCATGTTTATTCGCCTTGCCCTTGATCTTGATACGATGCTCTTCTGCCTTGTATCTGGCCTCTTTAATCCTGAGCCGGTCGCTTCCGGAGTCATCATCCGCCAGTACGTTGCTGGCGCCCGCCAGGCTGAACAACGACACCAGGAACATGCCGACGACCAGGAAAAGACTGTTTTTCCAGGTGGATTCCCTGTTATTACTTACCGTTTTTCCTGCTGCCTGGTGCATGACGCTCTCCTCCGCTGGTGCTACCGGTATTACAAGTTCGTATGGATGTTGCTATTTATGACCAACTAACACAGCAAGAGTCGGACCAGTCTGCCGGGATTAGTGCAAGTTACTGTTGTACGGTATTTTTACTACACGAGTGTGCTACAGGTGCATGACAGCAACCCTGCACACAACTGTCACACCTGTCACAGGATGACGACACTGGCAGACTTTTACACTTTCAGCACAAGCACACTGTAGTCGTCTGGAGACAGTCGTAAACGGGAAAACGGGGGTGGCCGGAATCAGCCCAGGTGATAACGTTTCAGCTTGCGATACAGGGTGCGTTCACTGACATCCAGTGCGGCCGCCACCTTGCGCCGGTTACCTTCATACTGTTTCAGCAAGCGACGGATATGGGCGGCTTCGACACCTTCCAGGGTAGTCTCTCCGGTAGTGCTCCGATTTCCTGCCGCAGGCTTCCGGGCACCCGGGTGAACGGGCGCGGCGGGTGCTCGCCTGGCCTTCATGGAACTGATCACTGCCGCGACTACCGGCGCAGCAATGATGCCGGTACGGCTGCGCGCGGCAGCCGCACTGAGAATATTGCGTAATTCGCGCACATTGCCCGGGTAGTCGTAACCCTCCAGTTCACTAACCGCGTCCGGCGTAAGCTCGTATACCCTGCCGATCGAACTGCTGATGCGATCCAGCAGCGCTTCCGCCAGCAGCGCAATATCCTCCACCCGGTCACGCAGGTCGGGGACCGGGATATGCAGGCAGGCGATGCGGTAGTACAGGTCCTCGCGGAACCGGCCCGCTTCGACATCTGCACCCAGGTCGCGGTTGGTTGCACAGATAATGCGTGCATTGGTATGCAGGGTCTTGCGGCCGCCAACGCGCCGGTATTCCCCTGATTCCAGTACGCGTAACAGCTTGGCCTGCAGCGCGGCGGGCAACTCACCGATCTCGTCGAGAAACAGGGTACCGCCATCCACCAGTTCAAACAGGCCTTCCTTCTCGCCCACGCTGCCGGTGAAGGCACCCTGTTCGTGACCGAACACTTCGGATTCGAACAACGGTTCGGTCAACACCGTGCAATCGAGGGTCAGGAACGGATGGTCGTGGCGGCGGGACTGCAGGTGGATATAGTTTGCCGCCAGGTCCTTGCCCGTACCGGTACTGCCTTCCAGTAACACCGGCGCATCCGATGTGGCTGCCAGGTCGAGCTGTTCGAGCACTTTCAGGAAAGCGGGTGACTTGCCGACCATGTGCAACCGTCTGGATTGCTCCGTGCCGGTATCGGAAAGTTCTTCAATCACCTCGCCCAGGAACATTTCTCCACTGGCATCCCGCAGCGGGTAGGCCCTGAAGCGTACGCGGTGAATACCGCCCATATCATCGTAGTGCACGTGCAGGCAGGAGCAGCTGTCGGCGCCGGCGTAGATACGTCCATGCGGGCAATCTCCGCCGGAATCGAAGCAGGGCAACTCGCTGTGGTGACTCACCTGGTAGCAGGGCCGTCCTTCGACCTGCGCGGCATCCATACCATAGGCCTGTTCATAAGCCTTGTTGACGGCAACCACCCTGAGGTGACGATTGATTACCACGAAGGGTCGTTCGTGTGTATCGATCAGCGCCTGCAGGCTGATGTTGGGGCCGGTTTCCAGTAGTTCGGCAGACATGGCGCCTCCATGCTTGAATCCGCGGCCGATTCTAGGCTCACCGGACACAATGAACCCTGATTTCACTCAAAGGTTGATCGAAAATCAGTAGACGAATGTCTGTATTTCTTCCGTACGGGTTACAGCAGGGTGCGTACAAGCGCTGTATGAATTCCATCTCCATGCAAAATCCACCATCAGGTCAGTCGTTCAGGATTCTTGTATATTGGGACCATATTCCCAATTATAGTCCCTGATGGCGATTAATCAATGAGGCCGCACCACCTGCCATCCCTGGCCGCTCGACTGCCTATCCCTGCAGCAGACGGTCCTGACCGGGTGATACCGGTTCCATGTCCGGGTTGCCCGACCCGCTCAAAACGTACCTGCCGCTTATGTTTCAGTCACGGTATTGGCAGGATAACGAGACAGCAGTGAGCCACCTTAAAGATTGCCGCGCCAGGCTCGCAACGAAATTGATCCGAGGTCCTAGAAGTCGATCTGGCTTCGCAGCTGGAAGAGGTTGACGTCTTCATCCCCCGCACCGGCGAATTTTTCCGGCGATGTGGGATCCGTACTGGCGCGCACGTAGTTCGCCATGAATCGGACGTTCGGTGTTGCATACCAGTTCAGGCCCACAGTGATATTGTCTTCCTCACCACCTTCGTAACCACTGTCTTCCAGGTCGATGCTGCTGTAGCGAGCCGCTATTTCCCAGGCGCCGGTTCCTCCTTTACCCACCACACTGTCGGGCTTCACGCGGCCGAAGGCACCGCTGCTCGCCTTGTATGGACGATGCTCACCGGTCAGGAAGTAACTGCCGAATATATACCAGCCACTGAAATCGGGGTCTGAACCCTGACCGGATACATCGACACTGGCCCGCATGTATTCGCCCTGTACTGAAAATGGGCCAAGCACGGCAGCGGCCTCCAGTCCATACAGTGTCTGGTTGTCATAAGCAGCGATGGTCCCGGTGTCCACCAGGCGGGTACTGGTCACGTGTGACTCGGGACGTTCACGGAAACGTATCTCGTTGTCTCCATCACTTCCCCGGTAGCTGGCAGCTGCCCCCAGGTGAACCACACGCGTTTTGTCAGCCAGCGGTGCAAAATGGACCCGACCGGTGGCGCCCCAGCCCTGGCTCTTCGACGAACTGCCGTTTTTCACGCCGTCAAAAAAATACCCGGCCGCTGCCCCCCACCGCTCACCGTGCGTACTCACCGCCAGGCCGGTATTGCGCCCGGGCGAAAAAGCGTTCGGCAGGCCGCGCTCCATGAACGTGATATATTTTGAACTGGTCTGTTCCTCCAGGCTGAAAGGCTCCTTGAAATGACCGATTTTTATTTTCGCGGAATCAAGGCCACTGTAGCCCAGGTAAATATCTTTCAGCGAGGTGCTGTTCCCGGCAAAATCGACCTGCGCCTTGTAGAACCAGTCATGGTATACCGTACCCCTGGCAAACAGGCGTGCACGACGCACTTCCGCACCGTTACCCAGCCGGGTTTTGTCCTTGTCATAGAAAGCGACATCCACCATGGCACGACCGCCCAGCTGGAATTTGAAATCACCGTCACCGGAAGACACCTTGAGGCCTGACTTGCCGGTGCTGACCTTGACGGTATCTTTCGTCGCTTCGGATACTTCCCGGCTCACCCGTTCCCGGTCCGCAGTGGCCGAGTGCCTGAGCTGTTCGTACTCCGTGGCACTGATGGCACCCCGGTCTCGCAGTACCCTGAGCAAATCATCCATGGCGCTGTCATCAGAAAGCGCGGGCAGCGAGAAACTGCCGGCAACACACAGAAAAACACAGTGCAACATGGGTAAACGGCGTCGAAATTTCATTAATAATCCTCCCGGAACATACTGTAGATTGGTCACACGCCATTGCGTGTGACCGGCGGGAGACTAACGAGCGCCTGTGACAACTATGTTAAGATATGTTTACCGTTGTATGAATGGTATGGATTGATGTATTACCCGAGAGGATTTGCAGAACCTGCTCTGGCTGGCTGCCTGCCGGAACCGGACAGCACGCTGCCGGACTCGGGTCCGTACCGCCGGGATATCCGTACACCGTGAAGCTGCGCACCCAGATCACCCTGTTCCTGCTGCTGCTGGGACTGACCCCTTTGCTGATGTCCTTTGTCATCAACGTGCCACTGGTATTCGACAAGCTCGAATCGTTCTATCACGATGCCTACCTGGAAAAACTGCGCGCCGACTTCCATGACCTGGACCAGCACATTACCCGCCGGCAGGAAATGGTGCGGCTGTTTGCCAAACTGCCCGAGCCGGGCATTGCACACACAGCCGACAGTAAACATGAACCGGGTAACGACCGGCTCGCCAGGGAACGTACGGCCTACACGGACTGGGCCAACCGTGTGCTGTTTGACCAGCTGGATATCACCCAGGTTATTTTTATCAACAACGAAGGCAAGGTAAGCTTCTCGCTGGACCGGGATTACCAGACCGGCCTGCTGAAAGCAGGCAATCACGAACCCGATCTTCCGGATATGGACTTTCTGTCCGCCGGCATGAAGCTGGCACCCGGTGCGGTGCTAACCAGCCCGATCCGTTTCCACACCCGCTCCGGAAGCAGTGACCTGAGCCGCTTTATGACCCTCAGTTTCGTCAGTCCGCTGTATACACGATCCGCGCAGGACGGAACAGGCAAACTGCTGGGCCTCGTCCTGTTCAACCTCGATGTTGGTGGTCTCGCGCATGTCTACAACGGCATCTACTGGGTGCAGAACAACGGCGAGTACCTGACCTACCAGCAGGACAGCGCGCCGGCCTCGACGGCATTCAGGGATTTCCCCGGCCTCGATAAACTGTTTGCCAAAGGGGAACTGGCCCTGTGGGAGAAGGGTGGCCAGCAGATATTCTGGCTCCCGCTCTTTTCCACCCAGGACTCCGGTCCGCTGTGGGTGGGACGCAGCGTCGATCCGTCACCGCTAACCGCCTTTATGCGGACACTTGAACTCCGCGTCGGTACGATCATTGCCGTCCTGGTGCTGGTGATCATCGTCATCGCACGTGCCATCGCTATCCGCATGGAGCGTGTCAGCCATGATCTGAAAAACGGCATTGCGGATGTACTGGAAAGAGAGCAGGAAGCGAGCTTCTCCTGGCGGCGCCCGGAGGAACTGCGCAAGCTGGGCAACAGCCTGACCCGGCTGTGTGAACGGCACATTGAAGACGCCCGCGCGCTGCGCATCCACGCCGACGAACTGGAAATCTCGAACCGCTACAAATCCGAGTTCCTGGCCAACGTGAGCCACGAACTCCGCACCCCCTTGAACTCGATCCTGCTGCTGTCGAAACTGCTGGCCGGCAGCGGCGGCCGGATGAACCCCGAACAGCTGCAGCAGGCACGGGTAATCCACTCGGCCGGCAAGGACCTGCGGGCATTGATCGATACCATCCTCGACCTTTCCAGGATCGAGGCCGGGGAAGCCGCCCTGAAACCCGGGCAGGTCAACCTGGCGGACCTGCTGAACGAACTGGGGGCACTGATGCGCCCGCAGTTCGAGGAAAAGGGACTGACGCTTACCCTGGAGATCGATACCGACACGCCCTCCTGCATCGATACCGATGCAGAAAAACTGCGCCAGATCCTGACCAATTTCCTTTCCAACGCGCTCAAGTTCACGGAACACGGCGGCGCCACTCTGCGGCTGGCGCGCAACACCGGCGCAATGGCCGGGCAGCGACCGCTGGCCATCAGCGTCAGCGACTCCGGTATCGGCATTGCGAGCGACCAGCAGGCGCTGGTATTCGAAGCCTTCAAGCAGGTCGACGGTTCTACCAGCCGGCGCTATGGCGGAACCGGGCTGGGCCTGACTATCAGCCGCGAGCTGGCGCGCCTGATCGATGCCCATATTGATATCCACAGCGATGAACAGCAGGGCTCGACCTTTACCCTGCTGCTACCGCTGACGCTTGATTCCGGCAACGCCCGGTACGGGAGTGGCGCTGTGCCGGCGGCAGAACCCTCCCTGGAGATGGCGGCAAGTGCCGTAGCGGATATTCCCGAGGCGGATTACGGGGGCCGGCGCGTACTGGTGGTGGACGATGATCTGCGCAACCTGCTGGCACTCACGCCCCTGCTGGAAGGCTGGGGCATCGAAGTGCTGGCCGCCGGCAATGGCCACGAGGCGCTGGATGCCCTGCAGCACGACGATGAATCCTTTGACCTGGTACTGCTGGATTTGATGATGCCGGAAATGGACGGCTATGAGACCCTGGGCGAGATACGCGCAGATACCGAACTGAAGGAATTGCCCGTGGTGGTACTCACTGCCAGGGTAGCGGAGGAAGACCGGGAGCGCGCCCTGACCCTGGGCGCCGACGGTTTCCTGTCCAAGCCGGTCGAGGTGGCAGAGCTGAAAAAAGAACTCGACCGCCTGTTCGGGTCCGCCAGCAACCGCACAGCGGCCCGGGAGGAGCAGGCATGAAACGCTACAGCGGCTTCAGACTGTTGATCGTCGACGACAACCGGCACAACCTGTTCACCCTGCGCACCCTGATCAGTGAGCACATGGACGTGGAAATACTGGAAGCCGCCTCCGGCCAGGAGGCCCTGGACATCGCCCTGTCGGACCCGGGCATTGACCTTATCGTGCTCGATATCCAGATGCCGGAAATCGATGGTTTCCAGACCGCATCCATGCTGAAAATCCGCAAAAAGACCCGTGATGTCCCCATCATCTTCCTGACTGCCGCGTTCAAAACCGATGAATTCCAGCAAAAAGGCTATGACGTCGGTGCCGTGGACTACCTGCTCAAACCGATCGACGACAACCAGTTCATCAACAAAATCAGCACCTACTTCCGCCTGATCGAAAAAGAGCGCGACCTGAACCGCCGGCTGGAAGAACAGGTGGCCGAGCGCACGGCCGAATTACGCAGGGCCAACTGCTACCTGCAGGGGATCATCGAGAACATGGGCGAAGCGCTACTGGTTCTGGCGCCCTCGGGCAATATAAAATCCGCCAACCCGGCCGCCTGCAGGCTGCTGGATTACGAAGAGCAGGACCTGATCGGCCTCAATATCGGCGATGTGTTCGAGGAATCCGAACCGGAACAGGCCCATGCCTTCATGGGAACCTGGCTCGAGGCACTGATTCGCAGCGGGAACCTGAGCAGTATCGAGGCGCGCTTCATCACCCGGGATGGAACCCGGGTACCCGTTCTGTTTTCACGTACCGCCATGAGCGATGAATGCGGTACTATTACGGATATACTCTGCATCGCCAAGAACATGACCGGTTTCCGGCCCGCAGACAACGACGACTGAACCAGGACACCCCAGGAATTGTGGAATGAACGACGAGAATAAGGACGCTGTTTCCCCCGAAGACGCTGTGCTGACAGCGGACGCACTGAAGGCCATGGGCCACCCCCTGCGCTGGCGCATTCTGTGCGCACTGGGTGAAGACGAGATTACGGTCGGTGATCTTGCCAGGCAGATCGGGACCACACAGAGCAACATGTCCCAGCACCTGGACCAGCTGCGCAACAAGCGCATCCTGGTTTCACGCAAGGAAGCCAACCGCATCTACTACCGGGTACGCAACGAAGCCCTGCTGGAGCTGATAGGCAGTATGCGCGAAGTGCTCTGCCACACCAACCTGGAAGACACGCCGCCCTGACCCCGGCAGAACGAATACACCATGCATGAAAAAGGGGACTCAATGAGTCCCCTTTTCGTACTGCCGGTGTAGACCGGAAGCTTACTTGGCAGGTGCCTGCGGGGCAGCCGGAGCCGGTGCGGGAGCAGCCGGGGCCGGATACGCACCGTAAGGAGCAGCACCATAAGGAGCACCATAGCCGTAAGGAGCATAGCCACCGTAGTAGTTACGACCGTAGTAGTCATTGTAGCCACGGCCATACCCACGACCGTAACCACGGCCTGAACCGTGACCACTGAAGTTCATGCTGAAGTCGCCGTCGCCGAACATGTCACCCATGCCGTCACCCCAGCCGTTGTTGCCCCAGCCGTTGTTGTAACCATCGTTACCGAAGGGACCCCACCAGGCCTGCGCGGAGCTCATGGACAGTGCAGTCGCACCGGCAAGCATTGCTGCAAAAACAGTTTTCTTGAAGTTCATGTCAATATCCTCTTGTATTAATGTCGTATTGGTAAAAATCCAGATAATGGGCAACGCTTACTTGGTCGTTGCCGGGGCGGCCGGGGCCGGTGCGGCAGCAGTCGGTACGGCAGCTGCGCCGTAGCGGTTGTCCCACATGGCCTGGCGGCTCTTCATCATATCTTCATGGGCCTTCTGCATGGCCTTGCGCTGGGCTTCCATGGACTCCTGCATGGCCTTGCGCTGGGCTTCCATCTGCTTGAAGTAATCAGCCTGGGCTTTCTGCTGTGCTTCAAATGCAGCTTTCTGGGCCTTGGCCTGCTCTTCCATCATCTTGGCCTGCTCATCGTTCGCGGCGGGAGCGGGCTGGAATGCAGCCGGTGCGCCGTAAGGGGCATAACCGTAAGGTGCATAACCGTAGTAAGGAGCGTCGTAACCGTAGCCACGGCTGTAACCGTTGCCATACCCGTTACCGTGACCGCGTCCACGACCGTGACCGCTGAAGTTCATGCTGAAACCACCGTCGAAATCACCGTCGGCAGCGCCGTCGGTTACGCCGTTACCGTTCCAGTTGTTGTTGTACCCATCGTTGTTACCCCACCAGGCGCTGGCGGAACCGGAAACTGCTGCGAGACTGGCGGCAGCGATAATCGTTGCAATCTTTTTCATAATGACTCTCTCCACTTCGTGAATATGTAAACCGAAACCCGTAAACCACGAGCGATAGTATTTCAGAATATGCGAATATATGCAAGAACTTTAATTTAAAATTTTTATCATTTTTTGGATTCCCGTCATTGCGGCGCAGGCCGGAATCCATACGGCCAGATTGAACCGCCTGGATTATTCGCTTCGCTCGCCCTTCGGGCCGCCTGCGGCGGTCAACGCACAGGTACTTTTGTCTGGCCTGTGCCGGGATAGCGGACAGAAATCGTCCTGTATTTTTATGATTTTCAGATGCTTACAATCCTTTCTGGCGCACAGAACTCAGGCCTTGTGCTGGTCCTCTGCGCAGTGGCGCCGCATGCAGGACACCATATAACTGACCAGTACCCCAGCCGCTACCAGGAAAGCCAGCCCGGTCCACCAGCGGTTCGTCTGCGGCGACATGCCGGCAGCGGCCAGCGTCCACCAGGTTACAAAGGCGACGAAAATCGCGATAAACAGGGCGATCGCATAGGGCCAGGGTTTTTTACGGCAGTTTGCACACAGTTTCATCTCAACCACCCGTTATTCTGTAATGTTGTGTCCCCTTTGGGGATGATAGCCGGCCTCGAATGCGTTCCTCATTGATCACTGTCAATATTCCTGAAATCAACCAGTTGCATACCCGTTTTGCCATGCCCGTGTATTACTTTTTAAGTATATTAGTGCATTCTGATTTTTTCAATGCGCATGTGTTTACATCCCGGCCACCCCCGGCTTAAGAGAGAAATGCCCGCTGCCGCTAGCTAGCGAAGAATTCAGCCCTTTACCACTTGCCACACCGGAATGGAGTGTTATGACATGGCGATTGCACCGCAATTCCAGAAGCTGCTGGATAGCTGCCTGGAAATGGAATTCAGTCATCTGCGCCCCCTCGTGGACCGCATGTTCGAGAATGCCGACGTGGCACTGCTCGATTTTGCCGAGAAGGCGGAAAACAACATGGCGCAATCGCTGTTTTTCGAGGCCATGACTGAAGTCCGCAAAAAACGCACAGTGATCGAACAACAGTTCTTCAGCGAACTGAAACGGAGTTTTACCGCGTTCCCCAGCCAGCCCGAGCAGCAGGAATCCGTCCCCGCGGATGACAGCAGCCTCTCCGGTCTGTCGCTCATCGATACCGAGGAACTGGAAACCACAGTGGCCACACAGAATGCCGCCAGCAAGCTGTCCAGCCGCATCATGGACCGTATCTTCGCGCTCAAACAACGTCTCACGGTCGTCAACAGCGGTGAAGCCATCCAGGAAAATGAGATCCCCGGCGGCCCGGCCTGGCTGGGACACGCCTACCAGCACGCGGTCGACCAACTGGAACTGGAAAACAAAATTCGCCTGGTGTTCATTGCCCTGTTCGACAAGTACGTACTCAGCCATGTGGACACACTCTATGACGAGTTCAACAAGCGACTGATACAGGAAGGCATTCTGCCAAACCTGAAATACGAAGTACGCAAACAACCCGGTGGCATCGAGATCGTCGAACAGTTTGTACCGGATGACGTCAATGCCGATCAGGAAGCGAATACAGGGATGGAACCGGACGACGAGGCAGATGCGCAGACACCGTCAGAACTGGGCGATGAACTGTTTGGCCGCATCTGCGAACTTATGGCGGTTCGTCGCAGCGGTGGCACACCGGCCGCCGCGGGCGGAGCCGGTACTGTCTCGCCCATCCGTGCCAGTGGCGGCTATGCCGGTGGTGGTCAGGCCGGTTCCGGTGCGAATGGCGGGCCCGCCATGACCGGAGGTGGCGGCGGTGGAGGCTATGCCGATGCCGATGGCAGTTCCGGGAGCACGGGAACCGCAGGCACTACCCTGGTCAGTCAGATCAGTAACCTGCAATCCCGGGCCGGATCCGGCACGGCGAGCCTGTCCAGCAGCGAGTTTATCGAGAACATTGAAATCGATCAGGGCCTGATCGATCGCCTGCAGAACACACTCGCCGAAGAGCGCGAAAAGATATTCGGCGCAGTCGATCGTCGCAAGCTGCCGGCGGCGGACACCAACGTCATCGAACTGGTCGGGATGCTGTTCGAGTTCATGCTCAAGGAACAGGATCTGCCCAATGTCGTCAAGGCGTTGCTCAGCCGCCTGCACACCCCGCTGCTCAAGGTCGCGGTGGTGGATCGCAACTTCTTTACCCACACACACCACGCTGCACGCAGACTGCTGAACGACATGACATCGGCCGGCATCCGCTGGGTCGAGGAGAGCCGGATCGATCGGGGTATTTTCCCGAAAATGAAGGAAATCGTCGACCGGGTACTGCTGGATTTCAAGGAAGACGTCAGCATTTTCGACACCTTGCTGGAGGAATTCACCCAGGCGGTGAATGAACTCGACCGTCGCGCAGACCTGGTCGAACAACGCACCACCGAAGCCGCCAATGGACAGGAAAAGCTGCAGGAGGCGCGTAACCGCGCCCAGCAAAAGGTGCGAGCGCTCTACCGTGGCAAGGCCATACCCGAAGCCACCCGCGAATTCCTGCAGCGCATCTGGGCGGACAAGCTGACCTTTATCCTGCTGCGTTCCGACCAGCAGGAAGAAGGAAAAGACTGGCAGGAGGCCACTGCGTTTGCCGCCCGCATCGTTGATTCAGTCGTAGCACCGACCAGCGAAAGCGAACAATCCCGGCGCCGATCCGGGCTGGAAGCATTGCAGGACGAGGTGCGCGACGCCACCCAGACCCTGCAACAGGCGGACAAGGAAAAACTGATCAATAGCCTGTTCGAGACACAGCAACAGGTACTGGAAACCGTTGTCGCCAGTGAAGCACAGCCGGTTGCCGAAGAACCGCCGGAGGACATCGCGGAGGAAGCGGTGGCTGCCAGCGTCAGCGACGACGATGAAGCGCCGCTTACACCCGAACAACAGCAACAGATCGACAGGCTGACAAGCATCCCCTTCGGCACCTGGTTCGAATTCGAACAGCCCGGACAGCCGAAAAAGCGGGCCAAGTTGTCCTGGCGCAGCACCGTCACCGGGAAATTCATGTTCGTGGATCAACTGGGCGTAAAAGCCTCGGTCATATCCATGTGTGACCTCGCGGACTGCATGCTGGCCGGCCGGGTGCACATCATCAAGGCCGAAAAGAAGCCGTTCGTTGACCGCGCGCTGAATGCCATCCACCGCATGCTGGACCGTGCCGCCTGAACCCGGCCGCCGGCAACCGATTCTGGAGAACAACCGATGAACAGTAGCGTTAACCCTGCCCATGCTGAACAACGGAGAAAAAATCGCGTGACGATTCCCGAGCACCCGCAAATCCTGGATGCGCATAGCGACAAGGTACTTGGCGAACTGGTCAACCTGTCGAGTGACGGCCTGATGGCTGTCAGCCCTGCAGGTATTGCCAGTGGAACGGTGTACCAGATGCGCATCCCTCTCATCCAGGACGGCGACCGGGTGGAGATCCTGGTCGGTGCCGAGAGCCTGTGGTGCGATGACGCCAACGGCTCCGGGTCCTACTGGACCGGCTTCCAGATCATCGATATCTCATCCGAACACCAGGATATCCTGGACAGCGTGGTAGGCAACGGGGCCTAGCCCGCATTTCTCACCGGGTTCCGTAACGAGGCGGTGGCAGGTCGTGTGATCAGCGGCGTTCGCGACCGAGGGCCGCGCAGGCATAGTCGACACGATGTCGAGCAGCCCGACCGAGTGAACGCCGCTTAGCGCGCGGCATGACG
>JALSRZ010000026.1 GCA_026984515.1 Thiohalobacter sp. | reverse complement strand
TTAACAGGCCCTAATGTACTGACTGGCAGCATGCACTACGTTCACCGGACCAGCAAAGGAGAGGGACATCGCATGGAACGTGCACGTCACATACTCCGCTCGGTATTCGGATACGAAGACTTTCGTTTCCGCCAGAGCGACATCATTCAGACCCTGCTGGACGGGCAGGACGCCCTGGTGCTGATGCCGACCGGCGGCGGGAAATCGCTTTGTTACCAGGTGCCCGCCCTGGTGCGTGAAGGGGCTGGCGTGGTGGTTTCACCGCTGATCGCACTGATGCAGGACCAGGTGGATGCACTCTCGCAACTGGGTGTACGCGCCGCTTTCCTCAACTCCACCCAGGACGCGGACACCCGGCAAGGCGTGGAACAGGCCCTGCTCGCCGGCGAACTGGACCTGCTGTACATAGCGCCGGAGCGGCTGCTGACACCCCGCATGCTGGACCTGCTGGAACGCAGTCGCGTGGCACTGTTTGCCATCGATGAAGCCCACTGCGTGTCGCAGTGGGGGCACGACTTCCGCCGCGAATACCAGCAGCTGACTGTTTTACACCGGCAGTTTCCCGCCATCCCCCGCATCGCCCTGACGGCAACCGCCGATCGCCGCACCCGCGAAGAGATCGTCGCCCAGCTGGACCTGGCCAGCGCCACGCAGTTCATACACAGTTTTGACCGCCCCAATATCCGCTACACCATCAGCGAAGGCAACAACCCGCGCGACCGGCTGTGGCGTTTCCTCAAGCGGGAGCATCCCGGCGATGCCGGCATCGTCTATTGCCTGTCGCGCAACAAGGTGGAACAGGTGGCGCAATGGCTGTGTGAGCGGGGACGCCTGGCCCTGCCCTACCACGCCGGGCTGCCGGAACGCGTACGGCGCGAAAACCAGCAGCGCTTCCTGCGCGAAGACGGTGTCATTATCGTCGCCACCATTGCTTTCGGCATGGGGATCGACAAGCCGGACGTACGCTTTGTCGCCCACCTCAACGTACCCAAGAGCCTGGAAGCCTACTACCAGGAGACCGGCCGTGCCGGGCGCGACGGTCTGCCGGCCGATGCCTGGATGGCCTATAACCTGCAGGATGTGCTCAGCCTGCGCCGCCTGATGAACGAGAGTGACGCCGACGAGGCCTTCAGGCGCATTGCCCATCACAAGCTGGAAAGCATGCTGGGGCTGTGCGAGCTGACCCGCTGCCGGCGCCAGGCCCTGCTGGCCTACTTTGGCGAAACCCTGCAACAGCCGTGCGGCAACTGCGACACCTGCCTGCAGCCGCCGGCCACCTGGGACGCCACCGAAGCCGCGCAAAAAGCGCTGTCCTGCGTCTACCGCACCGGCCAGCGCTTCGGTGTCAACTACGTGATCGAGGTATTGACCGGCAAAGAAGACGAGCGCATCCGCAACAACCGGCATGACGCATTGAGCACCTTCGGCATCGGCAGGGAATTCAAGGCTACGCAGTGGCGGCATATTATTCGCCAGCTGATAGCGCAGGGTTTTCTCGACGTCGATACCGACGGCCACGGCGCCGTGCGACTCACCACGGCCGCCCGCCCCCTGCTGCGCGGGGAAATCAGGCTGCAACTACGCGCCCTGCCGGCACGGGAGAAGACACGCAAGGCTACCGCCAGCACCCGCCCCGTGATCGAACTCGACGCCGCTGACCAGGCGCTGTTCGAAGCCCTGCGTGTGCGACGCCTGGAACTGGCGCGTGAACATTCAGTACCGCCCTATGTCATTTTTCACGACAGCACCTTGCGCGAACTGGCCAGCCTGCGCCCCTCCAGCGATGACGAAATGCGCAGTATCAGCGGTATCGGGGAACAGAAACTGGCGCGCTTCGGCCGGGATTTCATCGCGGTGATCCAGGGCCAGTCACCCCGGGGAGAGGAAGCGCTAGTCCAGCCAGAATGAAGGGGTAAACAATACCAGTATGGTGAAGATCTCCAGCCGCCCCATCAGCATGGCGAATACCGAAATCAGTTTGGCGTCTGCACCGACACCGGCAAAATTATAGGCCACCTCGCCAAGCCCCGGACCGAGGTTGTTGATCGAGGTGGCAACCGCGGAAAAAGCGCTGACCTGGTCGAGGCCGGTTGCCATCATCGCCAGGGTAAGAATGACAAATACGACAATATAGACTGCGAAGAAACCCCATACGGCTTCGACCGTGCGTTCCTGCAATATCCTGCCGCCCACCTTGATCGGCCGGACCGAGCGCGGGTGAACCAGGTTGTGGATTTCACGCAGGCCCTGTTTGAACAGTAACAGCATGCGCATGACCTTCATGCCACCCGCCGTGGAGCCGCCACAACCACCGATAAAGCTGATGAAAATAAGAAATACCGGCAAAAATAACGGCCACAGGGTGAAATCGTCGGCACCGAACCCGGTACTGGTAATGATCGACACCACCTCGAAGTAGGCACTGACCGTGGCGTGCGCCAGGCTCGGGTTTTCCCCGCTCAGCCACAGTATGGAAGCAACCATCAGCAGAGCTGCGATAACGAACAGCAGGAAGGTCCGTACCTCCACGTCACGAAAGTAGGGAAACAGGGACTTGTCCCGCAGCGCCAGGAAGTGAACACTGAAATTGATACCGCCTGCCAGCATGAAGACCGTGGCGATCGACTCGATGGTTTCACTGTGGAAATAGCCCAGGCTGGCATCGTGGGTGGAAAATCCGCCCGTGGAAATGGTCGCAAAAGCATGCCCGATCGCGTCAAAGAGTGTCATTCCCGCCACCCAGTAAGCAAGCGCACAACCCAGGGTCAACAGCAGGTAGATCACCCATAGTGTACGTGCGCTCTGCGCCAGGCGCGGGGTGATCTTCTCTTCTTTCATGGGACCCGGGGTTTCCGCCCGGTAGATCCGCATACCGCCAATACCCAGCAATGGCAGTATGGCAACGGCCAGCACCACCAGGCCCATGCCACCCAGCCACTGCAACTGCTGACGGTAGTACAGCATGGAACGTGGCAATGCGTCGATATGGGTGATCACGGTCGCACCCGTGGTGGTAAACCCGGATACGGCCTCAAAGAACGCGTCAACAAAGTCCAGGTGCGGACCGAACAGAAAGGGTAACGCGCCCAGCAGGCTCAGCGCGACCCAGAACAGGGTGACGACCACGAAACCGTCCTTGCGCCGCAAGGTGGCATCCTGGTGCCTGGCCGCCAGCCAGACCGCAAGGCCACCGCTGAATGCAATCACAAAGGATTTCAGGAAGTGTTCCACCTGGTGATCCTGGTACCAGATCGAGACCGCAACCGGCGGCAACATCGTCAGGCTGAAACCGATACTCAACAGGCCGACGACGCGTAGAGAGCTTCCAAAGCGCATACACGGAGGTTAGCAGCCGGTGCAGGATCTGCATAGCCGTCAGGGACGGCCAATATACGCCGCCAGTTCACGGATGGTCGGGTATTCAAACAGGTCCGTGACTTCCACCCGGCCGGGGAAACGTGCCTCGATCTCCTCGTGGATCTTTACCAGCAGCAGGGAATCCGCTCCCAGTTCAAACAGGTTCTGGTCCGGCTTGATCTCCCGCCCGGGAAACACCTGTCGGCACAGCGCCAGTAATTGCCGGGCGGTCTCGTCCTGTCCGGCCCCAACGTGGGTACCCTGCAGCTGTGACTGCAGGGTGGCAAGAACCCCGGCGTACGCGCCCTGCTCGAAATCCTGCACCAGCCGGTAGCGCTGCAGCTTGCCACTGGTGGTGCGCGGAATACGCTGTACCGGTATCACCGCGTGTGCGTGCAGGCCGGCCTGTTCGGCCAGCACGCCCTGCACCTGTCGGACACAGCCCGTAAAATCCTCTACCTCCTGCCGGAACTGCACGAACACCAGCAGCAGGTCGGCGGCATTTTGCGCATCACGCAGGGCACTGACCGCCACCTTGCCGGCCTGCAGACCGGCGTCCTGTTGCAGCAGCTGTTCGATATCCTGCGCATAGTAATTTTGCCCGCCAACCAACAGGAGATCCCTGGCTCGACCGGTAATGAACAGGCCCTGGTCGTTCACCAGGCCCAGGTCACCGGTATCCAGCCAGCCGTCGACGAACAGCTCCGCATTCGCTGCGCTGTTGTGGTAGTAACCGGCACTTACATTGTCACCCCGGATCTGTACCTTGCCTACCCGGTTTTCCTGCAGCACCCGGCCCTGCGCATCACAAATACGCAGTTCACAGCCCGCTACCGGCTGCCCCAGGCAGACCAGCTCCACCAGCTGTCCGGAAGGCTCCCCTGCGCGAGATGCTCCCGGCGTCACGCGATCACCGACCGCCATCCGCTGCGCCGGCACATGCAGCGTCTGCAAGCCCTGTCCCGGCAGCGGGAACGTCACCGCCAGGCTGGCCTCGGCAAGACCGTATACCGGGAAAAACGCGTGGGCGTGCAACCCGGCCGGCGCCAGCCGCTGTAGAAATTCCCGGCATACCGATGCCGAGACCGGTTCGGCGCCGTTGAAAATCAACCGTACACTACGCAGGTCCAGGGCATCTCCCGGCGCCGGTACCGACTTCATGTAGTGCTGGTAACCGAAGTTCGGTGCACACAACAGGCTGCTGCGAAACCGCTGTGCGCTGTCCAGCCAGAGCGCCGGGCGGCGTACAAACAGGGTCGTATCCATCAGCACCTGGTCCAGGCCGTTGAACAAGGGCACCAGGTGGAAACCGACCAGGCCCATATCGTGGCTCAGCGGCATCCAGCTCAGGGTGGAATCACTGGCCGAAACAGATGCCGCATGACTGATGGCGCGGATATTCGCCAGCAAATTCGCGTGGCTCAGCACCACCCCCCGGGGCGCACGCGTGGAGCCCGAGGAGAACTGGATCAGCGCGGTGTCTCCCGGCTGTGCGGTATGCGGGACACCCTCGCTATCCAGTTCGACAATATCCTCCAGCAGGCACACACGCTGCCCG
>JALSRZ010000025.1 GCA_026984515.1 Thiohalobacter sp. | reverse complement strand
GGTAGCGCCTTCCCGGATCTGTTCGATTTCGGCTTCCGTGGGCGGCTGGATCTTGAGGATCAGGTCAGCCTGCCGGTACAACTCGCCTGCACTGCCGACGACCGTAACCTGCTCGTAGCTGCTATCAGGGTGATAACTACCGGTACCGGCACCGGTTTCCAGCAGCACTTCCACGCCCAGCCGGTGAAAGCGTTCGGCGACAGAGGGTACCAGCGCTACCCGGCGTTCACCCGGTTCGATTTCTTTGGGCACGCCCAAACGTATCGGCATCTGTAGTTTCTCCAGCGCAGTCCGGTCGCCGCTCACTCAGCGCGGCCGCAGCGTTTGTCAGTCCTGGCCAAATCAGGCCCGTAAAGGGGCTGAAACCCGCAAAAGGCGGCATGATAGCGGATTCCAGGCAGTGATGAAATGTCCGCAAAAGGTGACAAAATCGGGAATTCAGCTGTCTGACTGTTTACAAGCCGAGGATTATTTGGGATAAATGGAGAAACCCGTTTGTTGGGAGGCCTAACGTGTACGATTTGCATCAACAGGTCCTGCGTACCGATGCGTCCGGCATGCCGCTGGAATGGATCAATTACCAGGAAGCGGTGCGCCTGTACCACCTGGACCAGGTGGCGTACAGCTGCGGCAGCCTGTTGTACCGCGTACACGGCGGTATCTGTGCCCTGACCGGACGCCAGAGCCGGATCGACGTCAACTCGATAATCGCGACCTATGGCAGTAACAAGGTGCTGACCAGGAACCGCGACCGCTATGTGCCCCCCCTCAACAACCCGGCCCTGTTCAAGCGTGATGCCCACCTGTGCATGTACTGCGGGGATCGCTTCCATAGCCGCGACCTGTCGCGGGACCATGTCACGCCGATCAGCCAGAACGGGCAGGATGTCTGGACCAACGTGGTGACGGCCTGCAGGCGCTGCAACAACCACAAGGCCGGTCGCAGCCCGGAGCAGGCGCACATGGAATTACTGGCGGTGCCTTTTACCCCGACGCACGCCGAGTACATCTACCTGCAGGGGAAACGCGTGCTGGCGGACCAGATGGAATTTCTCAGGGCGCATTTTCCGCGTCGCAGCCTGATGCACGCGCGTCTGAAGCTGCTGGCCTGAGTCCGGCCTGACCGCGGTCGGCCCCTGCGGGCCGCCAGGTTGATAACGGTGAACAGGTGTCTGTCTGGCAAGCCATTGAAAAGCAGCTGCAGGAAGTGCTGGATGAACCGGTGCGGCTTTCCACACCCAGGTCGGTGGGCGGCGGCTCCATCAATCAATCCTGCCGTATCCACTCCGGGTCACAGTCCTGGTTCGTCAAACTGAACAGCGCCGGGCGGCTCGATATGTTCGTTGCCGAAGCCGAAGGGCTGGAAGCGCTGCGCGAGGCAGATGCACTGTGTGTTCCGCGTCCCCTGTGTCATGGGCAGGATGGCGGGCAGGCCTGGCTGGTGATGGAGTACCTGGAAACCGGCGGATCCGGCAGCGCAACCGCGCTGGCGGAAGGACTGGCTGCTATCCATAGAGTCGGGTCGACACATTTCGGCTGGCACCGCGACAATACCATCGGTTCGACAGCGCAGGTCAATACGCAGGAGTCGGACTGGCTGACTTTCTGGCGTGAGCACCGGCTGGCTTTCCAGCTGCGGCTGGCAGCGCGTAACGGTGCGCCGGCGCGCAGCGTCGGTGCCGGTGAGCGGCTGTTGGCGCAATTGCCGGCCCTGCTGGACGGGCACGACCCGCAGCCGTCACTGCTGCACGGTGACCTGTGGTCCGGTAACTACGCGTATACACGCGATGGCAGGCCGGCCATTTTTGACCCTGCCGTGTACTTCGGTGACCGCGAAGCCGACCTGGCCATGACCGAATTGTTCGGGGGATTCAGCCGGGATTTCTACGCCGCTTACCGCAGTGCGTGGCCGCTGGACGATGGCTACCCGCTGCGCAGAACCCTGTACAACCTCTACCACGTGCTGAACCATTTCAACCTGTTCGGCGGAGGCTACCTTTCCCAGGCCGAGGGTATGATGGCAACACTGTTAAGCGAAGCGGGCTGAATACGCATGCGGGCCAGGCAGGGCGCCTGCGGTGGGAGCGCCGGCCCCCGGCACGAAGGGGTGCAGTCGGCTTTCGCGGTCAGGGGGCCGTTCCTACAGGTGGTATTCGCGGCTCAGGTCGTGCACGGCTTCGATCATGGCGCCGGCGTGTTCGGGGTCGATTCCGGGGTGGATGCCGTGCCCAAGGTTGAAGACGTGACCGTTCCCCTTGCCGAAACTGGCCAGTACCTTCGCGACCTGTGCGCGAATGCTGTCCGGCGATGCGTACAGCACAGACGGGTCGAGGTTGCCCTGCAGGGCAACCTGGTCGCCGACCCGGCGCCGGGCGTCGGCCAGGTCCGTGGTCCAGTCCAGCCCCAGCGCATCCGCACCGGTATCGGTCATGGCTTCCAGCCACTGCCCACCGTTCTTGGTGAACAGGATGACCGGCACCTTGCGCCCTTCGTTTTCACGTTTCAGCGAGCGGATGATGCGTTCCATGGGTTGCAGTGAAAAGCGGCAGTAGTCCGCCGGGGTCAGTGCGCCGCCCCAGGTATCGAATATCATCACCGTCTGGGCGCCTGCTTCGATCTGGGCGTTCAGGTAGAGCGCTACCGACCGGGAGACGGTATCCAGTAACTTGTCCAGCAGCTCCGGGCGTTCATACAGCATGGCCTTGATGGTGGGGAAGTCCTTGCTGGAGGCGCCTTCCACCATGTAGGTCGCCAATGTCCAGGGGCTGCCGGAAAAGCCGATCAACGGTACCCGGCCATCCAGCTCGCGACGGATGGTGCGCACCGCGTCCATGACGTAGCGCAGTTCGGTTTCCGGGTCGGGCACACCCAGCGCTTCGATCTGTTTTTCGTCCCGGATCGGGCGTTCGAAGCGCGGTCCTTCGCCTTCGGCAAAGTACAGTCCCAGTCCCATGGCGTCAGGGATGGTCAGGATATCCGAGAACAGGATCGCCGCATCCAGCGGAAAACGTTCCAGCGGTTGCAGCGTGACTTCGCAGGCCAGTTCCGGGTTGGTGCACAGGTCCATGAAGCTGCCGGCCTTTTTGCGGGTTTCGCGGTACTCGGGCAGGTAACGGCCGGCCTGGCGCATCATCCACACGGGGGTGACATCGACGGGCTGGCGTAGCAGGGCTCTCAGAAAACGGTCATTTTTCAGTTCGGTCATACGTGTTATTTAACCTTATATAGTCCGGCTTGAAAAACAGGTATTACAACCCTTGCCCAGGTGGAAAAAGGCGGCCTGTCAGATCAGCGGTCTTACTAACGTGGTAACTCCGAAGCACCCATCAGGAATTCATCAACTGCCCGTGCACACTGCCGGCCTTCACGAATTGCCCAGACCACCAGCGACTGCCCGCGCCGCATGTCACCGGCGGCAAATACCTTGTCGATCGACGTCCGGTATGCATTCTCGCCCTCGGTATCGCCTTTTACATTGCCCCGCTCGTCATAGGCAACGCCCAGGTCGTTCAGCAGGCCTTCCTGGACCGGGTGTACAAAACCCATCGCCAGCAGGACCAGGTCGGCATCGAGTTCAAATTCGCTGCCCTCGATTTCCTTCATCTGCCAGGCGCCCTGCTCGTCCTTGCTCCAGTCGACACGGACACAGCGGATTTTTTCCACCTTGCCATCGCTACCGATGAATTCCTTTGTAGCGACAGACCAGTCACGTTTGGCGCCTTCTTCCTGCGAAGAGGAGGTACGCATTTTGTTGGGCCAGTTGGGCCAGGTCAGTTCCCTGTTTTCCTGTTCCGGTGGTTTTGGCAGGATTTCCAGCTGGGTGACCGATTTGCAGCCCTGGCGGATGGAGGTGCCGATACAGTCCGATCCGGTGTCGCCGCCGCCGATGACGATGACGTTTTTGCCGGTGGCTGTGATGGACAGGTCAGCGGGCACCGTGTCACCGGCATCCCGTTTGTTCTGCTGGGGCAGGAACTGCATGGCGAAATAGACACCTTCGAGGTCGCGGCCCGGTATCGGCAGATCGCGTGACTGTTCCGAGCCACCGGTCAGGGCAACGGCATCGAAGGTTTTCAGCAACTCTTCAGCGCTGATGTCCGTGCCTACGTTACAGTCGGGTCGGAAGGTGACGCCTTCCGCTTCCATCTGCCGGACGCGCCGGTCTATGTAGCACTTGTCCATTTTAAAATCGGGAATACCATAGCGCAGCAAACCGCCGATACGGTCATTTTTTTCGAACAGCGTAACCTCGTGACCGGCGCGGCCCAGTTGCTGTGCGCAGGCCATCCCGGCCGGGCCGGAGCCGACCACCGCGACTTTTTTGCCGGTTTTGTGCGCGGCGGGCAGGGGTTTGATCCAGCCGTTTTCCCAGGCCTTGTCGACAATGGCGCACTCGATGGTTTTGATGGTGACCGGTTCGCCTTCCAGGTTCAGGGTGCAGGCTTCCTGGCAGGGCGCGGGACAGATGCGGCCGGTGAACTCCGGAAAATTGTTGGTGGAGTGCAATACCCTGATGGCGCGTTCCCATTCACCTTTCCATACCAGGTCGTTCCAGTCCGGAATGATGTTGTTCACCGGGCAGCCCTGGTGGCAGAAGGGGATGCCGCAGTCCATGCAGCGCGCACCCTGGGTGCTGAGTTCCTGGTCGCTTAACGGGATCACAAACTCTTTAAAGTGCTTGATGCGCTCTTCGACGGGTTTGTAGCCGCGCTCCTGGCGCGGGTATTCCATGAATCCGGTTGGTTTGCCCATAACTGGTGTTTTGCCTTCTAGAATCGTTTCACAGCTGGCCGGCAGACAGGTTGCTCAGCCGGCCAGTGCTGCCGGTGTGTCTGCCTGTGCCTGTTTCATTTCTTCCAGTGCGCGGCGGTAATCCACCGGCATCACCTTGACGAACTTCGGCAGCATCTCGTCCCAGTGGTCGAGAATATTGCGGGCAACGCTGCTGTTGGTGTAGTGCATGTGCTTCTCGACCAGGCGCCGCAGGCGCAGTGCATCGAAGCGGGTCATGTCTGTGCTGATATCGACCTTGCCGTGGGTTTCCAGGTCGCCGCCCTGGTGTTCCAGTGTCTCCAGTGCCTCGTCCTCTTCCGGGATCGGTTCCAGTTCCACCATGGCCAGGTTGCAGTGTGCCCTGAAGTCACCTTTGGCATCGAGTACATAGGCAATACCACCGCTCATGCCGGCGGCAAAGTTGCGCCCGGTCTGACCGAGCACCACGACCACACCGCCGGTCATGTATTCGCAGCCGTGGTCGCCCACACCTTCCACTACGGCGCTGGCGCCGGAGTTGCGCACGGCAAAGCGTTCGCCGGCAACACCGCGGAAGTAGCACTCGCCGGAGATGGCGCCGTACAGGACGGTATTGCCGACAATAATGTTTTCTTCCGGGACGATCGGACAGTCGGCAGGCGGGTAGACGACCAGCCGGCCACCGGACAGGCCCTTGCCGACGTAGTCATTGCCTTCACCTTCCAGCTCCAGGGTGATGCCGTGCGTGACCCAGGTGCCGAAACTCTGTCCGGCAACCCCGTTCAGCTTGACGTGTATGGTGTCTTCCGGGAGTCCTTCCAGCCCGTAACGCTCGGCAACCCTGCCAGACAGCATGGCGCCTACCGTACGGTTGACGTTGATCACGGGGGTTTCAATTTTTACCGGCTCACCGCGTTCCAGTGCCGGTGCTGCCTGTTCGATCAGCTTGTTGTCGAGTGCCCTGTCCAGACCGTGGTCCTGCTTTTCGCTGTTGTACAGCGCTACGTCCGGGCCGGTATCCAGGTGGTGCAGGATGCGGGAATAGTCCAGGCCGCGCGCTTTCCAGTGATCGATGCCCTTACGCATATCGAGCCTGTCGGAACGGCCGATCATTTCGTCCACGGTGCGGAAACCCAGTCTGGCCATCAGCTGGCGCACTTCTTCCGCTACGAAGAAGAAATAGTTCACCACGTGTTCGGGTTTGCCGGTAAAGCGCTTGCGCAGTTCCTCGTCCTGGGTGGCGACTCCGACCGGGCAGGTGTTGAGGTGGCACTTGCGCATCATGATGCAGCCTTCGACAATCAGCGGTGCGGTTGCAAAGCCGAACTCGTCCGCACCCAGCAGGGCGCCGATCACCACGTCGCGGCCGGTACGCATGCCACCGTCGACCTGTACGGCGATGCGGCCGCGCAACTTGTTGAGTACCAGCGTCTGGTGGGTTTCGGCCAGTCCCAGTTCCCAGGGGCTGCCGGCGTGACGGATGGACGTCAGCGGTGACGCACCGGTGCCGCCGTCATAGCCGGCGATGGTGACGTGATCGGCGTGTGCCTTGGACACGCCTGCCGCAACGGTGCCCACGCCCACTTCGGACACCAGCTTGACGCTGATGCGGGCTTTGGGGTTCACGTTCTTGAGATCGTGGATCAGCTGGGCCAGGTCCTCGATGGAATAGATATCGTGGTGCGGTGGCGGAGAAATCAGGCCGACGCCCGGTGTCGAATGGCGCACACTGGCGATCCATTCATTGACCTTGTGACCGGGCAGCTGTCCGCCTTCGCCGGGCTTGGCACCCTGTGCCATCTTGATCTGGATATCGTCTGCGTTTACCAGGTACTCGGTCGTTACGCCGAAGCGTCCCGAGGCAACCTGCTTGATCGCCGAGCGCATGGAATCGCCGTTCTCCATCGGTTTGAAGCGCGAGCGTTCTTCGCCACCTTCGCCGGTGTTGGATTTGCCGCCCAGGCGGTTCATGGCGATGGCGAGCGTGGTGTGCGCTTCCCAGGAAATGGACCCGAACGACATGGCGCCGGTGGCAAACCGCTTGACGATCTCTTTGGCCGGTTCGACTTCGTCGAGTGGCACCGGCTCATTGGCAAACTTCAGCTGGAACAGGCCGCGCAGGGTGCGCAGCCGGTCGTTCTGCTCATCCACCAGGCGGGAAAACTCGGCAAAGGTCTTCGCGTCGTTGGCGCGCGTGGCGTGCTGCAGTTTCGAAATGGTATCCGGCGTCCACATGTGGTCTTCGCCGCGTACCCGGAAGGCATAGTCGCCGCCCACGTCCAGCGCATCCGCATAGACCGGGTTGTGCCCGTAGGCATCGTGGTGCCAGCGTACCGATTCGGCGGCGATCTCTTCGATGCCGACCCCCTCGATCATGCTGGCGGTGCCGGTGAAGTACTGCTCCACGAAGTCGGATTTCAGTCCCACTGCATCGAAAATCTGCGCACCACAGTAGGACTGGTAGGTAGAGATGCCCATCTTGGAAAACACTTTCAACAGGCCCTTGCCGACCGCCTTGATGTAGCGCTTGTTGATTTCGCCGGTGTCCAGGTCTTCCGGCAGGTCGTTTTTCAGGGCGGCCAGGGTTTCAAATGCGAGCCAGGGATTGATGGCTTCCGCACCATAGCCGGCGAGCACCGCGAACTGGTGTACTTCACGCACCGAACCGGTTTCCACCACCAGGCCGGATTCGGTGCGCAGGCCGGCGCGCACCAGGTGGTGGTGTACCGCCGAGGTGGCCAGCAGCGCGGGAATCGGAATCCGTTGCGCGGAAACGCTGCGGTCGGAGAGGATGAGGATGTTGTCGCCTTCCCGTACCGCCTGTTCCGCCGCTTCACACAGCGCGGTCAGGGCCGGTTGCATGCCGGCCGCACCCAGGTCCGCGGCATAGCAGATATCGAGGGTACGGGTGCGGAAGGCGCCATCGGTCGCTTTCTCGATGCCGCGTACGCGCTCCAGGTCCTTGTTGGTAAGGATCGGCTGGCTGACTTCCAGGCGCATGTGTTCGCCGCCGGAGTGCAGGCCCAGCAGGTTGGGGCGCGGGCCGATCAGCGATACCAGTGACATCACCAGCTCCTCGCGGATCGGGTCGATGGGCGGGTTGGTCACCTGGGCAAAGTTCTGCTGGAAATAATTGGACAGTGGCTTGGCCTTGCTGGAAAGCACGGCCACCGGGTTGTCGGCGCCCATGGAGCCGATAGCCTCCTGGCCGGTGAGCGCCATCGGCGTCATCAGCAGCTTGAGGTCTTCCTGCGTGTAGCCGAAGGCCTGCTGGCGGTCCAGCAGGGTGTCCGGGTCGCCGGCGTCACCGTCGACCTTGGCGGGCAGGTTCTTGAGGTGGATCTGGGTCTTCTCCAGCCAGTCCTGGTAGGGGTGGCTGGCGGACAGCTGTTCCTTGAGTTCTGCGTCGTCGATAATTCGGCCCTGCTGCATGTCGATGAGGAACATCTTGCCCGGCTGCAGACGCCACTTTTTCACGATCCTGTGGTCAGGGATGGGTAATACGCCCATTTCCGAGGCCATCACCACCAGGTCGTCATCGGTGATCAGGTAACGTGCCGGACGCAGGCCGTTGCGGTCCAGGGTGGCGCCGATCTGGCGGCCGTCGGTAAAGGCAACCGCGGCCGGGCCATCCCAGGGTTCCATCAGTGCCGCGTGGTATTCGTAGAACGCCCTGCGCTTTTCGTCCATCAGCGGGTTGCCCGCCCAGGCTTCGGGGATCAGCATCATCATGGCGTGGGCCATGGTGTAACCGCCGGCCACCAGCAGTTCCAGTGCGTTATCGAAACAGGCGGAGTCGCTCTGCCCTTCCGGGATCAGCGGCCAGACCTTTTCCAGGTCGGCGCCGAACAGCTCCGAGGCCATGGAATGGCGCCGCGCGCGCATCCAGTTGACGTTACCGCGCAGGGTATTGATTTCACCGTTGTGCGCGATCATGCGGAACGGGTGAGCCAGGTCCCAGGACGGAAAGGTATTGGTGGAAAAGCGCTGGTGCACCAGTGCCAGTGCCGATACCACGCGCTCGTCGCGCAGGTCCCGGTAGTAACTGTCGACCTGGTTGGCCAGCAGCATGCCCTTGTACAGCAGGGTGCGGCTGGAGAGGGACGGTATATAAAAGTTTCCGCGTCCTTCCCAGTCGGATTCGCGCACCTGGTTCTCAACCAGCTTGCGGATGATGAACAGCCGGCGTTCGAAGTCATCCTGGGTCGTGCAGTTGTCCCCGCAGCTGATGAACAGCTGGCGTACCACCGGCTCGACATCCCTGACGCTCTGGCCCAGGCCGCTATTGTCCGTCGGCACATCGCGCCAGCCCAGTAAACCCTGGCCTTCTTCATTAATAATGCGCTCAATCAGGGCCTCGCACTCGGCACGGGTGTGGTTCTGCTGCGGCAGGAAAATCATGCCGACCGCGTAACGGCCGGGTTCCGGCAGTTCCAGGTCCTGCGTTGCGCATGCTTCGCGCAGAAAGCGATCGGGGATCTGGATCAGGATGCCGGCACCGTCGCCAGCCAGCGGGTCGGCACCGACAGCACCGCGATGGGTCAGGTTTTCCAGCACCTGCAGGCCCTGGCGGACGATGGCATGATTCTGCTGTCCCTTGATGTGGGCAACAAAACCGACGCCGCAGGCATCGTGCTCATGGCGTGGGTGGTACAGACCCTGTATTTCCGGAAAAGCCCCGTGACTCATGTCGTTCCTCTGTAACCCTTTTAATAATAAAGGTAATTATTTCCCCGGCGCGCGCGACACCGCCCACTCCCTGCGCGGTAGTGGCGGCAACCATCGGCAAAAAACGGGCCGAAAGAATAATGGAGAAGCGTGTTTTTCGCCAGTGTTTTAGCGGTTTAACCTTGTTTTTTATACGGAATGATGGCTGTGGTTACTGGATCGCACGGATGGCGTTGTGCACGCTTTTCAGGGTGCGTGGCCAGGGCTGATCCTTGCGAATGGCTGCTGGCAGGGTGGCGCGTGCGTCAATGGCAGCCTGGCGGGAAGGGTAGATGCCGTACAGCAATACATACCAGTCGGCATCCTTGTAGAGACCCTTGTAGACGGCGGCCTGATGCGTGTCGAGGTGATGTTGCTCAAGGTACTGGTGAATCGATTCGGCGTTCCGCGATCCCAGCAGTTGCAGCGTATAGGCGGTTTCTGCCTGTTGCATCAGCCAGCGTTCACGGTGTGGCAGGGGTTCCGCAGTGGCTGGCTCCATACCGGTTTCCGGGGTGGGGCTGTGGTCTGTTGCCGCCGCTGGCGGTGTGCCGGCGGGCGCCGCCGGCGCGGTACCGTGTTCTTCTGCGACGGGGATGACGGGGATCGCCGCCGCTGCGGGAGGCTCCACAGCCTGCTCGCGGTGTGCACTCGCATCGGCTGCAGGAGCCGGAACAGGGGACAAGGTCTGTCCCGCGGCGCCGCGCTGCGCCTCAGCCGGTACAGGCAGCGGACGGTGGTCGGTGCCGGGGGCGGGTTGCGGTTCAACAGGGGATGCCCGGGTTGCAGGCGCGGCTTCGGGTGCATCCAGGTCAGCTGCCACCTCGGTGAGCGGGCGGGTCCCGGTTTCAGGTCGATCTGGCGCTGTCCCGGTGGGAGCGGATTCCTGTCGGGCGGGCGGTGCGGCAGGCGTGGCGGGCGGCGTGGGCGGCACGAGTGGCGCAGGCTCCGGGAGCGCCAGTGGTCTCTCTTCCATCGGGATTCGTGCGACCGGCATCTGTTCGGTGACCGGCGGGTAAAACCGTTGCCAGCCCAGCCAGGTTGCCACCACCAGAACCGCGGCGATGCCCAGGACCGGCAGCAGTGTTCCGGTCTTGCGCGGCAGCTTGCGCCGGCGCACCCGTTTACTGCCGGCACGGGCCTGGTGTTCCAGCAGCGCCTGGCGGGCCAGCCGGTTGATCGCTGCCGGTCGGCCGTCGGATGCCTTGCAGATGGCGCGGATTTCGGTGGCCGTAAACGGGTTTTCCCCGCTGTAGCCGGCGACCGCGAGCCGGTACGTGAGGTAGGCCGCAGTTTCCTCTTCCGACATGCGTGGCATTTCCAACAGCTGGGTAGTGAACGGCAGCTGTCTTTGTTCCAGTGCCTGCCGGTGCTGCTGTTGTGCTTCCGGGCTGCCGAACAGGATCAGTCGAACCCGGTTCGCATGTCCCGATTCCAGCAGGGCGCAGAGGCGTTCAAAAGCATCTTCACCCAGCTGCTCCGCGGCATCGATCACAATGACCAGTAACTGCGAGTTGTCGGTTCGTGCGGCCCAATCGTTGAACAGTTCCTGTTCACTGGCCGGTGCGGCGCTTTTGAGGGTGCCGGCGAGGCATTCCGGGAAGCGGGCAAACTCGTCACCATTCAGGACGCACAGGTGCCACTGGCTGCCGGCCTGACTGATGAAGCGGTCCAGCAGGGTGGACTTGCCGCTGCCGGCAGGGCCGGAGACGAGTATCACCGAATCGCCGAACTGGGTCAGGTGGGAGAGCAGGTCGAGACGCTGCATCAGCGTCGTGCCGCCGTAGAAGAAACGCCTGTCGAGGGTGTTCTCAAAAGGCTCGGTGTTCAGGGAGAAGCTGTCCATGTAGCTTTCCGCAGCAGGCGTTGCAGCAAAGTCTTTCACGACCCGGCCTGCATGAATACCACCTGGTAGCCTTTTTTCAGTTGCGCATCCCGTATCGCCATCATGGCCTTTTCAGCGCTCTCCCGGTCGACATAGTGATCCCGTATCACGCGACCGCCGGAACCCTGGAAACCCCACTCGCGTACCAGCGTCCAGCCTTCGAGCAGGTCTTCCTGCAGGTGCAGGTGGTAGAACTTCGGTGGGCCGGCAGCGCCGGGCGGAATCTGCATGTAAATGCGCATGGCGTATTTCTGAATCCAGCCCCCGGATCAAGTCAGCTCTCCCGGGTGATAGACCCGTGCGTGTTCCTTGATCGCGTAGCGATCCGTCATGCCGGCAATGTAGTCGGCAACGGCCCGCGCCTGCCCGCTGTCGCCCGTCTGCTCCCTGAGTGCGGCAACCTTGAGCTGCGCCTCGTCCGGCATCAGCCGCGGGTCGTTAAAGAAGGCTTCAAACAGGGCGCGTATGACCCGTTCCGCCTTGGCGCTCATGCGGTGCACGCGGTAATGGCGGTACAGATGCCGGCGTAAAAATCGTTTCAGCTCCAGGTTGAGTTCGCGCATCCGCTCACTGAACGCAATCAGGGCTTCCGGGTGCCGGCGAACCGCTTCCAGGCTGGCGGGCGCATGCAATTCGAGTCTGGATATGCTGGTCTGCACCAGGTCGGTCACCTGACAGTTAATGAGTCGACGCACGATTTCATGGATGATACGACGTTGTGACAGTTGCGGGTAGAGCCGTTTCACTTCCTCGTACTGCTCGTTGAACAGGCGTACCTCGTTCAGTTGCTCGATGCTGATCAGCTCGGCGCGCAGTCCATCGTCCACGTCGTGGCTGTTGTAGGCGATCTCGTCTGCCAGGTTGGTGAGCTGCGCTTCCAGGCCGGGTTGCTGTCCGTTCAGGAAGCGCTCACCGACCGCACCGAGTTCGGCGGCGTTTTTCACCGAGCAGTGTTTCAGGATACCTTCGCGCGTTTCGTAGGTCAGGTTCAGGCCAGGGAAGTCCGCGTATTTTTCCTCCAGTTCGTCCACCACCCGCAGTGACTGCAGGTTGTGCTCGAAGCCCCCGTAGTTTTTCATGCAGGCGTTAAGGGCGTCCTGGCCGGCATGGCCAAACGGCGTGTGGCCGACATCGTGGGCCAGGGCAATGGCCTCGGTCAGGTCTTCATTGAGCGCCAGGGCGCGGGCAATGGAGCGTGCAATCTGCGCGACTTCGATGGAATGGGTGAGGCGGGTGCGGAACAGGTCGCCTTCGTGGTTGACGAAAACCTGGGTCTTGTATTCCAGCCGCCGAAAGGCGGCCGCGTGGATAATACGGTCACGATCACGCTGGAACTCACTGCGGTAACTGGGCAACGGCTCGCTGTAGCGACGCCCCCGGGAAACGGTATCCACGGTGGCGCAGGGTGCATAGCGCCCGGAAGTGTCCGGTTCAGGGTGGCGTGTATTCATGAGCCGGCGTCTGGCAGACTGTATTCCAGCGTCTGCTGCAGCAGCCCGGAATCGAATCCGGAGCACACCTTTGCCCGGCCGATGGCATCCAGCAGGATCAGCCGTAGCCCGCTGTCCAGTGCTTTTTTGTCGACGGCCATCAATTCCAGGAACTGTTCGGTACTCATCCCGGCCGGGGCATCGACCGGCAGGCGGGCACGGGTCAACAGGGTGCGGATGCGTTCTGTATCCGCTGCACTGATCCAGCCATGACGTGCCGACAGGTCGGCAGCCATGGCCATCCCGGCGCTGACGCCTTCACCGTGCAGCCAGTTGCCGTAGCCCATGCCGGTTTCGATGGCGTGGCCGAAGGTGTGGCCCAGGTTGAGCAGTGCACGTTTGCCGCTCTCGCGCTCATCGGCGGCAACGATATCCGCCTTGCACCGGCAGGAGCGCTCAATGGCATGCATCAAGGCCTGCGTATCGCGCGCCAGCAGCCGTTCCATGCCGGCTTCCAGCCAGGCGAAGAATTCAGCGTCCTCGATCAGGCCGTACTTGATGACTTCCGCGATGCCCGCGGACAGCTGGCGATCGTCCAGCGTGTCGAGGGTGGCGGTATCCGCCAGTACACAGCGCGGCTGGTGGAAGGCGCCGATCATGTTCTTGCCGAGGCGGTGATTGACCCCGGTTTTGCCGCCCACGGATGAATCGACCTGGGCCAGCAGGGTGGTGGGGACCTGGATAAAATCCACGCCACGCTGGTAGCTGGCGGCCGCGAAGCCGGTCATGTCACCAATGACACCGCCGCCCAGGGCCACCAGGCAGCAGTTGCGATTGAAGCGCTTTTCCAGCAGGGCGTCAAAGATGCGGTTGAGGATGTCGAGTGTCTTGTACTCTTCGCCATCCGGCAGGATGACCTGTTCGAGCCGGTAGCCGGACAGCGCATCGCGCACGGTCTGCAGGTACAGCGGCGCAACGGTTTCGTTGCTGACAATCATGACCTGGCGGCCACGGATATGCGGCTGGTACAGCGCGGACTGCGAAATCAGCCCCGGGCCGATGTGGATGGGGTAGCTGCGCTCGCCTAGTTCAAGCTGCAGGGTCCTGTGCATGAGTGTCATGGGTGAATTGTACTTAGTTTTCCTCGATGTGCCGGACTATTTTTTTCACCACGTCCTGTACCCGGCAGCCGTCGGTGTCGATGGTCAGGTCGGCAATTTCACGATACAGGGGGTCACGAACCGCCATCAGCTCGCGTAGTACCGCTTCCGGGTTCTCTGTTTGCAGCAGCGGCCGGTTGCGGTCGCGGGCGGTGCGTTTCAGCTGCTGTTCGACCGATGTGTGCAGGTAGATCACCTGTCCGCGTGCTGCCAGGTGCCGGCGGTTTGTGTCGCTGAGAATGGCCCCGCCACCCGTGGCGAGTACGACGCCCCGCCTGCGCGTGAGCCGGTCGATCATGTCCTGCTCACGCCTGCGGAAACCCTCTTCCCCTTCCAGTTCGAAGATCAGCGGGATATCGACACCGGTCTGCGTTTCGATGTTGCGGTCGCTGTCGATGAATTCCAGTCCCAGGATGCGCGCCAGCTGGCGGCCGATAGTGGATTTTCCGGCCCCCATGGGGCCGACCAGAAAAAAACTGCCCGACGGTTTCATGTCGGGCAGTTTTGCCAGAAAGTGGAGCCGGGTACAAGTAGGATTTAATAATCCACGGTCATACCCTGTTTGACGATCTTCGGCGTGACAAAAATCAGCAGCTCCTGTTTCTGGTCGGTTTTGGACTCCGTCTTGAACATCCAGCCGACGCCGGGCAGGGAGCCAAAGAAGGGCACGCGTTCCGTCTGCTTGCCTTTCTCCTGCTCGTAGATGCCGCCCAGTACCAGGGTTTCCCCGTTATCGACCAGCACGCGGGTGCTGACGTTACGGGTGTCGATACTGGGCACGCCGGCGAAGACTTCACCCACGCTGTCCTTGTTGACCTGGAGATCCATGATGATCCGGTCATCCGGGGTGATCTGTGGAGTTACCTCGAGCTGCAGGACGGCTTCCTTGAAGCTGACCGAGGTCGCGCCGCTGGAGGTTGCCTGCTGGTAAGGGATTTCCACGCCCTGTTGAATGGTGGCTTTCTGCTGGTTGGAGGTGATGACGCGCGGGCTGGAGACCACTTCACCACGGTCTTCCAGCTGCATGGCGCTCAGTTCCAGCTGGATCAGCGAGCTGCCGATCTTGCCCAGTGCCAGTCCCAGCGAGCCGGACGGGTTGGCAACCGGCAGGTCGACCAGCAGGCCGTCATTGCCACTGCCCGCGGGTACTTCGAATCCGGGGGTGGAGCCAAAGTTTGTCTGACCTGGCTGGGTACCGCCACCGACGATGAAGTTGCGGCCCTTGCTGGAGTTGCCGCTGGCGCCGAAGCGCACACCGAGGTCGCGGGAGAAGTCATTATTGGCAATGACGATGCGCGACTCGATCAGTACCTGGCGTACCGGGATGTCCAGCTGGGCAACCAGTTTACGGACTTCTTCCAGCTTTTCGGCGGTATCCTGGACCAGCAGTGTATTGGTGCGTTCGTCAATGGTGGCTTTGCCGCGCTCGGACAACAGGGAGCTGTCACTGTTTTGCAGCAGATCGGCCAGGTCAGCCGCCTTGGCATAATTGACCTGGATGAAGTCTGAATACAGCGGCGCCAGTTCCTCGATCTGTTTGTGAGACTCGAGTTCCAGCTTTTCGCGTGCAGCGATCTCCTCGCTGGGCGCAATCAGCATGACGTTGCCATTGTCGCGCTTGGCCAGGCCCTTGGTCTTGAGCACGATATCCAGTGCCTGGTCCCAGGGTACGTTCTGCATGCGCAGGGTCAGGTTGCCGGTTACCGTGTCACTCACCACGATATTGATGCCGGTAAAGTCAGCCAGCAGCTGCAGCACCGAGCGTACCTCGATATCCTGGAAGTTCAGCGACAGGCGCTCGCCGGTGTAGCCGAATTCATTCTTCTTGCGCTGCTCTTTTTCTTCCTTGGTGGTTTTGCGGATCTCAACCGTGAACTGGTTATCGGACTGGTATGCCAGGTGCTCATATTCACCGACGGAGCTGATCTCGATCCGTACGCCGTTCGGGGTGGATTCCGTATCGATCATTTTCACCGGTGTGGCGAAGTCCGTGACGTCCAGGCGACGCTCCAGTTTTTCCGGCAGGCTGGCGCCCTTGAGTTCCAGTACCACCTTGCCTGCCTGCTGTTTCATGTCGACCGGCATGGAAGGATTGGACAGGGTCAGCACGATGCGGCCCTCGCCCTGGTCACCACGGCGGAAGTCGACGTCCGTAACAGCGGCGGCTGACGATGAAGAACCCGATGCAACAGCGCCGGCGGGTGCAGCAGCGGTGTTCGTGGTGTTGACGGAACCCGAACTGCCCAGAACCACGATGATCTGGTCGCCCTCGGCGCGGGTTTCGTAGGGCACCATCTCGAACAGGTTGAGTACCACCCGGGTGCGGCCTTTCACTTCAACCGCCGTGATGCTCTTGGCGGGTCCGATGCCGATGACCTGCGAACGTTTGGCCAGTTCGCTTTTGGTGGCGGGAAGATCAAAGGCAATGCGCGCCGGGTTGTCGATAGTAAAACTCGCCGGGTTCGAGGCGGGATGGCTCAGTTTGAAGGTGATCTGCACCTGGTTACCGGGCAGCCCGGCAAAACTGATTTCCTGCAGGGCATTGACCGGCTTTGGCGCGGCGGCCCGGGCGCTGTTCCAGCCGGTCAGCAGCAGTACAGCGGCCAGCAGCAGGAGTCCGTTTCCAAAAAAACGGTGCACCAGGTGCGCCGTCTGCGGCGCAGGGTTCCGGTTCGTCAGGTTCGCATTCATCGTTTTTATCTCCAATTACTCACTGAGTGCCAGTGCAGCCTGGCGTTCCATCCATCCCCCGAGGCCATCTGGTACGATCTCGGTCAATTCCACTTCCGATTCTGTGATCTGAATGATCTTGCCATAATTCTGGCCAATGTAATTTCCGGGTTTCACACGGTGAATGGTACTGTCACTCATGCGCACCAGCGCCCATGAATTTCCGTCTCGTTCCAGCGTGCCCACCATGCGCAGGCTGTCCAGCGGTTCCGCTTCCAGCGGTTCCCTGCTGCGGTTGAAGTCCGGTGCAATGCCACTGCCGGTACCGGTTGCAACCTGTGATCTGGGTGCAGAGTAGGACGGTGGCGTAAACGGATCACGTTCTCCGGAAGCCGAGTAGAGGTGCGTCTCATACGGTGCAAATTCGGGCAGCGGATCGATCCTGGCATGCTGGCGGGATTTCACCTGCTCGACGTAACTGTGCAGGTCTTCCTTGTTGTTGCCGCTGCAAGCCGTCAGGCTTCCTGCTACCAGGCAGAACGACACCAGCAGCGCCGGGTTCTTCAGATGAATCATTTGACGCCTCCTTCTTCTTCATCCAGGTAGCGGTAGGTCTTGGCAAGAATGCTCATGGTGAGTTCGCCGCCATCGGATGGCTCGATACTGATGTTGTGCACCGTCACAATGCGTGGCAGTGCCGCGATACCACTGATGAAATTGCCGAACTCGTGGTAGGTGCCCTTGACGCGAATGCTGATCGGTAACTCCGCGTAGAACTCCTTTGGCACCTCGTTCTGTGGTTTGAACAGCTTGAATTCGAGGCCGGAAGCCAGGCCGGTCTGGGAAATGTCGACCAGCAGTTCGGCCACCTCGGTCTTGTTGGGCAGCTGGCGGAGCATGGCGCCGAAGGAAGCTTTCATTTCCTCGAGCTGCTGCTCATAGGCAGCCAGGTTGGCCGCTTTCTCCGCCCTGGCTTCAAAGGTCTGGCGCAGTTCCGTTTCCTTTTGTTCGGCTTTCTCCAGGCGGATGCCCTGGTCCTTGATATCGAACCAGTACCCCAGTCCCAGCACGGCAAGAAACAGGATGCCGATCAGGACCAGGCGTGCCGGCAGTGGCCAGTTGGCGACATTGCTGAGGTCAAGTTCATTCAGTTCAGAGAGATTCATGAGCTTTTCTCCTCCCCGTCTTTCTTCGTCGGCGTAGCCTGTCCGGCACGCAGCACGAACTCAGCCGAACGCTTGTTGTTCTTGTCCCTGGTCTGTATGACATCCAGCTTGGGCTGGGCCATCCATTCCGAGTTATCAATGTTGCGCATGTACGCGGACACGCGCGCGTTCGACTGGGCGACACCACTCAGGGTGAGCCCATTGCCTTTTTGCTTGATCTTCTTGAGGTACAGGCCGTCCGGCAGTGTATAGACCAGCTGGTCCATGAGGTGAACGCTCTGCGGGCGGCTGTGCTGCAGTTGCTGGATGATGTCCATGCGCGCCAGCAATGCGGTCTTGGTTTTCTCGAGCTCCTTGATCCTGGCGATCTTTTTGTCGAGCGCCGTGATCTCGCCTTTCAGGAACTGGTTGCGCTGGTTCTGGCTTTCGATGCGGCCTTCCATCTGCATGTGGGCCAGCAGGACCATCAGGGCGCCGAGGACGGCAACGCCGCCACTGACCACGGCGAACTGTTGCTGTTGCTGTTTGCGGCGTTCGTCACGCCAGGGTAACAGGTTGATATGTGCCATCAGTCGAAACTCCTCAGTGCCAGTCCGCAGGCGATCAGCAGCGCCGGTGCATCATTGCTCAGCGACTGCGGTTTGACCTGTGAAGCGAGGGACATGGAAGCGAACGGGTTGGCGACCAGCGTTTCCACGCTGAGGCGTTCCTGTATCAGTTCGGAGATGCCCGGGACCGATGCGCTGCCGCCGGCCAGGATGATCTGGTCGACGTTGTTGTACTGGCTGGAACCGAAGAAAAATTGCAGGGAACGGCTGACCTGCTGGCACATGGCTTCCTTGAAGGGTTCCAGTACTTCCGGTTCATAGTTTTCCGGCAGACCGCCCTGGCGTTTCGCCATACCGGCTTCCTCGTAGGAGAGGCCGTAGCGGCGCATGATTTCTTCCGTGAGCTGCTTGCCGCCGAATACCTGGTCGCGTGTGTAGATAAGGCGGGTATCGTGCAGCACATTGAGTGTGGTCATGGTTGCGCCAACGTCGATAACGGCGACCGTTTTTTCCATGCCCTGGTCGGGGACCTGTTCCAGCAGCAGCTGAAAGGCGTTTTCGGTCGCGTAGGCTTCGACATCGACGACCCTGGTGTCCAGGCCGCCGCTTTCGACCGCCGCGGTGCGCATATCGACCGTTTCCGTGCGACAGGCGGCCAGCAGGACGTTGACGGTATCGGGATTATTGTCCGTCGGACCCAGTACTTCGAAGTCCAGGCTGACTTCCTCGAGCGGGTAGGGAACGTACTGGTCAGCTTCCAGCTCGATCTGGCTGTGCATTTCGTCATCGGACAGGTTGTTCGGCATGGGCACAATCTTGGTGATGACAGAAGAGCCTGCCACCGCAACAGCTGCGCCCTTGATGCGGGCGCCGGAGCGTTTGACCGCCCGCCGCACGGCTTCACCAACGGCCTCAACGTCTGTGATGTTTTTTTCGACCACGGAGTTCGGTGGCAACGGCTCCACCGCGTAGCTCTCTACGCGATAACGGTTCCCATGACGGCTGAGTTCGAGTAGCTTGACGGCGGAGGAACTGATATCCAGTCCGACGACCGGTGGCGTATTCCGTGTAAACAGTTGCGCGATTTGCACCGTAATTTCCCTTTAATTCATTGCAATTGCAATGTATTGATACTGTTATGGATTAAAGAGCAACAGCAAAATCCTGTCAACAAACAGCTCTTTATCCTCTTGGGTTCGATTCGATGTATCGGACGCTTTATACTGAAGTTTAGGAATCCCGTTATTTTTAATTTGAACCTGGTCACATCCCTGCCAAATTTATGACACTTTCCCTTAGGATACTGCGATTTATACTCGCTTCCGGTTTCGCGGCAATGACGGCTGTGCTGATCATTGCCGCGGCGGCCTGGTTCTACATCACGCCCCAGCTGCCCCCCATTGAGCGGCTGAAAGAGGTGCAACTGCAGGTGCCACTGCGCGTGTACAGCGCGGACGGCGAGCTGATCGCCGAATTCGGGGAGCAGCGCCGCGTGCCGGTGCGGTATAACGACCTGCCGCGGACCATTATCGACGCCTTTCTGGCCACCGAGGACGACCGTTTTTTCCAGCATCCCGGGGTGGACTACCAGGGCCTGCTGCGTGCCGCGGTGAAGCTGGCCAGTACCGGGGAGAAGCGCCAGGGTGGCAGCACCATCACCATGCAGGTGGCGCGTAACTTCTTCCTCAGCAGCGAAAAGACCTACCTGCGCAAACTGAAGGAAATCTTTCTCGCACTGAAGATCGAGCACTACCTGAGCAAGCAGGAGATCCTCGAGCTGTACCTGAACAAGATCTATTTCGGGCACCGCGCCTACGGCATCGGGGCGGCGGCACAGGTGTACTATGGTGTGCCGATCGACCGGCTGAGCCTGGCGCAGATCGCCATGATTGCCGGTTTGCCCAAGGCGCCGTCGTCCAATAACCCCATCAGCAACCCGGAACGCGCCCTGCAACGTCGCAACTACGTGCTGGGCCGCATGTATTCGCTCGGAAGAATCGACGCGGACCAGTACCACGCCGCGCTGGAGGAGCCCGACGAAGCCAGCCTGCACAGCGCAACCATTGGCGTGAAAGCGCCGTACGTGGCGGAGATGGTGCGCAGCTATATGCTGGATACCTATGGTAAGGAAGCCTACACGACCGGCTACCGGGTGACGACGACCCTGAATGGCGCGCGCCAGCGCGCCGCCAATGCCGCCGTGGCAAAAGCGCTGCTGGACTACGACCGCAGGCACGGCTACCGGGGGGTGTCGCGCCATGTCGAGCTGCCGGCTGATGCCACTGAACAGGCGTACCAGGCGCTGCTGAAAAGCGACCGTCCGGTGGGTGTTACCCTCCCGGCGCTGGTGCTGGAGGTTGCAGACCAATCGGCGCAGATCTACATAGCGGGACACGGGCAGGCGGAGCTGGACTGGGATGGCTTGTCCTGGGCGCGCCGTTACGAGTCGGTCAATCGTCGTGGTCCCAAGCTTAAATCGGCAGGCGAAGTGCTCTCCCGCGGTGACATCATCCGCGTACAGCCGGTGCCGGAAGGCCGCTGGATGCTGGCGCAGGTTCCCCGGGTCTCCGGGGCGCTGGTCTCGCTGGACCCCAGAGACGGGGCCGTGCAGGCGCTGGTGGGCGGTTTTGATTTTTACCAGAGCAAGTTCAACCGTGCTATCCAGGCGCAGCGTCAGCCAGGCTCCAGCTTCAAGCCGTTCGTGTACTCCGCGGCGCTGAACAAGGGGTACACGGTGGCCAGCCTGTTTAACGATGCGCCGGTGGTGTTCGACGACCCTTCGCTGGAAACGACCTGGCGGCCCGAGAATTACAGCGGGAAGTTCTATGGGCCGACCCGCATGCGGGAGGCCCTGACACGTTCCCGCAACCTGGTGTCCATCCGGCTGGTACGGGCGATCGGACCTCGTTATGCAGCCCGCTATGCGCGGCGCTTCGGGTTTCGCGACGATCAGATGCCCAAAGACCTGTCACTGGCGCTGGGAAGCGGCACAGCAACCCCGATGGAGATGGCGCGCGCCTACAGTGTATGGGCCAATGGCGGTTTTCTGGTGGAGCCCTATTACATCCGTGAAATACGCGATGCCCGGGACCAGCAGGTGTACCTGGCCAACCCGGCTGTGGCCTGTGCAGAGTGCGAGGCTGATAGCGCAAAAGAGCAACCGGAACCGGCGCCGCCCGGGCAAGGCGGGGAGAGCGTGGCCGAAGCCGCCGTTGATGCCGATGCCGGGGAAGAACCGGCACAGGCCGAACCGCAGCCGGTGTATGCGCCAAGGGTGGTGGATGCCGCCAATGTCTACCTGATCACCTCGATGTTGCAGGACGTGGTCAAGCGGGGCACCGGGCGTCGTGCCATGGCGCTGGGTCGCAAGGACCTGGCGGGCAAGACCGGTACTACCAACGACCAGCGCGATGCCTGGTTCTGTGGTTTCAACAGCGCGCTGGTGACCACGGTGTGGGTGGGTTTCGACCGTGTGCAACCGCTGGGTAACGGCGAGACCGGCAGTCGCGCGGCCCTGCCCATGTGGGTCGATTACATGGGTAAGGCGTTGCAGGGCGTTCCCGAGTCGACACTGCCCCAGCCACCCGGCCTGGTCACCGTACGTATCGACAAGAAAACCGGCCTGCGTCTGCCTTCCGGGCAGTCGGGTGGTATGTTTGAGCTGTTTCGCCCGGAGCATGTGCCGCAACGCTACAGCAATCGCAGCGGGGAACAGGGCAGAGAGGCCGGTGGCGGCAGTTTGGCCGAACCGCTTTTCTAGCCCGCATTTCTCACCGGGTTCCGTAGCGAGGCGGTGGCAGGTCGTGTGATCAGCAGCGTTCGCGACCGGGGGCCGCGCAGGCATAGTCGACACGATGTCGAGCAGCCCGACCGAGTGAACGCCGCTTAGCGCGCGGCATGACGCCGCCGCAGCAGGAAGTCGGTGAGAAATGCGGGCCAGGAGCCTGTCGGGTTTAGGAACAATCTACTGCGCTGGCGGGAGAGCGGCCCGGATGTTCGCAATTTTTCGTTGCGTAGGTCCACTATGCGCCTCAAAATTGCGAACATCCGGACTCGCTCTCCCACCATGCTCGCTACGATTGCCT
>JALSRZ010000024.1 GCA_026984515.1 Thiohalobacter sp. | reverse complement strand
GGATATGCACGACGTCGGCGATGCCATGCTGAGGGCGCGTTTCTCGGACCCGGTAATGGACGTGGAACGCCTGACGGTGACTTACCCGGATGTGTGGCAACTGATGCGTGAACTCAAGCAGATCGGCGCCCACAATGTGACGCTGGGCCGGCCGCGCGGATTGACCGGCAAGGCACGGATGCAACGACTGGTGGAACAGTATGAACAGTACCGGCAGGAAGGGGTATTACCCGCCAGCTATGAAATTGTACACGGTCACGGCTGGGCGCAGTCCGGCGAGCAAAACCTGCCGCTGGACCGGGTGACGCGATGAGCGTGCGCGGCTTTTTTGTCACCGGGACCGACACCGGCGTGGGGAAAACCCGGGTCAGCCTCGGTTTGATGCGGACGTTGCAGGCGCAGGGGCACCGGGTGAGCGGGATGAAGCCGGTGGCCAGTGGGTGTCGCAGCGGTGCTGGCGGCCCGGAAAATGCGGATGCCCTCGAATTGCAGCGCCGTTCCTCCCTGCCGGTTTCCTGTGCACAGGTGAATCCCTATCCGTTTCTGCCCGCGGTGGCACCGCATATCGCCGCCCGTCGCGATGGCGTGAACATACAGCTGTCGGTGATCCGTGCGCATTTTCATGCCCTGTCAAAACAGGCGGATTTTGTGGTGGTGGAAGGAGTGGGTGGCTGGCTGGTACCCATCAACGCCGAGCAGACCATGCAGGACGTGGCGCTTGCACTGGACCTGCCCGTGGTGCTGGTAGTCGCGATTCGACTGGGGTGTTTGAACCATGCGCTGCTGACCGCAGCGGCGATTCACCGCTCCGGGTTGCGAATGGCCGGGTGGGTCGCTAACCGAATGGACCCTGCATGCGAGTATACCGACGAACTGGTAGCCGATCTGGAACAGCGTCTGCCGGCGCCATTACTCGCCGACGTCCGTTTTGCGCGCGGCTGCGGCGCGGTGGAAAAACAGCTAGGCGGGATGGTGACGGAAGCCCTGTTGCGAGACCTGGGAGCCAGTCGGACTTAGGGCCTGTTCGCATAGTGTTAACAGGCCCCGGTAACAATCTCCCACCATGCTCGCTACGATTGTCCAGGTCAAAACATGATGTCTAGTTGATTTTCTTTTTGACCTTGCGGATTTCCCGGGTGGCCGGTTCATAGCCGCCATCCTGTGCTTTTTGCAGCCAGCTCAGTGCCTGTTCATAGTCGCGTTTCCGCGTGCTGGCATACAGTTTGCCAAGCTGGAACTGTGCCGGCGGGTAACCCTGGTCCGCGGCCTTGTTCAGCCAGGCTTCGGCATCGGCGAGGCTCTTGTCAACGCCCTGACCCTTCAGGTAAAAGCAGCCAACCTTGTACTGGGCCTTGTCCAGACCCTGGTCAGCCGCCTTGCGGTACCATTCGAAGGCAGTTTCATCGTCGCTGTCTACACCGCGGCCTTTTTCATAGCGGTAGCCGACGTCGTACTGTGCTTTAATATTGCCGTTTTCCGCTTCGGCCAGTTTGCGCTCGAAAGCGAGCTTACCGCCGGCATAGGCGGTTGTAACCGTCAGCAGGGTAATAAAGACTGCAATGGTTCTCAAAGTTGCCATGATCGGTTCCCTCTCATTGTGAAACCAGGCGATTGTTCCGGGACGATTCACGGGAATCGTGACGTACTTCATGGTATTTATTTCGGCCGCTGAACCAGTGACTTGAGAGGCGGGGTGCGGGCTTTGGGCGGCGTATTGACAGGGATCTGGGGCGAGCGCACCCTGCAGCGCGTCCGCAGCGGGTGTGTGCGCGGCGATCGGCTTCATTTTGCGACGCTATACAGGGTTGTCAGGGGTCCAGGCAGCGCCAGCCCGGCTGCAAGGTTAGAAAATAAGAAAATTATAAAATAACGATTTATAACCCCCTGATATAGTTTAAATTTATGGCTATAAATTTTAATTCTTTTTGCACCTCTTTTGGGCGGTGCTGTAGCATGCGCTAGACCCGGGGGGTTGAGTTGCAGAGGTGGCAGGTTGGTTGCAACCCAGTTTGATCATGTTCGAGACGCTGGCAGGTTTCTGGTTCGGCCCAACAGTTCCTTGTCCTGGCAAGGCGCGTTGCGCTTCTATGCCGGTATGGTCATTGTGACGTTCGGTATTGCATCCGCGTTTGCCATGCAGGGCGCCTGGCTGATTTTGCCGTTTGCCGGCCTGGAAATGGCGGTTCTGGGCGTGGCCCTGTACCTGGTAGCGCGCCGGAATGCCCGCTGGCAGACGATTTCGGTCAACGTGGACCAGGTCGAGGTGATCGAGCACGGGACAAGTCGCGAGCAGCAGACTTTCCAGCGTGCCTGGGCGACCCTGGTGCATGAGCGTCCCCGGGTTAGCGGATACCCGTCCCGCCTGTTGATTCGTTCACACGGTCGCAGCCTGGAAATAGGGGCCTGCCTCGTCGAGTCGGAAAAAGCGTACCTGGCGCGTCAGCTCGGCCAGGTCATACGCCTCGCAAACTGAATTGTGCAGCCGGATGCCATCAGGTGTGCGGCAGTGGTAAGAACAGAATAACGTGATTAGGGATTCGGAAGGAGAAAAACCGGCATGTTGGTATCAAAGACAAGACGAGCGTTGACGGCAGGCGCCGGGGCGGCAGCACTGCTGTCGGCGGCTACGGCATCTGCCGACTATAAACTGAACCTGACCCGGGGCGTGACGCCGATCAGTCAGGGAGCCTATGACATGCACATGCTGATCCTCTGGGTCTGCGTGGCCATCGGTGTGGTGGTATTCGGCACCATGTTCATTTCCATCATCAGGCACCGCAAATCAAAAGGCGCCAAACCGGCACAGTTTCATGAAAGCACTGCGGTTGAGATCGTCTGGACCATTGTCCCCTTCGTCATTCTCGTCAGCATGGCGATTCCGGCGACCAGGGCGCTGGTCGCGATGGAAGATACCAGCAACTCGGACATCAGCATCAAGGTGACCGGGTACCAGTGGAAGTGGGGCTACGATTACATGGATGAAGGTGTGAGTTTTATCAGCACGCTGGCGACGCCCAAGGAACAGATCTATAACCAGCAGGACAAGGGTGAACACTACCTGCTCGAAGTTGATAACCCCATCGTGGTTCCGGTCAAAAAGAAGGTGCGGTTGTTGATCACTTCCAACGACGTGATTCACGCCTGGTGGGTACCCAAACTGGGTATGAAGAAAGATGCCATTCCCGGATTTATTAACGAGATGTGGTTCAGGATCGATCGGGAAGGCACCTACCGCGGCCAGTGTGCCGAGCTGTGCGGCAAGGACCATGGCTTTATGCCGATTGTGGTCGAGGCCAAAAACGAGGCGGATTACCGGCAGTGGATCGCAGATCAGAAAGGTGCAAAGGCAGCCGATGCCGCTGCCGCGGACCGCGACTGGAGCATGGCCGAGTTGATGGAGCGCGGCGAGAAGAAGTACGCCGCCAACTGTGCAGCCTGTCACCAGGCGAGTGGTGAGGGCATTCCCGGCACCTTCCCTGCACTCAAGGGCAGTGCGATCGCGACCGGACCCGTAGCGCAACACCTGGACCGGGTAATGAATGGCAAGGCCGGAACTGCAATGGCCGCCTTCGCCGGGCAACTCAGCGACGTTGACCTGGCAGCGATTGTGACCTACGAACGAAACGCCTGGGGCAACAACACCGGTGACCTGGTTCAACCTTCAGAAGTAAAGGCTGCCCGTTAAGGGTTGTGGAGGAATAGTAATGAGTACTGCAACAACACACGACGCACACCACGAAGAACACCCGAGCGGCCTGGCTCGCTGGATATTTACCACCAACCACAAGGATATCGGCACCCTGTACCTGCTGTTTGCCCTGCTGATGTTTATCGTGGGCGGTGCCATGGCCATGATCATCCGGGCCGAGCTTTTTGAACCCGGCCTGCAGTTTGTCGAGCCCCAGTTCTTCAATTCCATGACCACCATGCATGCGCTGGTAATGATCTTCGGTGCGGTCATGCCGGCCTTTGTCGGGCTGGCCAACTGGCTGATACCCATGATGATCGGTGCCCCCGACATGGCGCTGCCGCGCATGAACAACTGGAGTTTCTGGATCCTGCCGTTTGCCTTCGCGATTCTGATTTCCACCCTGTTTATGGATGGCGGCGCACCTGCCGGTGGCTGGACTATGTACCCGCCGCTGGTGCTGCAGACCGGTAACGCTTTCCCGTTCCTGATTTTCGCGGTCCACCTGATGGGTATTTCCTCCATCATGGGCGCCATCAACGTCATCGTGACTATCATCAACATGCGCGCACCCGGCATGACCATGATGAAAATGCCGCTGTTCGTATGGACCTGGCTGATCACTGCCTATCTCCTGATTGCCACCATGCCGGTGCTGGCAGGCTCGGTAACCATGCTGCTGACCGATCGTTTCTTCGATACTTCCTTTTTCGATGCGGCCGGCGGCGGTGACCCCGTTATGTTCCAGCATATTTTCTGGTTCTTCGGGCATCCCGAGGTGTACATCCTGATCCTGCCGGCTTTTGGTATCGTGTCGCAGATCATCCCGACCTTCGCACGCAAGCCGCTGTTCGGCTACAGCTCCATGGTGTATGCGACGGCTTCCATCGCTTTCCTGTCCTTCATCGTGTGGGCGCACCATATGTTCACGGTAGGTATGCCGCTGACCGGTGAGCTGTTCTTCATGTACGCCACCATGCTCATCGCGGTACCGACCGGAGTGAAGGTATTCAACTGGGTATCCACCATGTGGAAGGGCTCCATGACCTTCGAAACCCCGATGCTGTTTGCAGTGGGCTTCGTGGTCATGTTTACCATCGGTGGTTTTTCCGGCCTGATGCTGGCTATCGCACCGGTGGATTTCCAGTACCATGATACCTATTTCGTGGTTGCGCATTTCCACTACGTGCTGGTCACGGGTGCCGTGTTCGCCATCATGGGAGCAACGTACTACTGGTTGCCGAAGTGGACCGGCCACATGTATAGCGAAAAGCTGGGCAAGCTGCATTTCTGGCTGTCGACCATTTCGGTCAACGTGCTGTTTTTCCCGCAGCACTTCCTTGGTCTCGCCGGCATGCCGCGCCGCATCCCGGACTACTCGCCGCAGTTTACCGAATTCAACCAGCTCTCCAGTATCGGTGGTTTTGCCTTTGGCCTGACCCAGTTGCTGTTTGTCTACATCGTTATCCAAACGATTCGCGGCGGCGAAAAAGCCAGTGAACAGGTCTGGGAAGGTGCGCACGGTCTGGAATGGACCTTGCCTTCGCCACCGCCTTACCACAGCTTCAGCACGGCTCCGGAAATCAAGTGACAGCGGTCGCTGACATGAACGAAGCCACGCAGAGGAAACGCGCACGCTGGATGGCCGTATTGCTGGGTCTGGTGGCGCTTGCCGTCTATTTCGGCTTTATGTGGGCAACGGCCAACGGGCGGATCTGAACGATGACGGCGGGTGACGAGGTAAACGCCGGGAAACGTCGTACCATACGGAACCTGATGTTTGTCGTGGTCGGGATGTTCGGCTTCGTTTTTGCGCTGGTACCGTTGTACAACGTGTTTTGCAGCATTACCGGTCTGAATGGCAAGACCAGCGGCGAGCGTGCTGTGATCGTAGACATGGAGCCCGACCTGTCGCGGACCGTGAATGTAGCCTTCGTGGCCAGTGTCAACGAGTCCATGCCCTGGGAATTCCGGCCGGACGTGGTACGTATGCAGGTGCACCCGGGCAAGAACTACCGCACTGCATTTTTCGCCCGCAACGGAGCAGGGCAGGCCATGGTCGGGCAGGCGGTGCCCAGCGTCACACCGGGACTGGCGGCAAGCCATTTCAGGAAGACGGAGTGCTTCTGCTTTACCGAACAGCGCTTCGAGGCCGGCGAGTCACGGGAAATGCCACTGATCTTTATGATCGACAAGGACTTGCCCGAGGATATCCACGAGGTAACCCTGGCCTATACTTTCTTTGACAAGCAAAAATTACTGGATTAAAACAAGTGATGAGGATGCAGGAATGAGCGAAGCACACGGTGGTTATTACGTACCACACGGCGCCAACTGGCCGATTGTCGGTTCTATCGGGCTGACAACGATGCTGGTGGGACTCGCCAACTACCTGAACGGGTCGAGCGTCGGGTTCACCATGATGCTGGTCGGGTTGGGCATTGTATTGTTCATGATGTTTGGCTGGTTCGGTACCGTTATTGGCGAAAGCGAATCGGGCATGTACAACGACCAGGTCGACAAATCATTCCGCCAGGGGATGAGCTGGTTCATCTTTTCCGAGGTCATGTTCTTCGCGGCGTTCTTTGGCGCACTTTTCTACGCGCGTATTTTCTCCGTGCCCTGGCTGGGTGGCGCGGATGCGGTCACCAGTGATGTGCTGTGGAACGGCTGGGAAGCCGCCTGGCCGACCAACGGGCCGGGGGAAGTCGGTGGTGAATTTGAATCGATGGAGGCCTGGGGTATCCCCGCCATCAATACCCTGCTGCTGTTGAGTTCCGGTGTAACGGTCACCTTTGCGCACTGGGCCCTGAAAAAGAACAAGCGTGGTCCGCTGGTGCTGTGGCTGTTGGCTACCGTGGCCCTCGGCTTTACCTTCCTTGGTTTTCAGATGTTTGAGTACTATCACGCCTACCATGAAATGAACCTGACGCTGGGTTCGGGTGTGTATGGCTCTACGTTTTTCATGCTGACCGGGTTTCACGGGTTTCATGTCACCCTGGGCGCCATCATGTTGACGGTGATCATGTTCCGTTGCATGAAAGGTCATTTCACGCCGGAACATCACTTCGGGTTCGAAGGCGTGGCCTGGTACTGGCATTTCGTGGACGTGGTCTGGCTGGGCTTGTTTATATTCGTGTATATTCTGTAGGTGCGGCCGACAGTACGAAAAAACGCCGCAATCGCGGCGTTTTTTTATGTCCCGGGACACTGCTGTCCCGTTAACTTTGAAGCTAGCCCGCAGGTGAGGGCATGGGGCCGGTATCACCCCGTCAGGACCGTCTGCCGCAGGGATGTGGCAGTCGAGCAGCCAGGGATGGCAGGTTCTGCGTGTCCTGACCGGGTGACACCGGTTCCATGTCCGGCTTGCCCGACCTGGCTCAAAACGTACCTGCCGCTTATGTTTCAGTCACGTGCTTGGCGGGTTAACGGGACAGCAGTGGTCCCGGGAAGAACCGCCGGGCGGTTTCAGTGGTCGGTGGCCGGTTGTGCCGGGGTAGAGGGGTAGATGCCGTGCGGCTTTATGTGCCCGGTAAAGATGCCCAGCATCAGCAGCGCAAACAGTGAAATTGATAGCGCGATACGCACGGTCAAGGCACGCACCGTGCGATTGCCCTGCCCCTTGTCCTTCACCAGGAACAGCATGCCGCTGCCAAGGCTGACGACAATGGCGAGCAGGGTGATGACGATTAAAACCTTGATCAGCATAAGGGTGTTCCGGAACTCGACAGGGGCCTGCAAGTATAGGTGACGCTGCCGGATTCACCAAGCCGCCGGGGGATTCCGGGGTTTATACGGGTATAGCATTTTTAGCTTGCCTGTCAGGCAGCTGCTGCGTACCCTCCGGCCATGCGTATTGGCGGCCTTGAATTCAGGCCCGGCCGATGGCCCAGCCTGGTTACCCTGTTGTTACTCGGACTGTTGCTGTCGCTGGGATTCTGGCAGCTGGACCGCGCCAGGGAGAAGCGCGCCCTGCTGGCCGAATATTCGCAGGGACGGGACGGCACCGTTATCCAGATCGAGGCAGACCTGCATGCATTTGATGGCCTGCAGTATGAGCACGCCGGCGCGAGCGGGCACTACGATGCTGCGCATCAGTTTCTGCTGGACAACCGTACCTACAATGGCAGGGCCGGGTACCACGTGCTTACCCCCTTTATGCTGAGAGATTCCGGTGTGGCGGTCCTGGTCAACCGCGGCTGGGTACCCATACGCCGCGGGCGGGATTACCTGCCGGATATACCGGCAGGCAGCGAGTACCGCAGCCTTGCCGGCCTGATCAAGCAGCCATCCGGGAAAGCGTTCATGCTGGGTGAGGAAGAAGCGCGCAAGGGCTGGCCGTACCGTATCCAGCGCATCGAGACGGAGCGGCTTGCGCGAGAGCTGGGTTATCCACTGTTGCCGATAGTGCTGTTGCTGGACCCGGATGAAGATGACGGGTATGTGCGCGACTGGCACCCGCTGGTATTCGGGCCGGAGCGTAACGTAGGGTACGCCGTGCAGTGGTTCGGCCTGGCGCTGGCGCTGCTGGTGATCTATATCGCAGTGAATACGAAAAAAACAGGTGGATATGACGACAAGAAACACTGAGCCGGCGTCGCTGGCGCGTTCGCGGGCATCCCTGTTGCTGGTGATTGCCCTGTTTGCGGCACCGGTGGTACTGGCCTGGACGACCTTCTACCTGTTCCCGGACCTGATGAAAGGGGAAACCGTCAACCACGGGACGTTGGTGACGCCGGTCCGTGCGTTGCTGTCGTTCACGGCAGTCAGCGGGAAAGGGGAGCCTGTCGACCGGACATTCCTGCGCGGCAAATGGACCCTGGTTTACCTGGCGCAGGGCGCCTGCGACAAGACCTGTATCCAGCAGCTCTACAACATTCGCCAGGCCCGACTCACGCAGGGCAAGAATATCGACCGTTTGCGGCGCCTGATGTTGTGGAAGGCCAAAGACCTCGACGAAGCAAAGCGGGCGGAATTGCAGGCTCATTTCCCGGGGCAGACGATGGTATCCCTGGACGAGGAAGAGGCGCAAAGCCTGGCCGCTGTATTCTCCCTGGATGGCAACCACCCGTTTACCGCGAGGCGCATCTATCTGGTTGATCCGCTGGGAAATCTCATGATGTACTACGAGGCCGGCGATGACCCGCGCGGCATTGTCAAAGACCTGCAAAGGCTCTTAAAGTATTCTGGTTTAGGGTAAAATAGCGCGCCATGAATTATTCGATCACAGCCAACCCGGCGCTGCAGTGGCGCGATTACCTCGGGGTCTGCAAGCTCAAGGTGGTGGCGCTGATTATCTTTACCGCCCTGGTGGGGATGTTCCTCGCGGTACCGGGTATGGTGCCCTGGAAGTCGCTGGTATTTGGAACGCTGGGCATCGGGCTGGCAGCGGCATCCGCTGCGGCGATCAATCACGTAGTGGACCAGCACGCGGATGCGCTTATGAAACGGACGGCGGCCCGCCCGGTTGCCAGTGGCAGCCTCACGGGTCGTAATTGCCTGGTTTTCGCCATAGTGATTGGCGCGTTGGCCATGTGGATCCTGATCCAGTTCGTCAATACACTGACCGCAGTCCTGACCTTTGCATCGCTGATCGGTTACGCGGTGGTCTACACGCTGTACCTGAAACGCGCCACGCCGCAGAACATCGTCATCGGCGGGGCTGCCGGTGCCGCGCCGCCGGTGCTGGGCTGGACCGCGGTGACCGGTAGCGTCGATCCCCATGCCCTGCTGCTGTTCCTGATTATCTTTGTCTGGACGCCGCCGCATTTCTGGGCGCTGGCCATCCACCGCCGTAACGAGTATGCCAGGGCGGATATTCCCATGCTGCCGGTGACGCATGGCGTGAGCTTTACGCGCCTGCAGGTATTGCTGTACACCATCCTGCTGGTGGTGGTCACGGTATTGCCGTATATCACGCACATGAGCGGCCTGTTGTACCTGCTCGGTGCGCTGACGCTGGGCGCCGGTTTCCTGTACCACGCTGTTGCCCTGATGCGTGACGCAAGTGGCCGGCAGGCAATGAAGACCTTCGCTTACTCGATTATTTACCTGATGGCACTGTTTGCATTTCTGCTGGTTGATCACTACCTGCCGCTCAGGTCGCCCTACTTCTGATTTCCCGCTGCCGTGTGCGGCTGACAGCTGTGGCGGCCCCTGCCCGCAAAATTTCCGATTTCATTGATCCATATCAACCCCCGGTGCTGATTTTTATCGCAACTGCACCTTGCTAAACTCCCCGGTACTAGTAGATCCTGTCCATTGTCACTGGTAACGAACAAAGGTGTAATCAGGGTGTTGACCGAATCACTCAACGAAGACCATATCGCCATGTGCGTCAAGGACGAAAACAAACGGGTCCTTGAGCAGAACGAGCTGTGCCGGAAGATTTGCGGTGACTGCGTGGGCCAGTCCTGCGAAAAGGGCTGCATGGAGCTGTACGCACAGGATGATACCAGCCAGTGGAAAGGCTGGGGCAGCCGGGTGTACAAAAACAAATGGATGCACGGTGCATTTTTCGACGTCACGCTGCTGTGTACGGAAAAACACCTCATCACGTTTCTCCAGCCGCTCAAGGAGAAATATGACATGGCGCTGGCATACTACAAGTCGAAAGGCCTGACGCGGCGTGAAACCGAAGTCGTGTCCTTTACCATCCGGGGTATTTCCAATACCGAGATCTGCAGGCGCCTGTCCATTTCCAGGGCGACCCTGAGAACGCACCTGAATAACGTCTACCGCAAGTTCAGGGAACTGGGTGAGACACCGGATTTCATACCGGCGAATCGCCTGCAGTGGTGACTGGAGCGTTCTCCCCGGCAGGCAGGCGCTATTCAGTTTCCATTTGATCCGTATCAAATGAATGGATCGATGCCTGTGTTTGAATGCGCACCGCATCGTAGCAGCGTGCAGGCTGTGTGAGTGGCGATGCGGCAACGCTGCTGAAAAATGAGGGACCAGTCATGAAGCCTTGTGTTTTTATCCATACCAACCACAAGCAGATCACCGGCGCCTACGTCGCCGAGCACGCCCTGCGCCGTTATTCCAGGAACAACGACAAGTTTGACGTCAGGTTCATCCAGCTGAAGGATTATCCCTTTTTCAGCGCGAGGGAGGGGCAGTTATACCTGCGTGACGGTATGCGCCGGCCCTGGTTGAACAATGACCTGCAGTCTTTTACCCCTTTGCGCTTCATGCCGCCCGAGTTGATGAATTACGAGGGTCGTGCGGTGGTGATCGACCCGGATATCTTTGCGGTTTCGGATGTCTGGGACCTGCTGTCCCGCGACATGGGTGGGAAAGCCGTTATGTGCAGGCCGCGCACCGGCACCAAGGGGCGCTTTGACCGTTGCCTGGCCAGCAGCGTCATGCTGCTGGACAACAGTAAGCTGACGCACTGGAAGGTCGAAGACAACTTCAACGAAATGTTTGAAGGCAAGCGCGATTACATGAACTGGATCTGCCTGAAGACCGAGCCGGCAGAGAGTATCGGACTTTTCGAGAACGAGTGGAACGACTTTGACAGGCTCAGTTCCCGAACGCGCATGCTGCACACTACCAAACGCAAGACCCAGCCCTGGAAAACCGGACTTCCCATAGATCACCGGCCACGCGAGAAATTCCCGTATTTCCCGCCGCTGGCCTGGGTCATGAAAGCGCGCCGCAAGCTGTTCGGTGAGTACGCTTTCCTCGGTCACTACCGGCCGCACCCCGACCCGAAACAGGAGCAGCTGTTTTTCGGTCTGCTCAAGGAATGCCTGGAACTGGGCAAGGTGAGTGAATCCATGATCCGCGAACAGATGAACCAGAACCACGTGCGGCATGATGCGTTCGAGGTGCTGGACAGAACTCCACCGCTTGCACCGGTTTAGGGGCGGGTAATTTCCGGAAAGGGTGAGCGGCTATGGACTATTGCGTTTTTATCCACACCAACCACAAGCAGATTGTCGGCGCGCTGGTTGCCGAGTATGCACTAAGGCGTAACTCGGAAAACAACGACAGGTTCGATGTCAGGATTATTCACCACAAGGATTATCCCTTTTTCCGGGAACACGAGGGCCAGCTCTACCTGCGCGATGGTGTGAAGCGGCCCTGGTACAATGACGACCTGCAGTCCTTTACCCCGCTGCGTTTCATGCCTCCCGAGCTGATGGGTTACGCGGGCAGGGCTGTGGTGATCGATCCGGATATCTTTGCGGTCGGTGATGTCTGGGAATTGCTGTCACGCGACATGCAGGGCAAGGCGATCATGTGCCGGCGTCGGGCAGGTCCCAAGGGCGTGGTGGACCGCTGCCTGGCCAGCAGTGTGATGTTGCTGGACAACACGCAGCTGAAGCACTGGAAGGTCGAGGAAAAATTCCGTCGCATGTTCCGTTTCGAGCAGGATTACCAGCCCTGGATCTGCCTGAAAGACGAACCGCGTGCATCCATCGGCCTGCTCGAGGACGAGTGGAACGATTTCGATCACCTGGATGAACATACCCGGATGATTCACAACACACGTCGTCGTACGCAGCCCTGGAAAGCAGGACTGCCGATCGACTGGCGCCCGGCGGAAAACTTTCGCCTGTTCCCGCCGTTTGGCTGGTTGATGCGTGCGCGGCGGCACCTGTTTGGTGAGTACGCGCTGCTTGGGCACTACAAACCACATCCCGACCCGAAACAGGAACGCTTCTTTTTCGGTCTGCTGAAGGAGTGTGTGGAGCAAGGGATCGTCACGGAGGACATGATTCGCGAGGAGATGCGCCAGAACCACGTTCGTCACGATGCGCTGGAGGTAATCGACAGGACGCCCAGGCTGGTTGGCGCCTGGCAGTAAGTCAGCCGGAACAGTCCGTCGCCCGGGTTTTACCCCGGTTCACTGCCTGCAGCAGCACGTGATGCGCGCAGACAGGCCGCTGTTTCGATGAGCCAGTGCTTTTTCAGAAACGGTGAACCTTTTTGCGCATCACCTTGTCTCGCACCGTCCGGTACAGGTTTTCCGGGTTGGCCACCACGATAAATACGCGTCGCATTTTACCCTCGGGACAGCGGATTTCGCGTACAGCGTGCCAGGAATGGCGTGTGCGTTCAAAGATCAGGCTGTAATTCCCGATCGACCTGGCGGCGATTTCACCGTTGAAGTCGTCAAGAGACGGTGCGGTTTCGAACTCCATTTTCCCTCCGTCATCCAGAACCAGTGTGTCCCCGCCCCAGGCCGGGTCCCATTCACCTTCCCGGTTGAAGTAAAACAGCTGGGAGCCGTGTTCGCGTACCGAGTCGGTGTGTGGCGATACCGAGCACCCGTTGGGTGTGTAATGCCAGTGGAAGCGCAGGTTGATTTTTCGTGCGCCAAAAAGTTTCGCCAGGGTTGTACGGTAATCATCGCTGCAGAGTTCGGCAATGAACTCCTGCCAGGGCTCCGGTACCGGTGTGCCGGGCGCATATTCCAGCGAGTAACGGTCATGGGGTTTCTGGCCGGCGATGCGCCCATAGCCAAACTTCTTCTCGAACAGGGATACATCCGGCATGTTGTCCAGCAGGCGCTGGTAGCCTGCATCGGTCAACAGACCCTGCGGGTTGGTCCAGGGGTAGGGCCGGGTGGCCCGGAATTCAGCGGGGATAATCGCCCTGAATCGGTCGAAGTCCAGGTACCGCATGCAGGTCAGGCCGCGGCCAGCGGCGGCGTACGTTCCACCAGCTGCAGTGCATCGTGGCGCACGTGGTTCTGGCGCATCTCGTCGCGAACCAGTTGTTCGCTGATGATGCCCTTGTCCAGGCACTCGCGCACCAGGCCGAAGAAAAACTGTTCCTGTTTCGGGTCGGGGTGGGGTTTATAGCGGCCCAGCAGGCCGTATTCGCCGAAGACACGGGCGCGCAGGCGGTTCAGTCTGGCCAGGGCAGGGTACTTGCGCAATTTGTCGGCGGGGGTGAAGTCCACCGGCAGCCCAGATTTCCAGGGCTGGGTGCGGCGTTTGGTATTGTGCAGCATTTTCGTCCGGTCGGTCAGGTGATCGAAGTCATTCCACTCGTCCTCGAGTATACCAATATTTTCAGGCGCTTCGTGACGCAGCACAATCCAGTCCTTGTAGTCACGTTCAAAGCGGAACAGTTCATCGAATTCCCGCCCGGTTTTCCAGTGTTGCAGTTTTGCACAGTCCAGCAGCATGACGCTGGTGGCGATCTGCCAGGATTTCTCCGGTTTATGGGAGCGGCGACGCCCCATGACGGCGCTACCCTGCATGTCACGGGTAAACAGGTCGTAGACGTCGCCCACGGCGAATACGTCCGGGTCGACTACCACCGCACGGCCTTCGTACCCCATCAGTTCGGGAGGCATGAAACGCAGCGGGGTAAAGGACTGCAGGTCCTCCATGCGCCAGGTGCGCCGGGTGCCACCACGCAGGAAGGCCTGGCCTTCCTTCGCTGCGAGAAAGGGAAAGTCCCTGACATGCATGATTTCCACGTCAAATGCGTCCGGGTGCGCGGAGTTGCGCTTCATCGAGTAGGCGGACACCAGTGCCCCCAGCCATTGGCGTTCATTGCTCTGGATGTAGACTTTGAGTTTCATCAGGCCGTACCTCTTCAGGATTGCGGGAGATGCTAACCAAACCGCTGTCGGTAAATATTGATCTGGATCAAGGTTTGGGTGTGGTGAATAGCTAGACTGGCTCGTTTATGAGTCCCGGGCAGGGACTGGCAGATGCGACAGGAGGACGGCCGGGTGGAGTATTGTGTATTCATACAGGCTAACGAAAAGCAGATGCTGGGGGCTATTGTCGCCGAATATGCCCTGCGTCGCCATTCGCAGCACAACGACCTGTTCGATGTGCATATCATGAATTACGACAACATTCCCGTGTTCCGGCAACACGAGGGCCAGTACTTTCTGCGTGACGGCGGCAGGCGGCTCTGGGTGCGGGACGACCTGCAGTCCTTTACGCCCAGCCGTTTTCTGCCACCCAAACTGATGGGTTTTCACGGGCGCGCGCTGGTCATCGACCCGGATGTCTTTGCCCTGGCGGATGTATGGGAACTGCTGTCACGCGACATGCAGGGCAAGGCCATCCTGTGTCGCCCCAAGTCCGGCAATAAAGGCAAACGCGGCTGCCTTGCAAGCAGTGTCATGTTGCTGGACTGCGCCAGGCTGTCGCACTGGCGGTTCGAGGAGCAGTTCCACGCCATGTTCGAGGGCAAACGCGACTACATGAAGTGGGTGTGCCTGAAGTACGAAGATCCGCAGACCATCGGATTTTTCGAGAACGAATGGAATGACTTCGATCACCTGACCGACCGGACGAAGATGCTGCATACCACCAAGCGCAAACACCAGCCCTGGAAAACCGGTTTGCCCATCGACTATCGGCCGGCCGATTCCTTTCGGCTGTTTCCGCCACGGCACTGGCTGCGCCGCGCGCGGCGCAGCCTGTTCGGTGACTATGGCCTGCTGGGCCGCTATGGCCGGCACCCGGACCCGAAACAGGAGCAGTTTTTCTTCGGCCTGGTGCGTGAATGCCTCGAGCAGGGCATAGTCACCGAGGAGCAGTTGCGCGAGGCCATGGCACATAATCACCTGCGACACGATGCGCTGGATCTGATTAAACAGATACCGCCACTGGCAGCCTGATAAGGGGAACACCATGCCTGTACTGAATCTCGCTGCACTGGACAATACCCCGCTGAACCGCGATCCCTTCGATTTCATCGTGGTAAAGGATGCGATCGGCAGCGACCGCATTGAGGAACTGAACCGTGACTACCCGGCCATCGATAAACCGGCCAACTACGACCCGCAGGACCTGGAGTACGGCCCCAGTTTCCGGCGTCTGCTGGAGGAGCTGGACAGCCCGGAATTCGAGCAGCATGTAGCGGCCAAATTCGGTGTCAGCCTGGAGGGCGCCATCAAGACGATTACCGTGCGCAGGTACTCGGAACCCAGCGACGGGCATATTCATACCGACCACTGGAGCAAGATCATCACCCTGCTGGTGTATTTCAACCCGGAGTGGGAGCAGGAAGGAGGGCGCCTGCGCATCCTGCGTTCGGGCAGTGATATCGAGGACTACAGTGCCGAAGTGGCTCCGCTGGGTGGCACTGTGCTGGCGTTCCGGCGTTGTGAGCGGTCCTGGCACGGTTACAAGCGCTTTAACGGTGAACGCCGCATGATACAGATGAGCTGGGTTAAACCGAATCGATTCGCCTGGTATGCACAGCAGGCTGCACGTGCCTGCACCCACACCTTCAAGCGCATTGGCAGGTTGTTATCCCGGCAGGCTGTTGAAAAAAACTCCGGCGGTACGATCCGGCATTGAAGACCGCGCGCCGCCGTAATGAAGTGCTGCTGCCGCGTCTGCTGGCCACGCCGCTTTCCCTGCTGCCGGAGACGGCCTGTTCGCGTTTTCTGGCATTGGCGCTCAACCGCGCGCTGGTCGAACCATTGTGTGAGGGTGAACTGGACTTCCTGCGCAACCGCAGTATCGAAATTGCAGTGCGTGATGCCCGCATTGTATTCCGCCTGACGTATACGGGAGGCCGCCTGGGTGCTGCTGTGCGTAACGGCACTGCCGACCTGGTCATCGCAGGGACGGTATATGATTTCCTGGCACTGGTCAGCCGCCAGGAGGACCCGGATACCCTGGTGTTCCAGCGTCGCCTGGTCATGCAGGGTGATACTGAACTGGGCTTGCAGGTGAAGAATTTCCTGGACGGCCTGGACCCGGAGTCGCCCGGTCTTCCGGGGAAGCTGGAACCCTTTTTAAAGAACCTTCTGTCGGTATACCGGCGCGCATTCAGTCAGTCACCGGTTCCCCGGTCAAGTGCGGGGCAGCACAGCCCGGGTATCCGGTAACCAGCGGCGCTTTATACACAGCCACTGTTCCGGCTGCCGGCGAATCCAGTTTTCGAAGATCCGGTTAAGCTCTGTCGTGAGCTGCACCGGGTCAATCCCTGTTGTTCCGCTGTCGACGCCTGTAACCGGGCGGTGAAAAATGGTGCGAAAGCGGGCGTTGCCAGTACGCTCCACCTGTACCGGTATTAACGGGCATCCCAGTTTCAGTGCCAGCCAGGCAGGTGCGATGCTGGTTGGCGCTTCCCGCCCGAAAAAAGGTACCGGTTGGCCCTGCTCCACGCGCTGATCGGGTAGCAGGCCCACCGAGCGCCCGGCACGGAGTTCGCGCAGCAACCGGCGCACGCCGTTTTTGCTGGCAATGAATCGACAACCCAGCGACTTGCGCTGACGCTGGAGCATGCGTTCCAGTACCGGGTTGCGCTGGGGCCCGTAAATCACACTCAACGGTATCCCGGACCTGGCAATGGTCGCAGCAACCAGCTCCCAGTTGGCGAGGTGCGCAGTGACGTAGATGGCGGGTTGTTTGCCGGCAAATATCTTCCTTGTGTCCTCGTTCATGATCACGTCGACAAAGGAGGATGCACGGCCTGTTGCAATGGTATCCAGGTGAGGATACTCGGCCATGACCGCACCCAGGTTGCCCCATATCCTGCGCGCAAGCGTTTCACGCTGTGCGGCACCCAGGTCGGGAAATGCCAGTTTCAGGTTGCCGGTCAGGCGATGGTGTTTGTGTGTTCGGGGACCCAGCCGGCTGATCAGGGCGCGCCCGGTGGCCGATGCGCGTTCCGGTGACATGGATCGGGCAAGCAACCAGAAGAGACGTAAAACCATACCCTCCGCATGTGCGCCCAGGGTATGCAGGCAACGTGAGTGTAGAGACAGTTTATGAAAAAGGATGCGTCCCAAGTATGACTTCCTCACCGCCGGCTGTTGTGCAATGCAGCATACGATGAGCGATTGTGTGATGTCCCTCGACACCGGGGGACGATTCAAACGCAGCGCCCGCTGAACGTATACTCCGGCGCCAACGGGCACATCGCGGGTACCCGGACTGTGCCTGCAGGTATGCGGGCATCTTTACGGGACCGGTGTAACGGAAGTACAGGCAAGGGAGAAACAGATACATGCGCAAGCTTTCGATAGACGGCAGGGATATCCAGGACGACAGTGCATGCTATGTAGTCGCTGAGATCGGCAACAATCATCAGGGCAGGCTGGAAACCGCCATGGAGATGTTCCGTGTCGCTCGGGATTGCGGGGCGGATGCCGTGAAACTGCAAAAGCGGGATAACCGCAGCCTGTACACCAGCGCTGCCTACAACCGCTCCTACGAACACGCCAACAGTTTCGGCAGAACCTATGGAGAACACCGGGAGTACCTGGAGTTCGGCTGGAACGAGTACCGGGAGTTGATGGACTACGGCAGGGAACTCGGCATCACGGTGGTTGCCACGGCCTTTGACATGCCCAGTGCCGATTTTCTTGCCAGGCTGGATGTGCCGGCGTTCAAGGTGGCTTCCGGTGATCTGAAAAACATCCCCTTGCTCACCCACATTGCCGCCTACGGCAAGCCCATGGTGATCAGTACCGGTGGCGGCACCATGGACGATGTCAACCGGGCCTACGACGCCATAATGCCGATCAACCAGCAACTAGGAATCCTGCAGTGCACCGCCGGTTACCCGGCAGAATTCGAGGAACTGAATCTGCGCGTTATTACCACCTTCCGTGAACGTTTCCCGCACGCCACGGTGGGCCTGTCTTCTCATGACAACGGCATTGCCATGGCGATTGCCGCCTTTATGCTGGGCGCCAGGATTGTCGAAAAACACTTTACTTTCAACCATACCTGGAAAGGTACCGATCACGCCTTTTCCCTGGAACCGGGAGGCTTCCGCAAGCTGGTGCGCGACCTGAGTCGCCTGAAGGTTGCTATCGGCGACGGTGTCAAGCGGACCTACGACAGTGAAGTGGAACCCATTCTGAAGATGGGTAAGAAGCTGGTCGCGGCACGCGACCTGCCGACCGGGCATACACTGCGGTGTGAGGATCTCGCCATCAAGTGCCCGGGTGACGGTTTGCCACCCTACGATATCGACAAGGTGATTGGCCGGGTTACCCGCGAGCCGTTGGCGAAGGACGATGCCATCGCCTTCGAAAAGTTGAACGGTGCCGAAAGTTGGCAGCAGCTGGCGGTATCTTGAAGGGGCTCTTCAGTCTTGAGTCGCAAGTCGCCGTGGTCACCGGAGCACTGGGCAGGCTGGGCGCGGTCTGGATCGAAACCCTGCTGGAGGCAGGGGCTTCGGTATTCGCACTGGATTTGCCGGGCGCGACGGTTTCAGAAGCGTTCCATCGTCTGGGCCAGCGTTTCGGTGCAGAGCGGCTCAGCCTGCAGTATACGGATGTCCGCGACCGGCAGGCCCTGGAATCCGCGAGCGAGCAATGCCTGGCCTGTTTTGGCGTACCTTCGATCCTGGTGAACAACGCCGGCGTTGACCGGCCCCCGGCCGATGCGGGCGCCGCTTGTCATCTCGTGGATATCCCGCTGGAGGAAAGCCGGGAGATACTGGAGGTAAACACGCTGGGTCTTTTCCTGGTCAGCCAGGTGTTCGGCAGGCATATGCTGCATGCGGGGCGCGGGTCCATTATCAACATCGGTTCGCTGTATGCCGGTGTTTCACCCGACCAGCGGTTTTACGACCATCTCCGCAGTGACCCGCCTTTCCTGAAACCACCGGCCTATGGCGCGTCCAAGGCAGCGGTGGTCAACCTGACGCGCTACCTGGCGACGCACTGGGCGTCCAGTGGTGTGCGGGTAAATGCGCTTTCCCCGGGGGGCGTGTCGGGCGATCAGGATGACCGGTTTACGGACAAGTTCTGTCACCGTGTGCCCATGGGGCGAATGGCGGCAGGCGATGACCTGGGCGGGCCACTGCTGTTCCTGGCTTCGCGCGCCTCGTCCTACGTGACGGGTACCGAGCTGGTTGTGGATGGGGGCTTTACCGCCTGGTGAAGGCGCATCGGGTCAGCTGAATGATCGAGGAATCAATTCCCGGGACTGTACCCAACTGGATTGGCGGAGAGCAGTCAGAAGCGCTTTCCGGCAAAGTGTTTGACAAGGTGTCGCCGCACAGTGGCAGGCCAGTGTACCAGGTGGTCCGCTCGCTGGCCGATGATATTGAACGGGCCGTCGGGGCAGCCAGGGAGGCACAGCCGGACTGGGCCGGGCTGACACCGGTGCGACGCGGAGAAGTGCTGTATGCACTTGCGCGGCTGATGCGTCGCGACCAGCAGGACCTTGCGGCGGTCGTTGCACTGGAGACCGGGATGTCGTTCGCCGCGGCCATGGGCGAAACCGGTGCTGCCATTGCGCAGGGCGAATTCATGGCCGGTGAGGGGCGTCGTCTCTACGGCCGAACTACCGGCAGCGCGACACCCCACCGGTATGCCAGCACCATACGGCAGCCGGTGGGTGTGGCCGGGCTGATCATTGCAGCGAACACGCCGATCGCCAACGTGGCCTGGAAAGTGTTCCCGGCGTTGATCTGCGGCAATGCCGCCGTGCTCAAGGCTGCCGAAGACACGCCGGCCACGGCCTGGCTGTTCGGCCGGATTGCGCAGGAAGCCGGTGTGCCTGCCGGGGTGCTCAACATTATCCAGGGGCAGGGCGAGGAAGCGGGTGCTCCCCTGGTGGCCCACCCGGGTGTGGATGTGGTCAGTTTTACCGGTTCCACCGCCGTGGGGCGACGCATTGCAACGGTGGCGGGTGCACGGCTGGCCAGGGTCTCGCTGGAACTGGGCGGCAAGAATGCGCTGGTGGTTTGCGATGATGCCGACCTCGAAAACGCGCTGAACTGGACCCTGCTTGCCGCATTCAGTAACGCCGGGCAACGCTGCGCAGCGGCCAGCCGGATTATCGTTTTCGACGCAATCTATGAACAGTTCCGCGACCGGCTCGTTGAGCGCGTGCGCCTGCTGCGCGTGGGTCCCGATGACGCGGATGACCTGGGGCCGGTCATCAACCAGCGGCAACTCGACAACCTGCTTGCGTTCATTGCAAGGGCGAAGGCGGCGGGTGCGACGGTCACACTGGGCGGCCGCCGCCTCGATGACGAGGCGCACGCCAAAGGATTTTACCTGGCGCCGACCATTATCGAAGGTGCCGGTCCGCAGGACGAAATTTCGGTCACCGAGCTGTTTGGTCCGGTGACCTGCCTGTACCGGGCCAGTACCTTTGCGGAAGCACTGCGTATGGCAAATGACTCGCCCTATGGCCTGACGGCGGCCATACATACCCGCAGTATTCACCGTGCCACCGAGTTTACGCAGAGGGTGCAGGCGGGGGTTGCCGTGGTCAATGGCGGGACGCACGGCAGTGAGCCGCACATGCCCTTCGGTGGACTGAAACAGTCCGGTAACGGTTCGCGCGAGCCCGGCACGGAAGCCCTTGATGTGTATTCAGAACTGAAAGACGTCTACGTCCACTGTGACCCGGGGGATCTGTGATATGAGTAGCGGGAATCCGGATGTGGTTGCACTGATACCGGCACGCGCGGGTTCGAAGCGGGTGACGGGGAAGAATATTCGTGCCCTGTCGGGGCACCCACTGATGGCCTACACCATTTCAGCAGCCGTTCAGAGTGGCATTTTTTCGGACGTGATCGTATCCACTGATTCCGAACACTACGCCGATATTGCCAGGCACTATGGCGCAGAGGTTCCCTTCCTGCGACCGCGCGGGCTGGCGGGGGATGTTTCACCGGACATCGAATGGCTGCGTTATACCCTGGACCGACTCAGGGAGCGCGGTCGCGAGTACCGCTGTGTCAGTATCCTGCGGCCAACCAGTCCTTTCCGTATGCCGCACACCATCCGGCGGGCCTGGCAGGCCTTTCTGGCGGAAGCCGGTATCGACTCGCTACGGGCGGTGGAAAAATGCCGGCAGCACCCCGGGAAAATGTGGGTCGTCCAGGGCAGGCGCATGGTGCCGCTGCTGCCCCTGCACGCAACCGCGCAGCCGTGGCACAGCAGCCAGTACCAGTCCCTGCCCGTTGTGTACACGCAGAATGCGAGCCTGGAGATCGCCTGGACACGTACGGTGCTGGAAACCGGCACCATTGCCGGCAACGTGCTGATGCCCTTCTTTACTGAGCAGTACGAAGGTTTTGATGTAAACAGCGAGTACGACTGGGGCCTCGCTGAATACCTGGTCAGGAATCGCCAGGCAGAACTGCCACCCGTCACCCGTTTCCCGTATCTGCTCAGGAGGCAACTGGAACCATGCTAGAGATCAAACTCATTACTGCCCATGAATTCCGGCGCGTGCGGGGGACGGCCATGGATAGTGTATCCAGGCTGCGACTGCTGGCGGACATGTGTTGTGCCAATACCCTGGCTACCGTCAAACGGGCGGGTTCCGGGCACCTGGGTTCCAGCCTGAGTTCGCTGGATATTGTGACCTACCTGTACTACGCCGGGATGAATACCGTCGGGCTGGGTTTCAATCACCCGGACCGTGATATCTATTTCTCGTCCAAGGGGCATGACGCGCCTGCCTGTTACGCGGTGCTCTATTCGCTGGGTATGTTGTCCAAAGGGCAGTTTATCAACCTGCGTCGGCTGGGCGGCACTCACGGCCACCCGGATGTCAGTATCCCCGGCATCGAAACCAACTCGGGTTCGCTGGGGATGGGGATCTCCAAGGCCAAAGGGATGGCGCTGGCCAAAAGGATGAATGGCGCGGGCGGGCAGGTGTTCGTTATGACCGGTGATGGTGAGCTGCAGGAAGGACAGATCTGGGAGTCACTGCAGACCACGGCTCACCAGTCCGTTGGCAATATCACTGCCATTGTCGACCGGAACAGGATTCAGTCCGACAAGCCGGTCGAGGACATCATCGACCTGGGCGATCTGGAGTCAAAGTTCAGCAGCTTCGGCTGGCACGTGGCGTGTTGCGATGGTCATGATTTCGCCGCGCTGAAACAGGCATTCGGCGAACTT
>JALSRZ010000023.1 GCA_026984515.1 Thiohalobacter sp. | reverse complement strand
GCGTTCGCGACCGAGGGCCGCGCAGGCATAGTCGACACGATGTCGAGCAGCCCGACCGAGTGAACGCCGCTTAGCGCGCGGCATGACGCCGCCGCAGCAGGAAGTCGGTGAGAAATGCGGGCTAGCCTGCATGCCAAACCACACAGCTTGAAGCCCGTCGGATAGTACGCTATAAGCCTTCATCATCTACTCAAGCTTCGCCCGGCACCGGTCGCTACAGTGCCTGCACAGCACACTTAAAGTGAGTATGCGATGAACCCAGCGGAACCCCTGCAGACCACGGCCCCGTCTGCAGAACTGCCAAGGGAACAGGCCGAACAGCTGATACACCTGCAGAAGGATATTCTCGAGGCCGTGGCCCTGGGTCACGACCGTGAGACCATACTGGATGATATCTGCCGCTCGGCTGAAACCATGCTGCCGGAATCCGTCGGCTCCATCATGCTGTACGACGAGAGCAGAACCCACCTGGTGGTACGCTCGGCGCCCAATGTACCCGAAGCCGCCATCCAGCAGCTCAACGGCCTGGTGCCGGGCGAGTGTTCCGGTTCCTGCGGCACAGCGGTCTACCAGGATAAACCGGTCTTTGTGAAGAACACCCTGACCGACCACCGCTGGGCGGATTTTCACCAGTATGCCATTGATTTCGATATCGGCGCCTGCTGGTCCATGCCGATTCGCACGGAAGGTGGCGAAATCATCGGCTCGTTCGCGCTCTCCATTTTCAGGGAATGCGAACCCGACGCCTTTCACAAACACCTGCTGGAAACCAGCGCCGCGCTCGCCAGCATCGTGATCCGGCGTCAGCAGGAGGAAACCCTGCTGCATGCGGCTGCCTACCAGGATACCCTTACCGGCCTTCCCAACCGCTACCTGTTCATGCAGCAACTGGATCATGCCATTGAGTCGGCGCGACGCAACGACACACAACTGGCCCTATTGTTTATCGACCTGGACCAGTTCAAGAATATCAACGACACCCAGGGCCATGAGACCGGCGACCGCATATTACAGACAGTAGCCTCAACCATGGCCAGACGGGTACGCAAAATGGACCTGCTGGCCCGCTTTGGCGGCGACGAGTTCGTGATACTGCTCGAGGACATCGGCGACACGGAAGAAGTCTCGCATGTCACCGCGAAACTCATTGACGCCTTCAACACGCCTATCACGATTCGGCAGCGCGACTACTCGCTGACCACCAGCATCGGCATCAGCCTGTTTCCGCGTGACGCGGGGGACCGCGATACCCTGTTACGGCGGGCCGACACCGCCATGTACGAGGCCAAAAAACGCGGTCGCAACCAGTGTTTCTTCTACCAAGCGGAACTCGGCACCCGCGTCGATCAGCACGTGGCCATGGAGGCCGCCCTGCGCCAGGCCATCACCCAGCGGCAGTTTATCCTCCACTATCAGCCCATCTACCGCGCCGACGATGGCGGCCTGGACAGCGTTGAAGCCCTGGTTCGCTGGCAGCGTCCCGGTTTTGGCACGGTCGCACCGGATGACTTTATCTGGCTCGCTGAAGACACCGGCCTGATCAAACCCATCGGCGAACAAATCCTCTTCGACGCCTGCCGGCAGTGCAGCGAGTGGTGGCAATCCGGACTGCCGCACTTCCAGCTGGCCGTCAATATCTCCGCCCGGCAGCTGGACGGGCTCTTTTTTGACCAGGTGCAGCAAGTACTGGCCAGGACCGGTTTCCCGGCCGGCCAGCTGGAGATCGAGGTCACCGAATCCACGCTCATGGATCCCCGGGGTGAGGCCGTGGAAGAGCTGCTGCGACTGCGTGAACTGGGCATCGGTGTAGCCATGGACGATTTCGGTACCGGCCATTCCTCGCTCGCCCAGCTCAAACACCTGCCCATATCCAAGCTCAAGATCGACCGTTCCTTTGTCCGCGATATCCCCGAAGATCCCAGTGACGCCATCATCGCCCGCACCATCATCGCCATGGGCAACAGCCTGGGCCTGAAAGTGGTGGCAGAAGGCGTGGAAAGCCGCGCACAGGAAGCCTTTCTTAAAGCAGAGCACTGCGACCTGCTGCAGGGTTACCTGTTTGACCGCCCCATGTCCGCCAGCGAACTGGAAATCCTGCTGGCCCGCTCCGCCGATTGAAGCTCTCCAGGTAGCCGCCACAGTGGGCGAGCTCATTCAGGAACAAAACTGTCGCAGGTAGTCCTCGTAGTTCTCCCGCTTGCGGCGCAGCTCGTAACTCTCATCGAGCGTATAGCCCCGGCGCAGCCTTGAGCGCACCGCTTCCAGTTGTTTTCGCTTTTTCCAGCAGGATTTGCTTTCCCGTTCCGGCGTTTTTCGTCGAACTGTCCGATTGTGCACCCTTGAATCCCGGTTCCGGTAACTGCGCAAAAGCTCCTTCTCGCCATTTCGCAGGGCAGTCCAGCCGCTACGGGAGTTGTCGAGGTCAATCGGCCCACTCCCTTCTTCACAGGGAATCTGCTGATAACTGATATGCCTGTCGGGCTGCACACAGCGATACACTCTGGCACGTGCCCAGGCCATTGAGGGCGACAGTGTGTAAAAAACGGCAATCGCCGCAAGACAGGCTAGGATGCGCATTGTTTCCTCCTTGAAACAATATCCGGATAATTAGTAGCGTAGTAAATTCAAATACAATGGCTCTTTGTTTTGTCGCATCCCGGGCAATTCTAACCAATATTCGTCGCATGACAACCCGGGGGTTTAACACAGCGGTCAGTCGAGAACAGGGGCACAGAGAAATGCGGGCCAGACCCCCGGATTGTGTCCTTCTCCATACCTTAACCGGCAACTTCATCACAGTTCTCGTATTTCCTCCTTAACACTACTGTGTTCCTGTCGTATAACCGCTCGTTATGAGTGCCGCATCCAATGCATATCTTCAGCCCGGGTTCATTACCGTGATTATCCTGCTTACGCTTGCACTACTGGGTAGCTGTGTACCTGACACATCAGTCAATGATCAGGCCAGTCCGGATTATTCAGCAGTGGCCGGGGCACTGGTTTCAGAAACCGCTTTTGCGAAAGCTACCAGCCATACAGAAAATCATGCACCGGTCATCGATCCGGTAGGAGCACAAAGCACGCCGGCCGGGAAAACCCTGAGCTTTGATATAACGGCCTCTGACCCGGACGGACCTGCACCGATACTGAGCTGTGTAGACTGTCCGCGCGGTGCATCTCTGTACCCATCCACCCAGGGGGGGCTCTTCAGCTGGCAACCTTCACCGGATACAAAAACACACAAGCCCATCCGGGTTGTCATCCGAGCCACTGATGCAATCGACCCTGCGATCGCCACCGAGAGGAACGTATACATTACAGTTGCAGACAATGCTCCACAAATGGACGTCATCGCGGATGCAACTATATCAGAAGGACAAACTCTAAAGTTGCCCGTTGCAGGTGACGCAAATACCACGACTCAAGCCATTCGCTCCGTCATCATCTTCGATGCGCCGTTGACAGACACCCTGACTGCAAACGGAGCTGACCACTCATTCTCCCGTGCCAGTCCTGCGACGTACCGGGATGGCACAGGCCGAATCATACATGTACCTGCCGACACCCCTCGCTTCCTGGACAACCATCAAGGGCTTCTTATTGAAGGGCGCCGTACCAACCTGATTGCACCGAGCCTGAATCTTGGCAGCGCACCATGGACGGGAGTGTTCGGCGGCACTGCAATCGATAATTTCGGTATTGCACCTGACGGTACGGTAACATCCTCGCTGGTCAAGGGAAGCACCAATGCACGGAGTTGCCGAAGGATTGCTGTAAAGCTGACCGCCCTTGACCATTACGAGACACCAACCGGGTATTACGCAACCAGGATACATGTAAAGTCCGGAAGCTCGGTTTCATCCCGGGTTGGCGTCTATAACGACACTCGTTCCGAGTGGGAAAGCTACGTGGAAATAGACTGGAACGACGGATTGCCTTCTGTAACCTCCAGCATGAACACTACCAGTGAAAACCTGTTGGATCGTGGCCGGATCTATCTCGACGACACGGGTTACAATGGGTGGTGGGTGCTAACCTTCAGCTTCAGGAAACAACCCTCCACTACGCCGGATGATGCAACTTTCCTGCAGGTCGAACCAGACCTGGATGGCACAGGAAGCAACATTGAAGTGTGGGGCATCCAACTGGAGCCCGGGCATCTTTCAACATCCTACATTCACAACACATCGGCTACCCCGAAGGTGCGTGAACCTGACCTGCTTGCTTATCACATCAATGGCTTTGCGCCGGCTTTCCCCGGCAACAACGTGATGATTGAATCCGAATACTACCCCCGCTGGCGATACGACGAAGTTCGTGGCTGGCACCCTCGCTTCTGGGGCTCTGCAATCGACGCCAGCACCTACTTTCTCGCCAGATCAAGCCGTTCCTCTCCCAATTTTGTTGCAACACGCACCTTCGATAAAAATGCGCTACGCGAAGACGTAACTCTTGGCCCGGCTTATGAGCGAGGTGACCTGGTGCGAGTAGAAACGCGGGCCACATCAAAGCGCGGACTTGAAATTCTTCCGGACTTCATGGACAACCGTAAGTGCGGGACCGGACCAGCAGATCTAAACTGCATAGAGAACAGGGAAGATCAGGCATGGGGTGAAAACCTCATTGTCGGCAATCTGACAGGCTTATCTGTAAGCAATATGTCTGAGCGTGAAACTGACGGGCCTTTGAATGCTTCAATCAGGCACGTCAGGGTTCATGTGCTGGATGCCGAAACCCCCAATCTCTACGGAGTGTCACTGGTGAATGGGATCTTCATCTGGACCCCGAGGGAGGGGGCCCACACTCAAAGCCCCTACCTCATAACAGTACGCACAACCGATCCCGGGAATCCCGAAATTTATGTTCAGCAAGACGTCAGGCTGACGGTTGTGCCGCCCTCTTGAGCCGCTACGCCTGCTCATCTTTAGACCGTCAGCTGCCTTTCCAACAGGCGCTGCAGAATACCTGTTTCTTTAGGTTAAATGCGAACGCGGAGCTGGTGCTCCCCTGCTCCTGGTACTCTCCGATCCAGCATGCCGTATTTCCGGAGAGCGCGCCGCGGCATGACGCCGCCGCAGCAGGAAGTCGGTGAGAAATGCGGGCTAGACGGCTGTTCAGCATAAAATGGGACTGACAGAATGCAGCCGGCCGTCACACCGGCAATCGTGGTGTACACATTACTGGATTACTGGAAAATCAGTTTATGCAATACCACGATATCAGGAAAGTCCACTACCCCGTCACCTGTCGGCGGATACAGGTCGCCATGGGCAAGTTGTTCCGCATCCAGTGACGTCAGGCCAAGCAGCTGGCGGTACCCCAGCAGCAGGTCTGCAGCACTCAGTCTGCCATCCAGGTTAAAATCTCCATCCGCTACCACCGAAACCGTATCGAGTCCGGTGTTCGTCTTCCAGTCCGGGAAATTGTAAACCGTATTCTGCAAATTGAATGTATCACCACCTACAGCATTCAACGCCGGATAATACAAGTTACTGTAAGGCGCCTCTGATTAATTCGTCATGCCGGCGAAGGCCGGCATCCATGTCATCGAAACCACTGGATACTGGCATCCGCCAGAATGACGGAACGCAAACTAATCAGAGATCCACTGATTCAGCACAATCAGGAACAGTAACCAAGGTCGCCGTTCCTATTGATACTAATCCAACGGTAATACGCCTTTTTTGCTTCTTGCCATACCGGCTAAACCGAGCAGACCACTACCAAACAACCAGGCAGTAGCAGGGAGTGGTACCGTGCTTACGGCCGTTCGAACAAGATACGAACCGGTATCGGATGCACCATCGGTTATGTACGTAGCGGGGGTGAGTGACGGATCATAACCAAAATCCTGGAACTCCCACCACGTAGCTCCACCGCAACAACTTTGCTGCTGATACCACATATTCATAAGCCACATATCGCGGTTGTACAGTGCCGGGTCATTGATACCGGCAAATCCTCTGGAGCCTCCAGCAGGTGTGACGGATGGGTTTGCCGGGTAAGTTTGCCCCATTAACGCAGCCAACTCGTCAATCTTGATTACCTTTGCATCATCGTTTGGGGCTGAAAATATTCCAAAGTCATTAAACAGTTGTTCAACCTCTGTACGTGTGGCATATCGAAACCCGTCATAGGCCCCGCCCGGACCAAGTTGGGAATCAACATAGACCACCGATTCACCGACTGTTTGAGTGAGATCCAGCCACTCAAGGTTTGTACTGCTGTCGTAAGTCAATGCATTGTCCCCGGCGGACTGCCAGTCTCGGGCGACTAGTGTTGATGCAGATGCAGTAGTGCATACCAGGCTGACGATAGTGGTGAATAGAAGCACCAGCTTTTCAAGGGTACCAAGCATAACAGCTCTCTCCTCAAATATTGTTATTGGTTACTCAATTGCTGTAAACAGATAGTTATGTTTTTTTATTGCTGTCAATAAGCGCATAGTACCAATAAAGGATGGTAATGGGGCGCTTCCCACGCTTTAGTTAATAATTATTTTCTTATAATTGGGCGCTCCGCCAGGCCCGGAAACGGGTTACTGACGTGAGCCGCGACAGGCCGAAACTGTGGCCTTGTCACGCTCTCGGAGGCCATTCTGGTGCATTCGGCATACATAGTGGGACATGGCGAAAAACCCTGAGCATCAGGGTTCGCTAATAGTGTGCCAAGACGTTGTTTTTAAATGGTGGCCAGAGGTGGAATCGAACCACCGACACGGGGATTTTCAGTCCCCTGCTCTACCAACTGAGCTATCTGGCCTTTGGTGAAGAGCGCGTATTAAACCGGGAGTGACCGGGGCAGTCAAGTGGAAGCCGTATTTTTGACGCAGCACCCGGTGTTTATGCACTGACCGGTGCTTTTCGCCCGGTCAGGCAGGCGGCTGGTAGTCCGGCGGGGTCTCGGCGCCTTCGCCGAAAAAGAACTTTTCCATCTGTTCTTCGAGGAACTTGCGGTCCTTCGGCTGCATGGGTGACAGCCGGTATTCGTTGATGAGTATGGTCTGCTGCTGCATCCACTGCTGCCAGGCTTCTTTTGAAACCTTCTCGAATATACGTTTACCCAGCTCTCCGGGATAAACGGGCCGGTCGAGGCCTTCGGCCTCTTTTCCCAGTTTGACACAATGCACCATTCTGGCCATGTGCGGGATCTCCTCAGTTGAGTTGTTGCAGTTGGGCCAACAGTCGTTTGACCGGGGCGGCAAATCCCAGTGTTTCCGGGTGACGCGTGTTATACCAGAGCCCATTTCCGTCTTCCATCACAGAATGAACCGGGTTTTGTAACTGCAGGTAACAGGGGGTGATATCCAGGTGGAAATGACTGAAGGTGTGGCGCACCACCGGCCAGACCTTCACTTCGCTGTTCCCGTTGCCGGCATGCCGGTCGCACCAGCCATCCAGTGCATCCCGGCTTTCGAATTCCGGGAATCCCCACAGGCCGCCCCAGATCCCGCTGGCGGGACGCTGCTGCAGGTAGATTTCCCGCTCGGGGTTTACCAGTAACAACATCCTGACTTCGCGCACCGGCAGCGCGCGGCGCGGCCGCGGCGCCGGGAAATCCTGCTGGCGCTGTTGCCTGTGCGCTTCACACTCCGACTGCAGCGGACAAACCGCGCAATCCGGTTTACTGCGTGTACACAGGGTTGCCCCCAGGTCCATCATGGCCTGATTGTACGCTGCCACACGTTCAGCCGGGGTCAATGTCTCTGCCAGCGACCACAGCTGCTTCAGCACAGCCGTCTTTCCCGGCCAGCCTTCTACTGCGTGGTAACGGGTCAATACCCGCTTGACGTTGCCATCGAGGATAGCGTGGCGTTGCCCGCACGCCAGCGAAAGGATGGCGCCCGCGGTGGAACGACCGATGCCGGGTAATTGCTGCAGGGTTTCGATGTCAGCGGGAAAGGCGCCGGCAAGGTCATCGCGCACCTGTTGTGCCGCCCTGTGCAGGTTGCGTGCCCGCGCATAATAGCCGAGACCTGACCAGTGATGCAGCACCTGGTCCAGCGATGCTCCGGCCAGCGCCTGCAGGGTCGGGAAACTCTGCATAAAACGCAGGTAATACGGGATCACGGTCTGCACCCGGGTCTGCTGCAGCATGATCTCCGATACCCAGACGCGATATGGAGTCACCTGCTGCTGCCAGGGCAGGTCCCTGCGCCCGTGTGCATCGAACCATTGCAGGACCCGGTCAGTGAAGTGCATGGCGCTATCAGGTCTGCACTTCATGCCCGTCCCTGTCTGCGGTTTATCAAACGGAGTAGTATTCCCTGTACCAGTCAACAAAGTTGGCAACGCCGGTTTCGACTGACATATCCGGCTTGTAGCCGGTGTCAGCAATCAAATCCTCGACATCCGCATAAGTATCCGGCACATCCCCGGCCTGTAACGGCAACATGTTTTTCTCGGCCTTCATGCCGAGACAGTCTTCGAGCACCTCGATGTAGTGCATCAGCTCGATCGGTTTGTTGTTACCGATATTGTACAGGCGGTATGGTGCGGCACTGCTGGCCGAATCAGGCGCATCCCCGCTCCAGGCCGGGTTGGCCTCTGCCACCCGGTCGAGGGTACGGATAACGCCTTCCACGATATCATCGATGTAAGTAAAGTCGCGACGATGCTTGCCATAATTGAATACATCAATCGGCTCCCCGGCAAGAATCTTGCGCGTAAACAGGAATAACGCCATGTCCGGCCGCCCCCAGGGTCCGTACACGGTAAAAAACCGCAAGCCCGTGGTGGGCAGACGATACAGGTGGCTGTAGGTATGCGCCATCAGCTCGTTGGCTTTTTTGGTAGCCGCATAGATACTGACCGGGTGATCGACGTTGTCATGTACGGAGAACGGCATTTTCGTATTGGAACCATACACAGAACTGCTGGAAGCGTACACCAGGTGTTCAACATCATTGTAACGACAACCTTCCAGGATATTCATGAAGCCAACAATATTGGTATCAATATAGGAGTGTGGATTTTCCAGCGAGTAGCGCACTCCGGCCTGCGCGGCAAGATTAACCACGCGATCCGGTTTATGCTGTTTAAAAACCGCGGCAATGCCGTCACGATCCTCCAGATTGATGCGCACATCGGTAAAACCCGGGTTGTCGGCCACGCGCGCCAGCCGCGCCTCCTTGAGGGTGGGATCGTAGTAGTCATTCAGATTGTCGATACCGATAACTTCGTCACCGCGATCCAGAAGGCGCAGTGCCAGGTTGTTGCCAATAAAGCCGGCTGCGCCGGTAATCAGAACTTTCATTGAATTTCCCCGGGTAATGGATTCAGAATCTTACAGGCGGCCGTCGACCGCTTCGACCGGCAACAGGTGCTTCACGTCATACAGCACGCTTGCTTCCTTGCCAAAAGAGCGAATACCGGTAACACCCATATCCCGAAACTGCTCGTGCGCCACTGCAAGCACTACCGCGTCATAGGTATTCTTTTCAGGTTGGTCGAGCGGCCTGATACCGTATGTGCCAACAGCCTCCTCGGCGTCAACCCACGGATCATAGACATCGACATTGACATTATAGCTCTGTAATTCCTCTATAATATCGATTACACGGGTATTACGCAGATCAGGGCAGTTCTCCTTGAAAGTCAGCCCCATCACCAGCACGCGCGAATCACACACCTTCAGGTGCGAGCGATTCATCAGCTTGAATACCTGCCCGGCCACATACGCACCCATGCTGTCATTGATGCGTCGCCCGGCAAGAATCACTTCCGGGTGATAGCCTGTTTCCTGCGCCTTGTGTGTCAGATAGTAGGGATCGACACCAATGCAATGTCCGCCCACCAGGCCGGGACGAAACGGCAGGAAATTCCATTTGGTGCCCGCAGCTTCCAGCACCTCGATGGTGTCGATACCCATGCGGTTAAAAATCAACGCCAGCTCGTTGATCAGGGCAATATTGACATCACGCTGTGTATTCTCGATTACCTTCGCTGCCTCGGCAACGCGGATACTGCTGGCTTTATGTGTTCCCGCCGTAATAACTTCACGGTACAGTGCGTCTACAAAATCAGCTGCCTCCGGAGTCGACCCGGAAGTGACTTTCAGAATACTGGTTACCCTGTGTTCCTTGTCACCGGGATTTATACGCTCCGGACTGTAACCGGCGAAGAAATCCTTGTTGAATGTGAGGCCCGATACAGCCTCCATGATCGGCACACAGACTTCTTCCGTTGCACCCGGATAGACTGTCGATTCAAAAACAGCTACGTCGCCCGGCTTGAGAACCTTACCCACCATGCGGCTGGCAGACTCCAGCGGGGACAGGTCGGGGCGTTTGTATCGATCGATAGGGGTAGGGACGGTCACGATGAAAACATTACAGGCCCCGAGATCATCGACCTGATCGGTATATTCCAGGCAGGCGGCTTCCGCCAGCTCTTCGGCATCGACCTCAAGGGTGCTATCCTTACCACTCTTCAGCTCATTGACCCGACCGGCATTGATATCAAACCCCACCACCGACATCTTTTTGCCAAATTCCACGGCCAGTGGCAACCCCACATAGCCCAGACCTACAACCCCTATTTTAGTTTCTTCTATAGTAAGCATGCTGTATTGACACCCCGGGTAACGCCCGGCCTGATTCATTCCAAGGGGGGGTATTGTGCGATACCGGCGCTGTTTTCGCCAGTTGCTCCAGCCGGTCCACGGTCTCCAGCGTCTCCGACAGCAGCTTGCGCTTGATCAGCCAGGGACCGATCAGCGATGGGATCCAGAAATCCGGCTCCACCTCGGCGCGGATCAGTATCCGCGTACCTTCCGGCTCCTGCCACAGGTTCAGTCGCGCATAACCATAGCGGAAATCGCTGAGCGCAGGGACAAGCAGCGCCATTACCGTGCCGTCCTGCGATTCGATGACATCCTGCACCTGGCCGGCACCAACAGCCACCGCGAACAACAGGCCGACCAGCAGGCCCGGAATTCGCATTTAGTCAAAAATCCCCTTGAACTTGTCACCGAATTTCTTTTCCAGCGCCTTGTCCAGCTTCTTCCTGATCTTCTTTTCCGCTTTCTTTTTGAGCACCTTGTCGAGCTCTACCCGGTATTCGGGTTTGGTGAAGGTACCGCTGAGGTGCACCGGGATCTCGAGCCCTTTCAGGTCGACCGCACCCTTGCCGCCCTGCCCTTCCAGGCTGCCCACCACCTTGGCGGTCACTGTGTAGTCCAGTGATTCTTTGGGGAGGTCGATGTCGCCAGTACCCTGTACGCGCAACAATGGACTCATGGCCATCAGATCACGGTTACGGATGACACCGTTGGTGATGTTCGCGCTGCCCGACAGGCTGGAGAAATCGGTCTTGTCGGGACCGCTGTCGGGCGGCACCGGTTTGCCTTCCAGTTTGGCCTGCGCCTTACGGATCATGCCGGCCAGGTTGAATCCCTGCACAGCACCATCGGTGAATTTGAAATCGACCTTGCCGTTCAACGTGTTCGTAAACTGTTCCGGCGTCTGCCCGGCGGCGGTCAGTTTGGCGTTGGCCTGTGTTTTCCCGGACAGGGTTTCCTTGCCGCTCAGGTCTCTGAGCAGCGGTCCGACCTGGATACCGGACAGGTGCTCATCCATGAATATTTTCGGCTGCCGGCCGCGCACGTCGAGTTTGATATCGCCCTTGTACTGCCCTTCGTACATGCTGGCGGTGGCCGGGTAGACGCGCACCACCCCGTCTTTGGCTGTCAGTTTCATGCGGATGTCCGAACTGCGCAGGCCGGAGGCTTTCAGCTGGCCGATTTTCAGCTCACCCGCCACATCCAGCTCACGCAGCGTCTCCACCGGGATCATTTGCGCTCCGGCCGCTGCTGCTGCGGGAGGGGGAACCGGCGGGGCGTCACTGCCGGCAGGCAGGTAACGGTCTACATCGATCCGGTCGAGTTGCAGGTCGAAGCGAATCGCCGGTCTGGCAAAATGACTGACCGCCAGGTTGCCGTCCAGGGTGGAGTCATCCAGCCGGAACTGCAGCTTGTCGAGCCGGACGCTGTCCGTGGTGGCCTGCAGGTCCAGCTGCGCGTCTGCCTTGCCCAGCACACTGGCATCTGCCACATCCAGCGGCGGCAATCCCAGCTTTTTCATCACCTCCCTGGGCACGAACTCCGCCACCCGGATCGCGCCACTGAATGCCGGGTCGTCCAGGACTTTCGAACCGTTCAGTTCGCCTTCGACCTGCAGCCCCGGCACCTGCAACAACAGGTCTGTCACCGCCAGCGTCTGTGCGTGCAGGTCCAGCGTAGTATTGAACCCGAGCTCCGATTTCAGCTCGCCACCGGGCAGGCCGTCACCGTCCAGTGCGGTTGTCAGCCGCGCGTCTGTAAGCCGGATCGTCTGTCCATCTTTCGACAGGGCCACGGTCGTTTTAAAATTGATCGGGCCGGATATAGCCGGTTGACCCGAATCCACCACCAGCCCCAGCTCCACCGGTACCGCTTCACCCGGTGCGATGGCACCGGTGCGCAGGTGCAGGCCCTCGACTTCATAATGGGCGCCTGTCTGCTGATCGTCCCAGACCACCCCGGCATCGGTAATCTCGACACCCCCGATCGCCAGTCCGGTCAGCGCCACCTCGCCGGCCGCTGCAGGTTGCTGTTCGACCGCGGGGGCCGCCGCTTCCGACCCGGCTGCACCCGCCAGGTCACTCCAGTTGGTCTTGCCGCTGCGGTCGGTTTCCAGGGACAGGTTCAGACCCTGCAGAACCACGGTATCCATCTCCACCTGCCTGCTCAGCAGGGGCAGCAGTTTGATGCGTACCTGGACGGCCTTCATGCTGGCAAAGGGACGTTGTGAAAATCCCTTCGCGTTGGACATGGACACCGGCCCGATGTCCAGCCCCAGCCAGGGGAATACCGACAGGCCGATGTCACCCTCCATAGTCAGGGTACGGCCGGTCTTTGCCTCCACCGCCGAGGCGATCTCGTCCTTGAAGTCGTTGGGGTCCACCACCAGGGGCAGAATGATGGCCGCTGCAACAATCAGCAGCACCAGTCCACCCAGCGAAAAAACGACCAGCCGTAACAGTTTGCCCATCTTGATGCCTTTTTTATTTAAGAGGTTAGCGGATCTGTGCCGATTGAAAAGTATGGAGCGGGTGATGGGAATCGAACCCACGTTTGAAGCTTGGGAAGCTCCAGTTCTACCATTGAACTACACCCGCCGCACGTCAAAATCCCAGCGATTCTACAACTCATCAAGCCGGACTGTCACCCCGCTTCTCCGCCTGGCAGGTAAAAAATCAGCCAGGGCTGGCGTGAACCCCGGTTCCGGTCCCTGCCGCTGTTCGGCTCCGGTCTGCTGGGGCTGGCCGGGATCGCACGCCGCAAGAAACGGTAATTATTCCGGTTTATGTTCCCCGATCCGGCCACCACCTGGTGGCCGTTTTCGTTGTGCCGGTCGCAATTCACGCGCGGCGACCGTGCTGCCCGAAGCGCATGATTCACCCGGAACCAACCCCACGGGCACCTGCTATCCGGCAACAGCCTCTGCTATAGTCTCCTGCATCTAGGAGCCTGTCGGGTTTAGGCAATCGTATTTTCCAGGCAATCCGCGAACAGATAACACAGGAGTACTTATGACCAGGCAGTTTCCGCAGCACGTCTCACATCGAGGCAGAATATGTGCGCATCCCCAGCCCAAACGATTCAGGCTGCGCGCCCTGGTGCTGGCAACCGCTATCGGCTTCACTCTGGCCGGCTGCCAGACCACGGACCCCTATACCGGTGAGCAGAAAACCAGCAACACGGCCAAGGGCAGCGGAATCGGCGCTGCTGCGGGAGCAATCGCCGGGGCCATACTCACCGGCGGCAGCCGCAAGGGTATTCTCATCGGCGCCGGGATCGGCGCCCTGACCGGCGGCGTGGTCGGTAACTACATGGACCGGGAGGAAGCGGAACTGCGCGCCCGGTTGCGGAATACCGGTGTCAGCGTCACCCGGGTCGGCGACTCGCTGGTCCTGAATATGCCGGGTAACGTCACCTTTGCCACCGATTCGGCCAATATCTCGGCGGATTTCTACCGGGTACTGGACTCGGTAGCGCTGGTCATCAACAACTACGAGAAAACCTACGTCGATGTGATCGGGCATACCGATAACACCGGCACGCCCGAGTACAACCAGCGGCTGTCCGTGGCGCGCGCCAGCAGCGTGGCCCGCTACCTGGAGAGCCAGAAGGTGCTGCCGCAGCGCATCAATACGCAGGGCATGGGACAGAACGCGCCCATCGCCAGCAACGAGACACCGCAGGGTCGTGCACTGAACCGACGGGTGGAAATCCGGCTGACGCCGCTTACCTGATACCCGTCACTGCGCGTAGAGCGCCTCGACCTGCTCGCGGAACTGTTCCAGCACTTTCGCACGCTTTACTTTCAGCGTGGGTGTGAGCAGGCCGTTTTCCACCGTCCAGGGGTCCAGCGTCAGCGCTACACGGCGAATCCTGGCGTAGCCGGGGAAGTCGTGCAGCTGTTGCTGGATCCGGGCCAGCACCTTTTTGTGCAGGCGGCTGTCCTCCAGACTCTCCCTGGCGAAGGGATCCAGGCCCTGCTCTTTGGCGAAGCCGAACCAGAGGTCCGAACTCAACACCACCAGTGCCGCCAGGCAGGGCCGGCCTTCGCCCACCACCAGCGCCTGTTCAAACAGCGGATCGAGACAGATCGCCGATTCCATGTCCCCGGGCGGAATCTTTTCGCCATTGGAGAGCACCAGGATGTCCTTGATGCGCCCGGTGATATAGATGCAACCGTTTTCGATGCGCGCCTGGTCACCGCTGTGCAGCCAGCCCTCGGGGTCGATCATTTCCGCCGTTGCCGCGTGATTGTTCCAGTAGCCCAGCATGACGCCCGGGGACTTGACCAGCAGTTCATCCTTGTCACCAATGCGCACCTCGATACCACGCAGCGGCTCACCCACACTGGCCGGGTCATTGTTGCCGTCGCGTGTCACGCTGATCACCGGGCTGGTCTCGGTCAGGCCGTAACCCTGCAGGATCGGCAGCCCCAGTCCGATAAAGACACGCGCTACCGGCAACGGCAGGGCCGCGCCACCGCTGATGGCAAAGCGCATGCGGCCACCCAGTTTGGCAGTCACCTTGTCGCCGACCAGTTTTCTCAGCAGCGGGTTCAGCAGCAACTCCGGCGACCAGGCCGCCCGGCCCTGGCGCCACTGGAAATGCTGCCAGCCGATACGCACCGCCGCCTGGAACAGGCTGCGCACCAGCGGTGATTTCTTTTCCAGCTGGGCCATGATGCGCCCGTGCACGCGTTCGAAAATACGTGGCACGGCGATCATTACCGTAGGCCGGACGGTGACCAGGTCCTCGGCGAGCTGCAGCACCGAACGCGCGTGCGCAACGGTGGCGCCGGCCATCACGGGCAGGTAATAACCGGCAGTTCGTTCCAGTGTGTGCGATAGCGGCAGGAAGGACAGGAACAGGTCCTGCTGGTAACAGTCCACCGCCGCCACTGCGGCGTGCGCCACCGACAACATGTTGTAGTGGCTCAGCATCACGCCCTTGGGGCGTCCGGTGGTGCCCGAGGTATACACAATGGAGGCCAGTGCATGCGGATCGCCTCCACGCCGGGGCGCAGCGGGCACCGTACCGGGCAACCAGTCGTCTACGAAGCGCAGCCGCGGGTCGGCCTCCGCCGCGTCTTTTTTTTCATCAGCGTCTGCCGACTCCAGGATCAGCACACGCTGGAGCGTGGTGTTATCGCCGAGCGCCGGCAGCAGGGCCTTCCATTGACGCAGGTTCTGTAACAACAGCACACTGACCGCCGCGTCGTGCAGGATGTAGGCAACGTTATCGGGCCGGTCGTCCGTGTACAGCGGCACCGACACCAGGCCCTCGCCCAGCACTGCCTGGTCGAAGTACACCCAGTCGGCGCAGTTGCGCAGGCTGAGCGCAGCCCGGTCACCGGATTCGAAGCCTTCACCAGCCAGCGCCGCGCGCCAGCGCGATACCCGGGTGGCCACTTCCCGCCAGCGGATATCCAGCCACTGCCCGCTGGCCTTGTCGTGGTCACGGTAGGCCACGGCATCCGGGCTGCGGTGCACGCGCTCGAACAGCAGCCCGTCCAGCGTACCGGCCGCCTCGGCGGTGATCAGGTCTTCCTGCCATTCGGTCATAAGTCACTATTTGTGCATGGAATCTACGCCATTGCAACTTTTACGGTACGAGTTGCATCCTTAGCCAGATCAAACGCTTATCCGTGTAAGTACCTGTTGAGGTACAAGATTAGACAGTCTCCCTTATGCGGTCCTATCAGGGTAGGCTCGCGTAAAACCCGGTTTTGGCCTGCCGCTTTGCCCTCACTTTGCCCTCAGATTGGAGGTTTACCAGATTTCCTGCCAGCTTGCCCTCATCCCCAATCGAAGCAAAAACCAACCTGTTTGTTCAGTGTAATCAGACAGTTGATATACCATACTCTTTTTGTGGACAAAGCCGTTTTGTTGCCTAATAATCAGTCCATGTAATGAGAATCGTTCTCAACTGACTGGAGTACACAACATGGCAAATGCACCGATTGAAACACACCGGGACGCGGTATCCCGATCCTATCCGGCTGGTAAAGAATCATGGACAGTCGTCAAGTCACCCCTGAAACACACTGGCCTATATCTCCGCGTAGCCAAAACTGGCGGCAGAGCCTATTACTACCGCTATACGATGGGCAGCAAACAGCGAAAGGTCTGGCTGGGCAATCTGGAGGATATGTACCTCCCAGAAGCTGCTGAAGAACACGCGAAGCTAGTCAAACAGGTCAAGGCCAATGTGGATGTTGTCGCTGAACGCCAGATTGCGGCAAAGGAATTGCGCCAGCAAGCGGAAGTGCCCGAAGGCATGACCGTGAAGCAGCTTGTTGAGCGCTGGTTAAAAGACTACCTCTGGAAAAACACCAAGCCGTATACCGCCAAAACTATCGAAAATCGTGTGTACCTGCACGTTGTCAAAAGGTGGTGTGACATCCCCGCTGACGAAATCACCCCCCAGCATGTCATTCAGCTACGGGATGATCTGATACAGGCTGGCAGGGGGGCAACCTCAAATGCCGTGGTCGGCGTCCTGAAGCAAATCTACTCGTTTGGCGTTGAGGAATTACTTGTTGAGTCTAATCCAGCGCGGGAAGTCAAACGCAGGGCCAAAGCGGTTCACAGAGAGACAGCTTGGTCAGATGAGCAAATCAGGGCAATCTGGCTGGCACTGAAGGCTGACAGCACTGTGAGCCGCCCTGTAGAGCTTGCGATCAAGCTGCTGATCCTGACCGGCTGCAGACGGCGTGAGATCGTGGACCTGGAGCAGTCTGAAGTCACACTTGACGATAAAACCGGGGATGGTGTTGCCACCCTGCCAGCTGAGCGCGTGAAAACCGGCAAACAACACTATGTCTACCTGCCCCCACTGGCTGCTGAAATCGTCAAGCAGGCTGTGGAAATGTCTACATCCGAGCAATATGTATTCGGTAACCCCCTCAAACATCGTCACGGCCACCCTATCGCTGCTGATACCGTCACCAAGACCTTCACGGCGCTGCTGAAGAAACTCGGTATCCCCGGCGTCCTACACACCACACGGCATACCTGCATGACTGGTTGCTTGAAACTGGGGATTGAGTATTCAGTTGTCGAGTCACTTCTGAATCATGCACCAGCTGGAAGCGGTGCCATATACGCCAAGGCAAAGAGCTATCCCCGACAGCAAAAAGCCTGGACGGAATGGGCAGAACACATACAGGCTGTGGTTGACGGCATTGCAACTGATACCGGCGCAAACGTGCTGCAAATGTTCAATCGGAAGACTGGATAGCTGACCTTTCATGGAAACCGAAGAGCCAGAATACGACCAAAAATAAGCACAAGCTATTTTCGTGCCACATGAATCCGATGGTTTTATAACGTTTTGATAATACTAAATATACTTTACTTCCAATTCTCTCAAACAGGTAGGAGTTTTTGCCTCTTGTCAGCACCAGATTTCGCCCTGTATATAAATCCCGTACTCGCAATTTCGCGGGGGCAAACAAACGAGAGGTAAGAGAAATGAACATGATTATTGAATACTGGAATATTGATGCGTTCGATGACTATCAACCGGAAGAGATCATTGACCCCAGTGTCGAGTTTGCCGGGCTGATTGAACCGGAACTACAAGCGGCGTAGTTTGTTGTTCACAGATTGCCCGGACGGTTTCACAACTGTCCGGGCATTTTTATTGTCCACCTTTGCCCTGTAGTTCAACTGTGGACGCAAACTGTTGTTGTAGAAGTGTTGCCGGATTCTGGACAAAAATGAACCCCTGAATTGCGCTGGAGTAATAGACAATTCAGGGGTTCGCCCTACCCAACGCCGGAGAACGTTGCAAACAACGGTGATAATTATGAAAGACCCCGAGCAGCTTGTCCTGTTTTTCCTAAGCTCATGATCCTATAACGGCTTGTACTGGATGCTGTCGCGGCGGGACAAGGGCTGCGGAATCCTGCATAATTACTGCCGCTTGGCACGCGTTGCAGTCTTTGCGTCTCAGCGAAACTGGAGAACTGACATGACTGGGTGGCGATGGTTGCCACCCTGATACGAAAAAGCCCCTACCTCTATAGGTAAGGGCTTTTAAGGTCGTTCTGAGTTTCGGTAGAGACGAGACTAGACTGACAACGCGGTTAAAATTATGAATGACTGATTTTGCCTTGTCTAGTCCTGCTAAGTCCTAGTTCTGCTAGGTGATTCCTACCGAAACTCTCGCGGCATTTATCCAAAATGTTATGAGGGTTTTACCATGTACGAAAACGATGTAACAAATGCTCGTGAAGAGTTCGCCCACCTGATACAACCTGAAAACGATAGTCCGAATGTGTCCAATGACGCACAAAGCAATCAACTTACACTATTGACAGCAACGGGTGGTGAACCTGGCGTTGGCAAACGCTTCAAGTTGGTCAACGGCAAACTGGAAGACTCACCCAGGATAGCAGCCAATGGCAAAAAACAAACCATGCCCAAGTGGTTTGTTGCGGAAAAAGTGGCCGCGTCGAACTGTGGAGCTTTGGCGAAACTTTTACAAGACCACAGCCACAATTCCCGAGTCGGGCTTGTACGAGGCATCCCGGAAGAAATTTTCGCGGATGAAGATTGCCAGACGCGTGTCAACGGGGGTGGTAGACCTATCAAGGTCATTAGACGCCGCAAGTCCACAATACGCGACCATGAAAGTTTCTGGTTGCCAATTGATCTAGACAGCTGCGATGACAGTTTAGTATGGGTGGACTGGCGGGAAGCCCCGGATACTTACATTCGTGAGTTGATTCAACAGGCATTGCCAGAAGAATTCTGGAAGGCTGGCTGCGCCTATCAGTTCAGTAGCTCGCACGGGATCAAGGACTGGGCGCGGGTTCATTTGTACTTCAGAATGACCAAAGCGGTGACTTGCGAGCACCTCCAGGAATGGTATGACAGGGTTCCTGAACTGGCAAAGAACAAAGTGGACAAGAAATTCCTACAGCGGGAGCAAATTCAATACATTGCGGCCCCGGAGTTTCTGGGTAAGGCCAAAGACCCGATTCCGCAACGGGTAGGTGTGCTGGAAGGGGGGGCGGTCGAGTTAGTCATTCCTGATGAAGTTCAGGCTGACCCCAGCGAAACACTGCCAGAGCGTACCGGCAGATATCGTCCTTCCCTGCTGGAAGACGGTTTCAGTAGCAAAATCAAGGCTGACGAGCTGTTGACCCGTTTCGGGTACAAGAAAAGCAATGACAAATGGATTGCACCGGAAAGCGAGTCAGGGCAGGCGGGTGTTAGTGTCTATTTACGCGATGGCAAGGAAGTGATTTTCAGCCACCACCAGTCTGACGTACTTTTCACTGGTGGAAACAAGTGCCACAACACATATCAAGCATTCTGCTTACTTTACGCTCATGAGCTAGGTGTAGCGGCAGATGACAGCCGTGTAAAGAATGAGGCGAAGCTGTGGCACCGGGAAAAATCGCTGGCTGTCATGAATTCTGAACTGGTGTTTATTGAAGATGGTTGCCGGGTGGCTGATTTGTCCAGGTCGGTTGTGGTACCAGTGTTTACGCAACGAGACTTCAGTATAAATTTCCGAGAGAAAGGAAAAGTATTCTGTGCTGATCATCTTGGCACGACAGAATTTCTCAATACGGCATGGCTGAACTGGCCGGGCAAACGAAGATGCCTTGATACGACTTACTTTCCGGGCGCGGAGCGGGTATTCACAGACCCGGACACAAAAGAGACTTACTGCAATACTTTCTGGACTCCCAAACATAAGGTAATGGCAGCAAAGGACTACAAGCCGCTTCTAAGCCGGTTTAACGCGCATATTCGGTACTTGTTTCCGGAAGATGATGACCAGGAGTTGTACATTCGCTGGCTGGCTGAAACTGTACACAATCCCGGCTTGCGGTTGCAGTTTGTTTTGCTACATATCAGCCGGGCACAAGGCACCGGACGCGGTTGGTTGGATAGCCTGATACAGAAATTGATAGGGAGCCACAACTTCACGAAAACAGATATGCCTATGCTGGCGGGGAAAGGGAGTCAGGGGCAATTCATGGACTATCTCCATAGCTCTCTGTACTGCTCAATAGCAGAAGCCAAAGGCGGTTCTATCAAAGACCGCTACGAGTTTGACGATAAAATCCGGGACAAGTTGATTGCTGACGTTTTGTATTTGCCGCTGAAATATGAGAAAAACGGAATGTACAAGGTATTTGCGAATATGGCGTTGTTCAGTAACAGCAAGGACGCGCTGGTTTTGCCGCCAGATGACAGGCGAATGTGGGTTGTCGAAACCCAGAATATCCCGCAAGACAAGCCATACTATGACGCGTTGTATGGCGACCTGGAGCGTTCAGAGTACATAAGTGCTGTGTTCTCCTACTTACTGGACGTGTTCAAGAAGTATGGCAGTCTGGGGGGAATGACCGCACCGAAGACGGACGCCAGAGCAAGACTGATTGACGACAGTAAAACTGACCTAACCCACCACCTGGACGCGCTACTCGAGAATCCTCCGGCAGAGGTCATGCTGTTCAGGCATATTGAGAGTTACCTAGAAGCTTCTGAGGCTGCGAGCGGAAGCATTCTCAACATGGGCGAGCTTCAGCACTTGCTCAAAGAGCGGCTTCACACGGTGCTGCACGGGGAGAAAGTGAAGGTGTCAGCGAAAGAAGGCCCGGCACGAGTCTGGATCATGTCAGAAAAAGCGGAAATGTTACGGAAGTGGTCTCCAACTAAACCTTCAGCAAAGACAAAAACGGAAATTGCAAAAGCAGTCAGGCAGGAGCTGAAGAAACTGACGTAACAAGGATGTTGCAATATAACGAGGGAGAGGGGCTTCGGCCCCTTTTTTGATGTTGTGGATAAGAGGGCGGCTACCTTAGATCTGGCACTATGACAGTAGTACAGGACGCTTCTGAGGTAGCCGGGGGTAGCCGGTCAAGAATGCTGCGGCTACCCCATTTGGCACTGTAATAATAGCAAATACTCAAAATTGGTAGCCGGTAGCCTACTTTTTATTGATAAAATGTTAGTATGTTTTTAGTGTAAGTAGTTAAGAAGCTCTTATAGAGGAATCCAAGAAGGGCAGAAGCTCTTGACACCCCCCCCTATAAGATGAAATCCCCGGCTACCCCGGCTCGCGGCTACCTCAGAAGCATCTGACACTACTATTATAGTGCGAAATGCCTCTTGACCCGGCTACCGGAATAACCGCCCAAAGAAGTATTTGGCGCTACTATTATAGTGCGAAATGTCTTTTTTGCGCGGCTACCAATATGGCTCTTTGCGGCTACCTACACCCCTCCAGAATGGGTTTGCGTGAAATTCGCTAACCAAGAGCGGCGGCTTCCTTACTAAGAACACCCCCAGCTTACCAAGAGTGGTAGAACATTCCTTGTTGAAACCTGACCACCCTGTTTACATAGGTTCTTTAGAGGTCAACCAAACTCAGGGCAAAGACAGGCACAAAAAAGCCGGTCACGAAGACCGGCAATTTTGAGGAAGAAGTGGTGTTTACTTGGCGGCTGTAATTACCCGTTCCTGGGCAGCCTGGACTTCTGGCGTCTTCAGCGCTGTAGGTACCCGGCAAAAGTTTATCAGGTAGTCAAGACGCACGTTGTCAACGGAAACCCCTTCCTTATTGGTAACACTTCCCTTCCAGTAGTGGGAG
>JALSRZ010000022.1 GCA_026984515.1 Thiohalobacter sp. | reverse complement strand
CGGCGTTCGCGACCGAGGGCCGCGCAGGCATAGTCGACACGATGTCGAGCAGCCCGACCGAGTGAACGCCGCTTAGCGCGCGGCATGACGCCGCCGCAGCAGGAAGTCGGTGAGAAATGCGGGCTAGCCCCCTCGTAGGAGCGGTCCCCTCGACCGCGAAGCGCACGCCAGCTATCGCGCCGAAGGCCGGCGTCCCTGCAGGTGGTGACATCAACCTTGCAGGAGCGCACCCCTGACCGCGAAGGCTGCAGCACATACGCTTCTCCGGCTATTCCTGTTGCCCGCCCAGGGTGAAATAGAACGTAGCCCCCTTGCCGGTTTCCGCTTCTGCCCAGACGCGGCCACCGTGCCGCTGGATTATGCGCGCCACGGTGGCCAGGCCGATGCCGGTACCTTCGAACTCTTCCTGCCTGTGCAGGCGCTGAAAGGCGCCGAACAGTTTGTCGACGTAGTCCATGTCAAAACCGACGCCGTTGTCGCGGATGAAAAATACCGTCTCATCCCCGTCTGTGCGGGTTCCGAAGCGGATGTCCGCGACCGGTTCGTTACCCGTGTATTTCACGGCATTGTGCAACAGGTTGGTCAGGGCAACCTGCAGCAGCAGCTTATCGGCCTGAACCGACAGGTTGACCTGGTTGCTGAACCGGATCTGCCGTCCTTCCGAACAGCTGTCCCGCAGGGATGCCATAATGGTCTCGGCCAATTGCCCCGGGTTGACGGGTTCATCTTTCATTTCACTGCGCCCGATGCGCGCCAGGTCGAGCAGGTCATCGATGAGTTCACCCATGTGTACGGCGTTACGGCTGATACGTTCCAGGAAATTTTTCCCGGTGTCATCCAGACGGTCGTGGTAGTCCTCCAGCAGCGCCTGGCTGTAGCCGCCGATAGCGCGCAGGGGTGTACGCAGGTCGTGGGAGACCGAGTAGCTGAAGGATTCCAGCTCCCGGTTGGCGGCGGTCAGTTCCCCGGTGCGATCCGTAACGCGTTGCTCCAGTTCATCCTGATAGCGGTGCAGTTCGCCCAGCAGGTGCCGGTAGTCGGTGGTCAGGACGCCCAGTTCGTCGGTCGACATCGGCAGCAGGCGGGCGGCATCGATATCCCGGCTGGCTGCGCCGCGTTCGATCAGGTTGCGCAGCGGGGCCATGGACTGGCTGATGCTGTTGACGAAGATGAGACTGCCCGCAATGGCCAGCAGCTCCAGCGTCAGCCACACGAAAAAGGTCTCCGCGGTAAAGAAACCGGTGCGGGTCCAGTAATACTGGACCAGCATGGTATCGATCAGCAGCGGTATCAGGGCGCCGACCAGGAATACCCTGGTACGGATGGTGACGTGCGGCCGGGTCAGCGTCATGTCGCCCAGGCTCTGCCCGAACAGGTCCAGGATCCGGAAAAAAATGGGCAGCCCGACAATGATGGAGACGATCAGCGCCACCAGGTGAATGCGGAACCAGTCCACCGGTTGTGCGACAAAATCGGTGTGCAGCTCGGCGCTGACCAGTACCGAGCTGGGCGCAAGCGCCAGGTAGACCAGGAAAATGCCCCAGAAGTGCAGCGGGAAGCGGCGCATCCGTTGCTGGGCGGGGCGGGCGGTCCGGTTATCCGGGTGCTGCAGCCAGTCACGCAACGGCTGCATGTAACGCGGAAAGTACCAGACGGCAAAAACCAGCCAGCCGATTATGTACAGGGGTTCGAGCGGAGCCAGCATGATGGCCAGCATCTGCTGTGGTGTCAGGATGCGAATAAACAGGATAAAGCCCAGGCCCACGACCGGCGGTAGCGTCCAGGCGAGCAGAATGAGGGAAAGGAAGCGGCGGTTGAAATCCCGTGTCTTGAGCATGTACAACCCGTTTGCCCGGTGCAGGTGGTCATTTATACATTGGTCGCCTGCGGACGCAAGCCTTGCTTGTGAAATTGCCCGAAGTTGCTTAGATTGATTGCACATCCTCTGGCCAGCCGATACTTTCCCATGCAGACAGCCGTTTATCCGGGTACCTTCGATCCCATCACCCATGGGCATACCGACCTCGTAGAACGGGCCTCGAAGCGGTTCGATCGGGTAATTGTCGCCATCCACCGCAGCGAGCCGAAGCAGCCGGCCTTCAGCTGGGAGCAGCGCATGGAGCTGGCCCGGCAGGTACTGGCGGGGTTTGAGAACGTGGTAGTGGAAGGTTTCGACGGCCTGCTGGTGGAATTTGCGCGCGCACAGCAGGCTGGTGTAATCCTGCGTGGGTTACGCGCGGTCTCGGATTTTGAGTATGAATTTCAACTGGCTAGCATGAACCGCCACCTGGCGCCCGAGATCGAGACACTGTTCATGACGCCGGATGAACACTATGCCTACGTGTCTTCCAGCCTGGTGCGGGAAATCGCCGCGCTGGGCGGGGATGTGACCGGTTTTGTCCATGCAAAGGTAGTGGCTGCATTGCAGCAGCGATTGGGCTAATATTAAGCACTACTTATATACCGGGGAAGTTGATGGGTGACGCAAGGCAAATGGATCGGCCCTTCCCCGATTACGCTATGCTCAGGAGTCCGTGATGGCCTTGATGATTACCGACGAATGCATCAACTGTGATGTGTGTGAACCGGAATGCCCGAATGGCGCGATCAGCCAGGGTGAAGAAATCTATGAAATCGACCCGGACCTGTGTACCGAGTGTGTAGGTCATTATGAAACTTCCCAGTGCGTCGACGTGTGCCCGGTGGACTGCATACCGTTGAACCCGGACTACGAGGAAACCCGTGAGGAACTGCTTGCCAAATACCAGCGTATTTCCGGGGAGACCGCCTGACGGTGTACCGCACAACGCACAGCCGAAGGCCCCTGAACGGGGCCTTTCTGGTTTTTGGCCTGCTGCTGGCAGTCTGTACTGTATCCGCCGCCCCCCCTCCGGCGCCGCCGGTTGCAGCGGTTGCCAGCGCCCACCCGCTGGCGACGCAGGCCGGCCTGGAGGTGCTGGACGCCGGTGGCAACGCCTTCGATGCAGCAGTCACCGTCAGCGCGGTACTGGCCGTGGTCGAACCCTACAGCTCCGGTATCGGCGGCGGCGGTTTCTGGTTATTGCACCGTGCTGCTGACGGCCGGCAGGTGATGGTGGACGGGCGCGAACGCGCGCCACTGGCGGCAACACGCGACCTGTACCTGGATGAACAGGGTGGAGTGGTGCCTGGTCTGTCCATGAACGGGGCGCTGGCCGCCGGCATCCCCGGTGAACCGGCGGCGCTGGCCCATCTCTCCGCGCACTACGGGCGTTTGCCCCTGGCGAAAACGCTGGCAGCGGCCATCCGGCTGGCCGAGGACGGTTTCGAGGTGGACGAGTATTACCGGCGCATGGCGCGCTTCCGGCTGGAAGTGCTGCGGCGCTACCCGGCGAGTGCGGCGGTTTTCCTGCGTAAGGGTGAGGTGCCGCCGGTCGGTACCCGGATCCGGCAGCCGGAACTGGCGGACACGCTGAGAGCCCTGGCCGAACAGGGGCGAAAAGGATTTTATGCCGGTGCCGTGGCCAGGCACCTGGTCGACGGCGTGCGCGCCGCCGGTGGTATCTGGACGCTGGAAGACCTGCGCAAGTACCGCGTGGTGGAGCGGGAGCCGATCAGCTTCGACTACCGCGACCTGCACATCGTGTCGGCTTCACCTCCCTCGTCGGGCGGTGTGGCGCTGGCCACCATGCTGCATGTGCTGGAAGGCTGGGATTTGCAACGACAGACGGCGGCCGAGCGTGTGCACCTGGTGGTCGAGGCCATGCGCCGTGCCTACCGTGATCGGGCGCAGTACATGGGCGACCCGGATTTTGTCGATATGCCCCTGCAGCGATTGATCAGCACGGACTATGCAGCCGGCCTGCGCGCCTCGATCCGGACCGATCGCGCGACCCCCAGCGCTGAGCTTCCGGAGGCGGTTCCCGGTATGGAAGGCACCGACACTACTCATTTCTCCATTCTGGATCGCGAGGGCAACCGGGTTGCTGCCACGCTGAGCGTGAACTACCCCTTTGGTTCCGGGTTGCTGGTGCCGGGGACCGGTGTGCTGCTCAATGATGAAATGGACGATTTCTCCGCCAAGCCGGGTGTACCGAATGCTTACGGCCTGGTAGGCGCGGAAGCCAATGCCATCGATGCGGGCAAGCGCCCCTTGTCGAGCATGACGCCGACCTTTGTTGAAAGTGACCGGGGTGTCGCGATACTGGGCACCCCGGGTGGCAGCCGCATCATCACCATGGTGCTGCTGGGTATTCTCGACCTGGAGGCCGGGAACCCGCCGCAATCCTGGGTATCCCTGCCGCGCTTTCATCACCAGTACCTGCCCGACGCCATACAGTACGAGCCCGGTGCCCTGTCACCGGCCACGCTCGACACGTTGAAGCGGGACGGGCACCATCTGAAGCCGCTGAAGAGTCGGTACGGTAACATGCAGGCGATTTACCACGACTATAAAAACAACCGCGTTAAAGCCGCCTCGGACCCGCGTGGCATCGGCAGCGCAGGCGTGCGTTGAGCCGACCTATTTCATCAATGCTTCGCGCGCCTTGTCGGTATCCACCGAGTCTGCAGCTTTCTGTTTGTCGACAGCGTCAACGGCTTTCCCGTAGTCCACGCCATCCGTACTGACGGCTTCCTTCATCTTTTCCGTATCGACCGATTCGGAAGCTTTTTGCTTGTCCACAGAATCGTACACCCCCTGGTAATCGACGGCCATGGCGGGGTGCAGATACAACAGGGCAGTCAGGGAGGTGATCAGAACGTTCATTCGCATGGGTGAACTCCTTTTTCAGTATCAAGGTGCATTATACCTCAGAGCACTGCTGTCCCGTTAACTTTGGAGCGCACCTGCAGGTGAGGATATGGAACCGGTACAGCCAGATAAAGACACGCAAAGCATGCCGTCCATGGCTGCTCGGCTGCCGCATCCCTGCGGCAGACGCTCTTTATCTGGCTGTACCGGTTCCATGTCCGGGTTGCTCCATATCGTTCAAAACGTACCCGATGCGAGTTTTTATCTGCGCTGCTTACAGGTTAACGGTACAGTAGTGGTCCGATGTGTGTATTAATGCTGGCAATGCGGGCAGTAAAAGGTCGAGCGTTGGCTGGTACGGGTTTCGCGTACCGGGGTCGTGCAGACCGGGCAGGGTTTGCCTGTCTGC
>JALSRZ010000021.1 GCA_026984515.1 Thiohalobacter sp. | reverse complement strand
CTTTCGCGCCATGCGTTACCGGTTGAAGAAACTGGGTCTGGAGTAACCGCCGGATGCGGATCATGTACAAGGGGACGCTATGAAAAAAGAATGGCTGTTACTGGCCGGGGTCGTTACCAGCACGCTGCTGCTGGCACTGTTCATCATTCGCTGGCTGGCACCGGGGCTGCTCGGCATCCCGACCGACCTCCAGCTGGTCCAGACCAGTAAGACCCTGCCGCCCTTCTTTGAGGCGGTATTCAGGAAGGAAGACCTGCGATCGGAACATTTTATTTTACAGGATCCGCGCACCCGCATTCGTGCCAGACCGCTTGCCACGGGAATTCTCACCGGTCCAAACGATATACTTGGCTTCCGCAATCACCAGGTCCCTGATGTTGCAGATATCATTGCCATTGGTGACAGCCAGACCTATGGCAACAACGCCGTTCTCGACGAAAACTGGCCGAGCCAGATGCGTGACAGGCTGTCCGCAAAACATACCAGTGTCTACAGCATGGCAACCGGGGGGTGGGGTGCTGTCCAGTACCTGGATATGTTCCTGAAATCCATTGCCTTCAAACCGCGCGTGGTCATTATCGCTTTCTACAGCGGGAATGACCCGCTGGAGTCCTTCCAGATGGCATATGGTGTAAAACACTGGGCGGCATTACGACCCGACCCTTCGATCAGTCGGGCAGACGTACCCGCCATTACGTTCCCGGCACCGAAAAAGGAGCAATGGCCGGTAACATTCAGTGATGGCGTGCAGACGATCTTCACCCCGACACTACGGCTGGGTTCCAACCAGGACCATCCGTCTGTCAACGCGGGATACGCCATCATGGCGGATGTTGCGCACAAGATCAGCGAGGTAGCGACAGCCATTCAGCTGCAGGTGGTGTTTACCATCATTCCCACCAAGGAGCTTGTATACGGACTGAAAGTAAGCCGGGACAAACTCGATCCGCCGGCGGATTACCGCGTCCTGCTGGAACGGGAACAACACAATATCCACCAATTGAGCAAGAAGCTGCAAAACCTGCCCAACTCGATCTACATCGATGTAGTCACACCGCTGCAACAGGCAGCACTGAAAAATACGCCCCTGTACCCACAGAACATCAACGGACACCCGGTCGCAGAGGGTTACCAGGTCATCGCGGAGACACTGGCCGGAAAAGTGAACGGCTATATTCCCGATAGCCCCAGGGGACTGGTCGCCATTCAACCTGCCCAGGGCCAGCTTCTTTTCGCCCTGATCAACGAGCAGGGTGTATGGCCGTTCGCTTCTACCGAGGTGATGGCAGCCAACGGCTGGCAGCCCGACAATGTTCCGGGGATCCAGCTGCGCGACATCGCCGGCCTGCGCTGGCACAGGCTCGTGAACACCGCCGACCCGGATCGCTTTGGTCCCGGTCGGTCAACCACAGGCCAACAGGCCGAAAACCAGGCTACCCGCCGGCAGCAAACCGGCGTAAAGTGACACTGCGCGTCACACCACTGGCCAAAAGCGTCAGTGTGACCTGACCGATCAAGGACGATCACCACCAAACGCCAGGGAGGGCACTGTCATGAAACACCCGCCGTAAAAACTCATCTCCTTGTTTTAAATGCTGTTTAAGTAATCCCGTGGCCGTGCCGCCATACTTTGCGCATGGTGTATGGCAACTGGCATGCATGCTGCTTGTAGAAAGACAGCCGAACAATACGGTTCAGCCTGCCCGCGACACGGCGTCGTGATGCAGTGCTGCCGCGAGGCTTCTGATCCACAACGCTATTGATGCCCCCGGGGCATTTGACACAACGTTAACGTTTTAAAGAGGATTTACTCATGAAGAAAATTCAACAGGGTTTCACCCTTATCGAATTGATGATCGTGGTCGCGATCATCGGCATCCTGGCCGCGATTGCTATCCCGGCCTACCAGGACTACACCATCCGCACCCAGGTGACGGAAGGCCTGAACCTGGCAGCTGAGCTGAAGACTGCTGTTGGTGACTTCAACTCCGCTCGTGGCCGTATGCCACCGACCAACACCTCTGCCGGTGCCTCACAGCCTGCCAGTATTACCGGTAACTATGTAACCAGCGTTTCCAGCGCAGGTGGCGTGATCACCATCACCTACGGCAACCGGGTCAATCAGAAAGTTAATGGTAAAACTCTTGGTCTTACGCCTTATGCGAATGATGCAGGCGGTATCGTCTGGCGTTGCGGTTATGCCCCGCAACCTACCGGTGCTGGCGGCGCGCTCTCAGTTGCCGGTGGCGGGACTTATGCCTCCGGGGATATTGATCCCAAGTATGTACCGGCTGACTGTCGCTCCTAGTACCCGAGTAACGGGTTAAGGCAAAGAAAGCCATCCCTCAAGGAATGAGGGATGGCTTTTTACCTGACCAACCGGGAGAATTCAGCGGCACTGCGTACGATGCATCCATTTCATAGCCAGCGACTGCTTTCAATTGCCGCTCTGGCGATCCTTGTTCTCCTGACCTACGCGCCCGGACTTGGTGGCGGTTTTGAATTCGACGACGAAGCCAACATCGTCCGCAACCAGCCACTGCAGATCACCGAACTGACACCTGCCCAGCTGAAACAGGCCGCATTTTCCATGCAGGCCGGCCCCCTGATGCGTCCGGTCAGCTACCTGACCCTGGCACTGAACTACTACTTCGGTGGCCTGGACCCGCTGTATTTCAAGCTGACCAATCTGCTTATACACCTGCTGACCGGGCTGGCGACCTACTGGCTCGGTCGGCAACTGTTGATCGCCTGTCGGCGCCGGATTCAACCGGCACTTACCTTGCGTCACATTCACTGGATCAGCCTGACGGCCAGCGCCTTCTGGCTGCTTCACCCCATGGGTCTGACCTCTGTACTCTACGTCGTACAGCGCATGAACAGCCTGAGCGCACTGTTCGTCTTCCTGGGGCTGGCCAGCTACTGTCTGGGTCGCAACCGCCAGATCGAGGGGCATCATGGCGCTCTGCCTGTCCTGGCCAGCGTGCTGCTATTCGCCCCACTGGCTGTATTCAGCAAGGAAAACGGGGCGCTGCTGCCCTTCTTTATGCTGATTGCCGAAATCACGCTGTTTCGCTTTGCCATGCGGGACAAAAAGGACCGTCGCTGGCTGCTGGCTTTTCTGGCCGCCGTAGCGGTGATCCCTGCGCTATTCATCAGCGGCTACCTGCTCACTCACCTCGACCAGCTGATCGCCGGCTACAGTGGGCGGAACTTTACCCTGACCGAGCGGCTGCTGACCCAGGCACGAGTTGTCTGGTTTTACCTGGCCATGACCCTGATGCCAAGCATCTCCCGACTGGGCCTTTTCCACGATGATCTTCCCTTATCGTCGGGATTCATGGATCCACCAACCACTGTCCTCGCCGTGTTCGGTCTGGCTGTGCTGCTGATCGCCGCCTGGATATTCCGCCAGCGCGCTCCGTTGCTCAGCTTCGGGCTGCTGTTTTTCCTGGTCGGCCACAGCATGGAATCCAGTATATTCGCCCTGGAAATGGTGCACGAGCACCGCAACTACCTGCCCATGTACGGCCTCCTGCTCCCGCTGGCCTATTACCTGTTGCATCCTGTCCTGCCCGCCAAAACCGGCAGGGTGCGCATCGCTCTGGCCGTCGCATTCGTCGGCGTACTGGGCGTCAGTACCGCGATCCGAGCAAGCTACTGGGGAAATCCGCTGCAACTGGCTATGGTCGAAGCCCGCAACCACCCCGAATCGGCCCGCAGCCAGTACCGGCTGGGCCGGATGTACTGGCAACTCATGGAACTGCGGCCGGAACACGCCGCTGGCTATTCGGCGCTCGCGCGAGAACGGTTCGAACAGGCGGCATCGGTTGACAGCAGTAACACCAGCGGACTGTTTGCACTGGTTTCGCTGGATGCCCGGCAGGGCCTTCCCGTCAACAGCGCGCAGCTCGACGAACTGGTGCGGCGGCTACAGTCCCGCCCCTTCGCCAGCGCCTCGTACAGCCAGCTGAGCGACCTCAGCCAGTGCCTCGCCAAAGGACTCTGCCAGCTCACAACCCAACAGGTTAACCGGGTCTTCGCAGCCAGCCTGGCCAACCCGACACTGCGTGGCAGCACCCGCGCCAAGGTACTTTCCGAGGCCATGGTCGTCGCACTGATGCAAGGCAATCTGCAGCACGCCCTGCTATTGGGGCAGGAAGCCGTCCGTGCGGATCCAAACGATCCGCAGCACCAGCTGAACCTGGTCAGCATCCTTATCCAGTCGGAGCAACTGGAAGCTGCACGTGACATCCTGCATACGCTCGCCAGCAAAGAACTGCAGCCGTTTCTTCAAACCCGGCTGCAGGCGCAGCAACAGGCATTACATGACGCAGAGCAGAAACGGCTGCAGCCATAGATCGTGCCTGCGTACACGACCCGTTGCCCGCCGCATTTAGAAGATGCACAGGGACAAGACAGCATGATATTCTCTCCCAATGTCTGAAAATACCGCCCCCGCGAAACCGACAATCAGCATTATTCTGCCTGCCAAAAACGAAGCGCAAAATCTTCACAGACTGTTGCCAGCGCTCTGCGAGCAATTCAGTGACAGCGAAATCATTGTTGTCAACGACGGCTCAACAGATAACACCGCCGGGGTCTGCGCCGGCTACCCGGTCACCGTCGTCAGCCATCCCTACAGCATGGGAAACGGCGCCGCTGTAAAGACCGGCGCCCGCACGGCAAACGGAGACCTGCTGGTGTTCATGGATGCTGATGGTCAACACCGCGTGGAAGACATTCCGCGCTTGCTGGAAAAGCTGGAGGAAGGCTACGAAATGGTGGTCGGTGCCCGCCAGGTCGATACCCATGCCTCACTGGCAAAACGCTGGGCAAATCAGGTATACAATCGCATCGCCTCGTTCATGACCGGATTCCGGATAAAGGATCTTACTTCCGGCTTTCGCGCCGCCCGCGCACGCCACTTCAGGAAGTTTCTCTACCTGCTGCCGAACGGGTTCTCGTACCCTACCACCAGCACCATGGCATTTTTCCGCTCGGGGCTCCCGGTTGCCTACATCCCCATTCGGGCCGCGCAACGTGAAGGAAAAAGCAATATCCGCATGCTCAGGGACGGACTGCGATTCTTTCTTATCATTATCAAGATCGGCACCCTGTTTTCCCCAATGCGACTTTTTCTCCCGGTCAGCGGCCTGCTGTTTTTGCTTGGCACCGGCTACTACCTGTTTACATTCGTTACCGAACACCGGTTTACCAACATGAGCGCACTGTTGCTTACTACTTCGGTGCTGACCTTCCTTATCGGGATCCTGTCGGAACAGGTTTCTGCCCTGCACTACAAGAATGCTGACGAAGACCTGCGCAGAACACAGCGTGATAAAAACCCCTCCCGCTGAGCAGCAAACCGGCTTATGCACGTATTGATGCTTTGCTCCAGTTACCCGCGCTTTGCAGAAGACAGCGCATCGGTCTTCCTGAGACACCTTACCCTCGCACTGTCCAGAGGCGGCGCCGATATGCGAGTCCTTGCGCCTGACCACACAATGGTCGGAAAATCGCCAGCGGATCCGGGGATACAGCTCACACACTTCCGTTATTTTCCGCGCCGCTGGCAGACACTGGCCTACGGCTCCGGCATCCTGCCCAACCTGCGTAAATACCCATGGCGATGGATCCAGGTACCTTTTTTTATACTTGCCATGTTTGCCAGCCTGTTTACTGCATGCCTGCGCAATCGCCCGGACGTGATCCACGCCCACTGGATTCTTCCGCAGGGCCTGATCGCTGTCTGGGTCGGCAAACTTCTTGCCATCCCCGTCGTCACTACCGCACATGGCAGTGACGTCTATTCCCTGCGCGGCGGCTTACTGGCAGCACTGAAACGCCATACCCTGCGCCATAGCCGGGCCTGGACAGCTAATACAAAGAGCACAGCCTTTTCTGCAGGGGCCGCAGGTGAAATCCCCACACCGCACATTATTCCCATGGGTGTGGACATAACACAGTTCGGCACGCAGGAAAAAAAGGGGAACCCGGAAACGGATAGAGCTTCACCCGGACTGGTTGTGCTGTTTGTCGGACGCCTGGAAAAGGTGAAAGGGGTCAGTGACCTGATTCGGGCTTTTGCGTTACTGCCCGAAAACCTGTTGGTGCAGACCACGCTGTGGATCGTTGGAGAGGGCACAGAGCGTCCTGAACTGGAACGCCTGTCACGGGAACTGGGAATCACGACCCGCATACAGTTTGCGGGACGCGTCCCGCACGATGCCCTACCGGGATACCACGAGTCCGCCACGCTGTTTGCAGCCCCTTCCATCACAGACCGCCATGGAGATACAGAAGGACAGGGCGTGGCCATTGTTGAGGCCATGGCCAGCGGACTGCCCGTTATTGCCTGCCGGACCGGTGGCATAAGGGACGTCATCACCCATGACCAGACAGGCCTTCTGGTTGAGCCTCGCGATCCCCGGGCACTCGGCGACGCCATCGCCACGTTGCTTAGCGACCCTGAAAAACGCCGCAAGCTCGGTGAAGCGGGACAAACACATGCTCGGAAGTACTACAGCTGGGATGTTGTAGCCGGGAAATTCCTGGATATATTTGCCGGTCTGTACTCCGGAAACACGTCAGACTGAATCACCTGTCATGCTGTATCGTGTATCACCACGTGCGCTGATCGGCATTGCGGGCTAACCCGCATTTCTCACCGACTTCCTGCTGCGGCGGCGTCATGCCGCGCGCTAAGCGCGCGTTCACTCGGTCGGGCTGCTCGACATAGTGTCGACTATGCCTGCGCGGCCCTCGGTCGCGAACGCCGCTGATCACACGACCTGCCACCGCCTCGCTACGGAACCCGGTAAGAAATGCGGGCTAATCGTTCATACCACCTGCCGAAACAAATGCCGGTAGCCATCCAGCATCTGATCCAGTGTAAATTCCTGCTCAAGCCTGGCCCGGTTGTACGCACCTGTTTCCCGGCGCAGCTCTGCATCCGCGGCAAGCTGGTTAACACGTCCTGCGAAATCATCAACATCACCGGGCTCGCAAAGAAAGCCACCCTGCCCGTGATCGATCTGCTCGGGCAGCGACGAACAATTCGTGGCCACTACAGGCAGGCCGGACGCCATGGCTTCCAGCACAGCCAGGCTCAGGCCCTCACGCACCGTCGGCATCAATAGCATATCGACACTCCTGTAAAGCCCGGGCATTTCAGCATAGGGGATTTTCCCCATCAGCTCGATGTTATCCCGCCTGACGGAAGACAGGCCGCCACGCAGGCCGCCGGTGACACAGATTGTTATATTCGGCGCCAGTCGATCTGCGATCTCGGCCAGCAGGTCTGCGCCCTTGCGGAGGCAGGGATTACCTGAAAAAAGGACACGAATGTTTTTTCGTGGCAAATCACCCTGCTCGGGGTGAAAGCGCGCGGCATCCACGCCATTCCTTATCACGTGTACCGGGAGTTCCGGAGACAGGTGCTGCCTGACCAGTCCCGCGGTAAACTCACTGACCGCGACAATCGCACTGGCACGCGTTACGGATCTTCGATACGCCCATAGCAGGTCTGTACGGTAGTGCAGCCTCTGCACGAACGTACTGTAGCGCCGCATAAAATCGTCCAGCACATAGTTATGGAACGTGACAACAAGTGGTTTGTCAGCCAGCGCGGCGAACGCCGCATACTCCGGAGTGCAATGCACCAGGTCCGCCTCCCTGTGTGTCAGCAACGGCAGAAAAACCGGGAAATACTCCCATCGCGCATGGTACGGGACCAGGTCGTACCCAGGTACAGCTTCCGCCAGCGCCTGGTGCACGATGATGGCACCGCTGCCGCGAACCACGGGACTTACCACTCTCGGCTCACGCCCCGTCATTGCCCAAAGCCTCCGTGCCACGCGTACGCGGAATTGAATTCCGGGAACCGGTCTACACTCCCTACTGAAAGCAGCATGGCAATCCCCCGGGTTCAACTCAGGCTGAACTGTTCCAGCATATTGTACGCAGGGGACCGGTACCGAAGCCTGAAAAGACACAGCAGGTATATTTCCAGGAGCTGGTGCGGCCTGTACCGGACGTGCCGGCGAATCTCCGAATCCCTGAACGTGCGCCACATCCAGCGTCCATAACAAGCAGACCGGATTGCCACCCTCACCCACTGGTCCCCGATAATCGTTCTCTGACCCTGCCTCGGGTACCTTTGCAGCAGCACGATTAGCCAGTCTTCGATGCGCTTTACGAGTTCCCTCGTTTCCGGGATTGTCGGCTCCCGCACTTTCAGATGCGCTTCAAGCTCGCTCGCCGTCACCTCGACCCCCATTTCCTCCAGGTACTCGCGCCTTACCCTGTGCGCCGATTGCATCTGGGTTGTATTGTACTTGTTTGATACCCGGTTCCTGTGTAAACGATAGCGGTGTAAAACAGCAGGCATATTGCCGATACGCCCTTTCTGCGACACGCGTGCAAACAGCTTGTAATCTTCCGCGTACGGGTAATCTGCACTGTATCCGCCCACTTCCTGCAATACCTTCTTCTCCATCAGTATGGCCGGGTGCATAAAGGGGCTCTGGAACATCATGTAGATCCTTATATCTTCATCATCGACCGGGTATTTCACGGTTCTGTTCCTCAGGCAGCCGATGGTACGAAACCACCCGCCACACAATACCAGCCGGTTCGCTTCCAGGTAATCCAGTTGCAGGGCAAACCGGTCCGGCATCGCCACGTCATCGTCATCCATGCGCGCAATATATTTTCCCCTGGCTACCTCCAGCCCTTTGTTCAGGCTTTTCGAGAGCCCCATATTCTCTGCGTTCCTGATGATGCGTATTCGCTGGTCCCTGCGCGCATAGCGGCGAAGAACTTCCCATGAACCATCACCTGAGCAGTCATCAACAATGATCAGTTCAAAATCGCGGAAGCTCTGGTCCAGGATGCTCTCGATTGCCAGCGAAAGATATTGCTCATTGTTATGTGCCGCCATCAGAACGGAAATCCGGGGACTCCTGACCTTATCTTTCATTGCTATCGGCCTCCCGCACACCAAGCCAGTGACTTAAATCCCGGTCGATCAGGCCCGAAAGGAGTGCAATATCATCCCTGAAGTATTCTACCATTTCGTCCCTCAATCGCGGACCGACCGGCTCACGCGCGCCGCCACGCACGTTACACCCGTTGATCAGGCGCATGATACCCAGGTCACGATCGATGCCCAGCTTCCTCTTGATCCGCCGGCCCGAATTGAGGACACCATGCAATACCCTGCTTCTGTATACCCTGTTCCTGTTCACTGTCTGGAAAACCTCCTTACCGTCATCGGGCAAGCCAAGATATTCCAGAACCTGCCGGTATGATCGCCCGGTATCCACAGAAAAATCGTCATACAGCACTATACAGACATTGGACCGGTTGACCGCTCCCAGGACTTTCCGCAATTGCTGCCCCATAAGGCAGGTTGACCCGTACATGAGAATTTTCGGCTCCAGGCAAATTGCTGGAACAGAAAGTCCATTTTCCCGCCTGAACTGGAGCCTCCAGGCCTTTTCAAAATCAAACTCGCTTTCGTACCCGTCGAAAACCGCCTGTGAATGCAGTGCAGGTGCCATTTCAACAGGATTCCTGATCATCACAAGGAATTTTGCCGCAGGATTGAACTCCAGTATGTTATGTAGTGCATCCTGCGAATGGAGATAGCGCGTAGACCCTTCACCAACGTAGGCGTGACGTTCACCTGCAGCATCAAACAGGTGCATGTATTCATCGGATCCGGTAACAAACCGGTTGGCGTAATCCGTATTGAAATAGTGCGGCTCCTTCGGGTCACTCATAAAAATATGCGGATGAGTCGACAGGTACCGGAACATCGCAGTTGTCCCGCACTTTGGCGCCCCCACAAGGAAAAGGTTCGGTATTTTCGCACCGCTCATCATAAATCTATCTTATTGCAAACAAAATGGAAGCATGAACACCCGTTCTTTTCACCACGCGCATATACAGCCACGCATTCCAGGCGATCATGGATACCGCCGTTGCAACGGCTGCACCCGGGATGCCGTAAACGGGTATTAACAATGCGTTTAGAAGCAGGTTGAGTACCACCGTACACGCCCTGACAAAAAGGCCACCATGGTGATCACCGGTAAGATCCGTCAGATATCCAACCGATCCGAATCCCACGTTGAACAACTGACCTGTGATCAGGATATACAGGGCTCCCCTGGCCTCCTCGAACTCCATCCCGAACAGGGACAGAAACCACCGTCCGGAAACCAGCAAGGTGATACAGATGATCAACGAAGGCCAGAACATCAGGTGCGCCAGCACCCTGGCGATCTTCTGCATTTCTTCCGGTTTATCCCGGGCATACAGACCGGCATAGGCAGGAGCCGCCAGCATGTTTCCGGCAACCAGGATAAATGACACCAGGTTTGACAGTTTGCTTGCTGCTGAATAGATGCCCGCCTCTGGAGCACCCACCATAAGACCGATCATGATCACGTCCGAATTGACCATCACCAGATGCAATGCAGAAATCAGCATCAGCGGTAACGACACACCCAGCCATTCCGGAGCCTTTTGCACTGCTGCCGCTGCACCCGGGTGTTGCTCCGGACCGCCGCCCAGACGCACACCCAGAAGTACAATGGCGGCAAGGATCGCCATCACGTTAATGAATAGCACCACCGGCACATTCAGGCCGACCGGAAAGAGATAGTGTACGCTGGTGACCAGTACGATAAAGACACCGGGACGCAGCAGTTGCTCAGTGCCTGTAGATAGCAGGATACGGCGCTCGGCACGCGCCCACTGCACAAACAGTGCGAGCAACGGGGACACGACCCCAAGGCCGGCCGCCGCCATGAAGGCATCGGCATAGGCATAGCCGTAAAAAGATGCCCCCCAGCCAATCAACAGCATCAGGAGTCCCAGACCAACCCCGCCCAGGATCACCATCTTCCGGCTCCAGCTGGTGAAGCCGCGCAGACAGCCCGCGTTATCGGTTGAAAGATATTGCGGGATAAAACGAATCGAAGCGGAGGGCAGTCCCATGCCGGCAAGCAAGGTCAAAACGCTCACCACGGCAAGAACGAAGGCCAACACCCCGTACTGCTCAACCCCGAGCCAGCGCGCCAGCAGGATCTGCGACAAGTAGCCAATCAACGCACCGGAAAGAGATACGGACAGGGCAATAGCCCCACCCGAAACGATGTTCCTGACACCCAGCCCGGGCTGTTTTCCATCACTCATAAAAATCATCTATATCCTTGAGAAAACAACCATCCCTGTGCCATCAACACATTGAAGCAGGACTCCGGACTACCGGGTTGGCCGGCCGGAAGGCTTCTCTTCCCGGGCACGGTTGCCCGCGTGTAAAACTACGGAAAACAGCGACTTCACTCTGTGTCTGACACGTACCCTTGCATTCTTAATGTGCCCCTTTGCACGCGGAGCACACAGAACCGTTATTCAAGAATCGAGCCAGTGATACCGGGGCTTCATAACGGCCTGCCCTGGCCGCTCATACTACGGATACCGGTAAAGTTTTCACTGTATATGACGAAATTCTATGCAGCCCGGCTCTTTACAGGAATTCCCGCGGGCCAACAGGCAGGAACCGGATTGAAAATGGCGACCAAAATAGTTAAATTGCGCACTGGATCACGGATGTCCATATTTAATAAGGATATTTTTCTCTAATGGTTACTTCTAGCCCCGTATCACAACTGAGCGGCCTGGCGAAACGCCTGGTGCTGGACGGCCTGCTGGCTGAAGAACTGGCTACGGAAGCCCAGCAAAAGGCACTTAAAAGCCGGGAACCACTGGTTACCTACCTGGTTGAAAACAAACTGCTGGCGAGTTCCGACATCGCCGCATCTGCCTGCCAGGAATTTGGCGTTCCACTATTCGACCTCGCCGCCATGGAACTCGAAAATGCGCCGATTTCACTGGTCGATGAAAAACTGATTCGCCAGCATCACACGCTGCCCCTGTTCAAACGCGGCAACCGTCTGTTCGTCGCGGTATCCGACCCGACCAATCTGCAGGCACTGGACGAAATCAAGTTTCATACCGGCATCAGCACGGAAACCATCCTGGTCGAAGAAGACAAGCTGACCAGGGCTATCGAGCAGGCGCTGGACTCGGCGGATACGTCCATGACAGACCTGCTGGACGAGGATCTCGACAATCTAGAGGTCACCGGTGGTGATGACGACGAGAACCGTGATGACAGCATGGATCCCGACATCGATGACACCCCGGTGGTCCGCTTCGTCAACAAGGTGCTGCTGGACGCCATCAACAAGGGTGCTTCGGATATCCACATCGAACCCTACGAAAAAAGTTTCCGCATCCGTTTCCGCCAGGACGGAGTATTGATGGAAGTCGCCGCACCGCCGCTCACCATGGCGACACGGCTGGTATCGCGCATCAAGGTCATGAGCAAGATGGACATTGCCGAGCGCCGCAAGCCCCAGGACGGGCGCATAAAAATGGCATTGTCCAAAAAACGTGCAATTGATTTTCGTGTCAACAGCTGCCCCACCCTGTTTGGCGAAAAAGTGGTGCTGCGTATCCTGGACCCGACCAGCGCACAGCTGGGTATTGACGCGCTGGGCTACGAAGAGGACCAGAAGCAACTCTACCTCGACAATCTCAACAAACCCTACGGCATGATCCTGGTAACCGGCCCTACCGGGTCCGGTAAAACCGTTTCCCTGTACACCGGGCTGAACATCCTGAACACGGCAGACCGCAATATCTCCACCTGCGAAGACCCGGTTGAAATCAATCTCTCTGGCATCAACCAGTGCCACATGAACCCCAAGGCCGGCCTGACCTTTGCCAGCGCTCTGCGCGCTTTCCTCCGCCAGGACCCGGATATCATCATGGTGGGTGAGATTCGAGACCTGGAAACGGCAGAGATCGCCATCAAGGCGGCGCAGACCGGGCACATGGTCATGTCCACCCTGCATACCAATGATGCGCCGCAGACGCTGACCCGACTGGCAAACATGGGCGTACCACCCTACAACATCGCTTCATCGGTCAACCTGATCATTGCGCAGCGCCTGGCCCGGCGCTTGTGCAGCAACTGCAAGAAACAGGTAGACATTCCGAAGGAAGCACTACTGGAAGAAGGGTTCACTGAAGACGAAGTATCCGAACTGAAAATCTACGGCCCGGTCGGTTGTGAACAGTGTGCAGAGGGCTACAAGGGGCGTGTCGGCATCTACCAGGTCATGCCTGTTTCCGAGGCGATGGGCCGCATCATTATGGAGAATGGCAACGCAATGCAACTGGCGGACCAGGCCCGCAAGGAAGGCATCGCTGACCTGAGGGAATCAGGGCTGAAGAAAGTCCGTGACGGCATCACCAGCCTGGAAGAAATCAACCGAGTAACCAAGGACTAGACCATGGCTCAAGCATCAGTAATCAAACCGGATATTTTTGCCTGGGAAGGCACGGACAAGAAAGGGAAGAAGATCAAGGGCGAAAGCAGTGCCACTAATCCCGCCATGGTTAAGGCCGATCTGCGGCGACAAGGGATCAGGCCGCTCAAGGTCCGAAAAAAATCCGCACTATTCACCAGTGCCAAAAAGAAAAAAATATTGCCCAAGGATATCGCTATTTTCACCCGTCAGCTTTCCACCATGATGGGTGCCGGCGTACCCCTGGTACAGTCGTTTGAAATCATCGGCAAGGGGCACGAAAACCCGTCCATGCAGGAACTGATCATGACCATCAAGGCCGATGTGGAATCGGGCGGCACACTGGCGGATACCCTGCGCAAGCACCCGCTGTATTTTGACGAACTGGTCTGCAACCTGGTGGCTGCCGGTGAACAAGCCGGTATACTCGAAGGGCTGCTGGACAAAATCGCCACCTACAAGGAAAAAACCGAGGCCATGAAGGCCAAGATCAAGAAGGCACTCACCTACCCGGCCGCGGTGGTAGTGGTAGCCTTCATCGTAACCGCCATCCTGCTGATTTTCGTGGTACCCACTTTCGAAGAACTCTTTAACGGCTTTGGCGCGGAACTGCCTGCCTTCACCCAGATGGTGATCGGCCTGTCCGAATGGATGCAAAGCAACTGGTGGGTGGTAATACTGGGCGTAGCGGGTGCTGTCTATGGATTCAGCCAGGGCAAAAAACGCTCACCGAAGTTTGCACATACCCTGGACAAACTGATCCTGAAAATGCCGATCTTCGGTGAAATCGTCACCAAGGCGATTATTGCCCGCTTTGCCAGGACCATGTCCACCATGTTCGCAGCAGGTGTCCCGCTGGTCGAAGCCATGGAATCTGTCGCCGGTGCAGCCGGTAATGAACTGTACAAGGAAGGCATCCTCGATATGCGTGACAATGTTGCAACCGGTCAACAGCTTCAGCTGACCATGCAGCAGACCGGCCTGTTCCCCAATATGGTGGTACAGATGGTCGCTATTGGTGAGGAGTCCGGCTCGCTGGACAAGATGCTTGGCAAGGTTGCCGATTTCTACGAGGAAGAAGTGGATAATGCTGTTGATAACCTCAGTAGCCTGCTCGAACCGATGATCATGGCGATCCTCGGTGTCCTGGTCGGCGGCCTCATTATCGCCATGTACCTGCCGATCTTCAAAATGGGTTCAGTCGTTTGATGTTACCACTCCACGGCAGGACTGCCGTGGAGTAAACTGGTCGCCCCATGGAACTCCTTGCCCAGCTGGAACAGAACCCGGCCCTTTTTACTGGCACCGTACTGGTGCTCGGCCTGCTGGTCGGCAGTTTCCTGAATGTCGTGATCTACCGCCTGCCCCTCATGATGGAACGGGACTGGCAGGCACAGTGCCGCGAATACCTGGGTGAATCGCCTGCAGAAGAGTCCCCGCTGACCCTGGCGACGCCGGCCTCGCGCTGCCCGCACTGCGGCCATAAAATCCGTTTCTATGAAAATATCCCGCTACTGAGTTACCTGTGGTTGCGCGGCAAGTGTTCAGCCTGCCAGGCTGCCATTTCGAGCCGCTATCCACTGGTCGAACTGTTGACCGGCGTACTGTCGGCTGTGATCGCCTGGCACTTTGGCTTCAGTCTCCAGGCCGGGGCAGCCCTGCTGCTGACCTGGGCCCTGATCGCGCTCAGCCTGATCGATATCGACCGGCAGCTGCTGCCGGACGTCATCACCCTGCCCCTGCTGTGGCTGGGCCTGACACTGAGCCTGTTTCCCGTGTTTGCCGACATGCGGGCCAGCCTGATCGGCGCCATGGCCGGTTACCTGTCACTATGGACCATCTACCAGCTGTTCAAACTGCTGACCGGCAAGGAAGGCATGGGCTTTGGTGATTTCAAGCTGCTGGCGGCGCTGGGCGCCTGGCTGGGCTGGCAGTCCCTGTTGCTGGTTGTGCTGCTGTCCTCGGCGGTCGGTGCATTCCTGGGCGTCGCCATGATTGTCTTGCTGGGCCGGGACCGGGCCAAAACCATTCCGTTCGGCCCCTACCTGGCGATTGCGGGCTGGATCACCCTGCTGTGGGGCACACAGATCAGCGATACCTATCTGCGCCTGTACGGCATGTCCGGCTGACATGAATCAGCCCCTGCGCATCGGACTGACCGGCGGCATCGGCAGTGGCAAGAGCGCAGCCTCACGCGAGTTCGCCCGCCTGGGCGTTGCCGTCATCGACACGGATGTAATTGCCCGCGAACTGGTGCGCCCGGGACAGCCTGCACTGGCGGAAATCGTGGCGCATTTCGGTAACGGGATCCTGGATGAAAATGACCAACTGGACCGTACCCGCCTGCGCCGGACGGTCTTTTCCGATCCCGCAGCACGCCGGCAGCTGGAATCCATCCTGCACCCGCGTATTCGCGCCCGCGCCGACGCGCTGGCCCGGGAGGCAAAGGGCCCCTATTGCGTGCTGGTCATACCGCTGCTGGCTGAAAACGAGGATGACTATGCGCTGGACCGCATTCTGGTCATCGACGTGCCCGAAGAACTCCAACGCCAACGTATTGCCGCGCGCGACGGCCTGCCGGACAATGAGGTTGAGGCCATACTGGCGGCTCAGGCCGACCGGGCACAGCGCCTGGCCATCGCTGACGACGTTATCGTCAATGACCACAGTCCTGAACACCTGCGCAGGGAAATCGAGCGCCTGCACCAGCTTTACCGGGCAGCCGGGCGGTCGCATAAAGCGTAGCCGTTTCACGACAGATTCCCCCGTTACACCGCCACGGTAATCCCGTTTGCGCCGGGCTGCCAGCTGTTGGACAATAGCGCAGCCCTGAATACGCTCAAGAACCCCCGGTGAACAATACAATCATTTACGAACAACCCCTGAACGAACGCATCCGGACCTTTCTGCGCCTGGAATTCCTGTTTGCCCAGGCCGCCCAGCACCTGCACGATGAAAGCCAGTGGGGCAGTCGTAACACCCTGAACAGCCTGCAGGACATACTCAGCATCTTCGGTCGAACCGACCTCAAGACGGAAGTGCTGAAAGAACTGGAACGTCACTCGGCAACACTGAGCCGGCTGGAACCCAACCCGGGTATTGACCAGGGACGCCTCCGGGAAATTCTCGCGGAACTGGAAAAACTCGGTGCTGAACTGCATAAATCCGGGGGGCCCATCGCTGCCAGCCTGAAAGAAAACGAGTTCCTGGGCAGTATCCAGCAGCGCGGTGCCATCCCCGGCGGTACCTGTGATTTCGACCTGCCCGGCTACCATTACTGGCTGCAGCAACCTGCCCGGCGCCGCACCGGCGACCTCGCCGGCTGGCTGGGCCAGTTCGAAACCGTCGCCCAGGCCATCAAGCTGATCCTGCGACTGATACGGGAAAGCGCCGGTTTCAAACCCGTCTCGGCCGGCAACGGTTTCTACCAGGTCACGCTCGATAGCAACCACCCCTGCCAGCTGGTACGCGTAGAGGTCGACTGCAAAGTGCCGTACTACGCCGAGATCAGCGGTGGCCGACACCGGGTAACGGTACGTTTCCTGGAGCTCTCCAGGCAGGACGGTCACGCCAGACAGACCTCGGAGACCATCCCTTTCCGGCTGGAATGCTGCGTTATCTGAGCGGTATCTCCACAAAAGGGTCGAGCTGCCGGTGCGGTTATAAAAGCACCCGCTCGATACCACCCGATCGGGCACGTTCCACGAACCTGTGCTGCCATTGCCTGCCCAGTCTCTGCTTGGCCAGCTCGACCACAATGTACGTGGTTTGCAGACCGGTATCCCCCTCGTAGCGGGACAGGCCCTGCTGGCAGGCCGGACAGGAAGTCAGCAATTTTACTTCTCCGTTACCTACGCGGCCCTCGATACCGAACTCACGCATACCCTGCTGCAGTTCCTGCTGTTTGCGGAAACGGATCTGCGTCGAGATATCCGGGCGCGATACCGCCATGGTACCCGCTTCCCCGCAACAGCGGTCCGACAGGCGCACGTCGGCGTTCAGCAACTTTTCCGCTACCTGCAGTGGTGCATAGGTCTTCATCGGGGTATGGCAGGGATCGTGATACAGGTAACGCTGTCCGTCCACACCATCCAGGCTGACGCCCTTTTCCATCAGGTACTCGTGGATATCCAGCAGGCGACACCCCGGAAAAATCTGCTCAAACCGGTACTGCTGCAACTGGTCCATGCAGGTGCCGCAGGACACGATGACGGTCCTGATATCCATATAGTTGAGGGTATTGGCGAGCCGGTGAAACAGCACCCTGTTGTCGGTACTGATCTGTCGGCCTTTGACGCTGTCGCCTGCAGAGGTTTGCGGGTAGCCGCAGCACAGGTAGCCCGGTGGCAGCACGGTTCGCGCGCCCACCTCGTACAGCATGGCCAGCGTTGCCAGGCCGACTTCACTGAACAGGCGCTCGGAACCGCAACCGGGGAAATAGAATACCGCGTCCGAGGCTTCATCCACTTTTTCGGCATCGCGCAGGATGGGTATGACTTCCCGGTCTTCCGCACCCAGCATGGCGCGCATGGTCTGCGAGGCCAGACCACCCGGCATCGGTTTTTTCATAAAATGAATGACCTGCTCGGTCATTTTTACCGGACCGCTGGTCGATACCGGCAGGCGCTCCCTGCGGCGGTACAGCACACCTTTCAGCAGGCGGTGCGCCAGGCGCTGGCCGCTGTAAGCCCACTCGATCATAGCCTTGCGCATCAACCTGATGACCCGCGGGTCCGTCACGTTGAGAAACGCCATCGCCAGCCAGCCCGCCGGGCTGAAGCGTTTTTTACCCTGCGCACGCAAGATGCTGCGCATGCGCACCGACACATCACCGAAATCGATATCCACCGGGCACGGGGCCAGACACTTGTGGCAGATGGTGCAGTGATCAGCGACATCATTCATCTCGTCGAAATGACGGATCGAAATGCCGCGCCGGGTCTGTTCCTCGTAGAGGAACGCCTCGATCACCACGCCGGTGGCCAGTATCTTGTTACGCGGCGAGTACAGCAGGTTGGCGCGCGGAATGTGCGTATTGCAAACCGGCTTGCACTTGCCGCAGCGCAGGCAGTTACGGATGTCATCGTTCAGGGCGCCCAGCTCGCTGGCCTCCAGCAACAGGGCTTCCTGCTGCACCAGCCGCAGTGATGGCGTATAGGCATTGTCCAGCCCGGCATCATCCAGCAGCTTGCCGCGGTTGAATACCCCGTGCGGGTCCACCTGTTGCTTGTAGTTCCTGAACGCGGCAATAGCTTCCGGTTCCAGGTAGCGGATCTTGGTCAGCCCGATACCGTGCTCCCCGGAAATCACCCCGTTCAGCGCGCGTGCCAGGTGCATGACCCGTTCCACGATGGACTCGGCCTCGTGCAACATCACGTAGTCATTGGAGTTGACCGGGATATTGGTGTGTACGTTGCCATCACCGGCGTGCATGTGGGTGGCGACAAACAGGCGGCCGGAGCGGAGCTGTGCATGGATCGCATCCAGTCGCTCCCGCACCGGTTCAAACTCGCGGCCGGCAAAAACCGCCTTCAGTGGCTGCTCGACTTCGTTGCGATAGGAGATGCGCAGGTCACGCCGCAACAACAGGTCGACCAGCCGGTCCTGTGGCTGTTGCGCCGCACGCGCTGCGTCGTCGAGCAGCGCGCTACAATCGGATGCCGGCGTTTCAAACTGCTCCAGCAGGGCCTGCCAGCGTGCTCCCGTCTGCTGCAGGTGGTCCAGTGCAGCCTGTTGCTTGTCGGCCAGGATGGCGCGGTTTTCCTCACTGTCCTCGTAGTCATCGTGCTGGCGCAGTTCGTTCAACTCCCCGGACAGATATTGCTGCACCGCCTGTATCATGCCCAGCTTGTTGCGGATCGAGTATTCGATATTGATGCGCTCGATACCTTCGTTGTACTCCGACAGTTTCTCCAGCGGGATCACCACGTCTTCGTTGATCTTGAAGGCATTGGTATGCGCTGCAATCGCTGCCGTACGCGCACGGTCCAGCCAGAAGCGGCGACGGGCTTCGGGGCTGACGGCGATAAAACCCTCGCCGCCACGCCGGTTGGCCCGTTGCACAACGGCCGAAGCAGCCTCGGCGACGGCGTCTTCATCCTCACCGGCAATATCCAGCACCAGTACCATTTTGGGTAATTCCCGGCGTGGCGCCTTGGTGCTGTATTTCACCGCGCGCACATAACGTTCGTCCAGGTGTTCCAGGCCGGACAACACAACGTCGCTACGCTGTTCCAGCAAGTCCCTGGTCTCAACGATCGCGGGTACGGCTTTCGCTACGTCACTGCCGAAAAACTCCAGGCACACGGTACGGATATGGGCTGGCATGCGGTGCACGATAAACACTGCAGAAGTGATCAGGCCATCACAGCCTTCCTTCTGCACACCCGGCAGGCCACCCAGAAACTTGTCGGTCACATCCTTGCCCAGGCCTTCCTTGCGCAGGGATCTGCCTGGCATCTCCAGCACCGTTGCGGCTCCCTGCGCCGTGCTGCCATCGGCCGCATAGCGCTGCACGCTGAATCGCACCTTCTCCTGTTCGTGAATCTTGCCCAGGTTATGTTCCAGGCGAGTGACTTCCAGCCAGTCACCCGTTGCGGTCACCAGCCGCCATGACACCAGGTTATCCAGCGTAGTCCCCCACAGCACGGCTTTTTTGCCACCGGCATTCATGGCCACGTTACCGCCAATGGTGGAAGCATCCTGTGAGGTGGGATCTACCGCGAACACGTAACCGGCTGCCTCGGCACGCTCGGCAACCCGCCGCGTCACCACACCGGCCTCGGCGCGGATGGTCGCCACCGGCTGTGCGACCCCGTCCAGTTCCTGCAAGCGTACTTCGTCCAGCCCTTCCAGCTTTTCCGTATTGATCACGGCCGTATCACCGTGCAGGGGCACGGCACCACCGGTGTAACCGGTTCCGCCGCCGCGCGGGATGATGGTTAGCCCAAGATCGATGCAGGCGCGCACGACCGCCGCGGTTTCCGCTTCGGTATCGGGATTGACCACCACAAAGGGCAGCTCGACGCGCCAGTCCGTGGCATCGGTCGCGTGCGACACACGCGCCAGCCCGCTGAAATCGATATTGTCCGCGCGTGTTACCCTGGCCAGCCGCTTACGCACCCGTGCCCTGAGCGCACGGGTTTTTGGAAACCAGGCAGCGAAGGCATTCACCGCAACGCGTGCACCTTCCACCAGGCGCAAGGCCTCCGCATTGCCATTGGCACGTGCAACGATCTGGTCCAGCCGGTGATGCAGGGCGTGGGTAAGCGCCGCAAAACGCTTCTGGTTCTCGAGCAGGTCATCCTGGATATAGGGGTTGCGTGTCACCACCCATAAATCCCCCAGCACTTCGAACAACATGCGCGCCGAACGACCGGTGCGCCGTTCACCGCGCAAACGCTCCACGGTCTGCCACATGTCTTCGCCCAGGAAGCGCAGCACGATCTCGCGATCTGAAAACGAGGTGTAGTTATAGGGAATTTCGCGAATACGTTGCGGCATGAGGCGAGGTTTTCTGCGATGCAACAAAGACGCAATTGTAGCACCTCTTGTCGACCGCTAACCACGCAGATGTACCGGGAAACCGCAGGAGCGAGCTTGCCCGCGAACCAGCGAATGTTCGCGCGCAAGCCCGCTCCTGCATGGTTGGGTTGTAAAGCTCAGTCATCAAATTCGGGATAAGACACCACCGGCTGATACGGCGCGTATAAATCATAGATATGTATGGATCCGTCCTCCGCCGCGCTTGCAGCATAACGTCCGTCCGGGCTGAAGCGGGCCTGCCAACCACAGAGTTCGTGCGCTTTAAACCGCCGCAGTACGCGGTTGCTGTCCGCTTCGACCAGCCGGACACTCGAATCCGTCTGGCGGCCGATGCTGAGCCAGCGCTGACCGTCCGGGCTGATATCGACGGAAACCACCTTACCCAGGTGTTCGGTCGACCGCTCTTGCAACACACCCTGTTCGAGATCCCACACCAGCAACCTGAACCAGCCGCCGGCCAGCAGCGTCCGGTCATCCGGTGAAAAACGCAGGTCCTGCGCATCGCGCGAAGGACGCGGCAATTCAGACCACAGGGCCAGCTGTTCATCCAGCAACAGCACCCGCCCGTCTTCGGTCGATACCGCGACCCGGTCACCCGCGTGGCTGACCGCAACCGACAGGACACGGCTTCCCATGGCGCGGTTTGCCAGGGCATCCAGCGAGGGCAATGTCCGTTTCCGGATACGGGTATCACTGGCAACCAGCAACCAGTTCCGGTCGGGGTCCAGCGCAATCGCCTGTACGATCCCGAGTTGCGCCGAATGCACCACCCTGGAGACAGACAGGTCCCAAACATTGATCAATCCGGATCGATCGGCGCTGATCAGGGTTTGATCATCCAGCCAGGCCAGGCCGCGAATACTGTCGCCGTGGCCATCCAGCGCGCCGATCTTCCTGCCGTCACGCACCGACCAGAGATATACCTTGCCGCGGAAACCGCCGCTGGCCAGCCGGCAGCCGGTCCGGTCAAAGGCAATCCGGTGTGCACCGGAGTCGTGCACCTGTTCGAGCGCAATGGTCGGCGCCTGCACTACCGGTACCACACAGGAAACCAGCGCGAGTAGCCACGGTAACAGGCATAAAAAAACGGGGCCCGAAGGCCCCGCTTTGACTTCCCCGCGAATCACTTCGCTCAGAAGTTGTGACGCATACCCAGGGTGAAGATTTCATCTTCGCCCTTGTCGTCATAGTCGGTGTTGGCATAACCGGCATAGACGCGCGTGCGGTTGCTGAACTTGTGGTACGCTGCAAGACGCCAGGTAGTAGCTTCCTGGATATCATCATAGGCAGTACCGCCAACTGCTCCGACCGTGTTGCTGTCGTTGTTACCATTCACACCATCGGAATCACTGCGCTGACCGTAATCGACAGCAATGAGGTTGTTACCGATGGTGTAGGTAGCACCCAAGCTCCAGATGTCAGCACCATCATCCTTGGCCGAACTGCTGCGTCCCAGCTGACCACCACCACTAATGTTACTGTTCTGGCCGATACCGTTGTTGGCCTGTGCGGTAATCAGGCCCTGGTCCAGCTCGTAGATACCGTGGAAAGACAGGTTATTCCAGTTGTAACGCACCAGGAACTGAGCGGCTTCAGCATCGTTAGAGGCCTGAGTGGAAATGTAGGAAGCAGCTGCCCAGAAGTTGCCGCCCTTGTACTGGATACCCAAGCTATAGGGATCATCGTCTTCGGCACCGTTCTGCTTGTTGGAATCAAACGTATAGGTAGCGATGGCACTGAAACCGCCCAGGCTCGGGGAATCATACCGCGCGGTGTTGGTGGCACGACCCTGACCCTCTTCACCCTTGCCGGAGTGCAGGTTGGACTGCAGACCAACGGCGCGCATCTGCAGCGGTGTACGGTAGAAAGCATCGATCTTGCTGCCATACGCCTTGTAGGCGGTGGACATGGTACCGAAAGTCAGCTTACCGAAGCGCTCCATCTTCAGGCCAATCCACTGGTCTCGGCCTTTGAAGCTGCCGCCATTGACCAGGTCGGCATCCCATTCCACCTTGAAGATGGCGGACATACCGTTACCCAGGTCTTCGGAGCCTTTTACACCGAGGGCGGAGGTGTTGGAATTCATGTTGATGTCATCTTCATAGCTAGGGCCGAGCTGTGAAGTCTTTTTCGCGAGCTTGCTGCCATTAACAGCGGCTACGTCCGAATCGGTCCAGTCCAGGGATACGTCCAGCTGTCCGTACAGTTTAACGTCTGCGTTGGCCAGGCCCGCTGCGCCTGCCATCACCAGACTCATTGCGGTCACAATCAGTTTTTTGTTCATGAGAGAACTCCTTCGTTACTCTTAATACTTGTAGCACAGGATAGTCGTTACGAGGTGGGAGCTTAGCGCACCCTTTGTCAGGGATGCAACACTTTTTTCCAAAAAAACCACATTTGTGTAAATATGTTTCATTTATGCAACAATACAGCCTGAAATCCGCCAAATAATCGTCTAATCCATTGTAAAGTATACGAACGCGTGCGCATGACTTTCGGGTTTGATGACTGCAGAAGGCATGGCCACGGAAACACGGGGGATTCTTGATCAAAACCCGCCTGACGGCGGGTTTCAATTTCGTTGGCTGGCGAACTAGCCCGCATTTCTCACCGGGTTCCGTAGCGAGGCGGTGGCAGGTCGTGTGATAAGCGGCGTTCGCGACCGAGGGCCGCGCAGGCATAGTCGACACTATGTCGAGCAGCCCGACCGAGTGAACGCC
>JALSRZ010000020.1 GCA_026984515.1 Thiohalobacter sp. | reverse complement strand
CTGCCTTTTTCTTGCCAGCCTTTTTCTTCGCGGCCTTCTTCTTGGTCGCTTTGCGCTTGGTCACCTTACGCTTGGCTGCCTTTTTCTTGCCAGCCTTTTTCTTCGCGGCCTTCTTCTTGGTCGCTTTGCGCTTGGTCACCTTACGCTTGGCTGCCTTTTTCTTGCCAGCCTTTTTCTTCGCGGCCTTCTTCTTGGTCGCTTTGCGCTTGGTCACCTTACGCTTGGCTGCCTTTTTCTTGCCAGCCTTTTTCTTCGCGGCCTTCTTCTTGGTCGCTTTACGCTTGGTTGCCTTCCGTTTGGCTACCTTTTTCTTCGTGGTTCTTTTCTTCTTCGGTGCTGCCTTTCTCTTCTTGGCTACCACCTTCTTCTTCTTGGCGGTAGTCTTACGCTTGCTCGATTTCTTTCGTGCTGCCATGAGGAAAACCTCCTTCAGATGCATGGTTCGCGTAACGTTACGGCGTTTGCATTTAAAACTTTAATGAAAAAAGAACAAATTACAACACCTAGGTAAGGTTTCGCTCTATGATTGGAGTATAACTGTGCAGTGTGCTCGTTGCGTAAAGTTATCTTGCTGTTGTTGGAGCGCAATACGGCGGACCGGAATAAAACTCATTTTGTAAGTAAATAGCAGTGTTTTATGTGCATGCATGGAAAAATGACAGGCTCGTCGTAATTTGTTTGTGAGTGGCGAAGTGAACAGGATCTGTATGAAAAGTACTGCAAAAATTTTTTCAAAAAAAATGAAAATTTATGCAACTGATAACCGGAATTCATCCGGTTCGTTGTATATCTGCAACAAATCAGCAGGGATAAACAGGCGATGAGTCATCTGTTATTACAGTGGTACGAGCGCTTGACCGCGCAAATCTGGGAGGATGATTTGCGCGAGCTGAGTGGTGCGCGGCGCTGGATCATCGTGCCGGTTCGTTTATTGATCGTGCTGGTCCGGCAAGTGTTACAGGGGCAACTGAACCTGCGCGCGATGAGCCTCGTTTACACCACCCTGTTGTCGGTGGTGCCGTTACTCGCAGTCAGCTTTTCGGTGTTGAAGGGTTTCGGTGTGCACAACCAGATAGAACCGTTACTGAACAATTTTCTTGCGCCACTGGGGCCGCGTGGCCACGAGTTATCACAAAATATCATTGGCTTTGTGGAAAACATCAGGGTTGGTGTGCTGGGCTCCCTGGGGCTGGCATTTCTTCTCTATACTGTTGTTTCTCTTATACAAAAAGTGGAATCCACGTTTAACTATATCTGGCAGGTAGAGCGTTTGAGGGGGGTTGCGCAGCGTTTCTCCAGCTACCTGAGTGTGATTTTGATCGGACCCGTGCTGGTGTTCACGGCACTCGGCGTAACCGCAACGGCGATGAGTCACACCCTGGTTCAGGATGTGCTCAGCATCGAACCTTTCGGTTACCTGGTACTGAAATTTACCCGTCTGATTCCCTACCTGCTGGTGATCGCGGCGTTCACCTTTATATATGTATTCATACCAAACACGCGGGTCAGATTGTTCCCCGCGCTGGTCGGGGGATTGGTCGCCGGCATCCTGTGGCAATCGAGTGGCTGGGGTTTTGCGGCATTCATTGCCTCGTCATCGAAATACGCGGCCATCTACTCGGGATTTGCGATCCTGATCCTGTTGCTGATCTGGTTATACCTGAACTGGCTGATCCTGCTGCTGGGTGCCCAGGTCGCGTTCTACGTGCAGTATCCCCAGTACATGACCCGGCGCGCGGTACAGTTACGCCTCAGTAACCGTCTGCGCGAGCGTCTGGCGCTGCAGGTGATGTTCATGGTGGCAGAGCGCCACCTGCATGGGCGAGACCCCCTGACTGCTGAAACGCTGGTACATGATCTGGCGTTGCCTATGCAGCCGATACACCATGTATTGCGTTTGATGGTGAGCGCCGGTTTTCTCTCCGAGACTGCGGACGAGCCGCCCGCTTACCTGCCGAAACGCGATATCGAGACCATTACGCTTGCCGAATTGTACGAAGTGATCAGGAGTGCGGGTGAAAACCGGGTGCTGTCGATGCAGACCCTGCCGCACCAGGCAGAGGTCGAAGGAATCATGCACGAGGTTCGGGAAGCCGCGGCGGCCGGGCTGGGCAAGCGGACGCTCAGGGATCTCGTAACCGGGGCCGGTCGACCTGCCGGAAGGCGATAGCTTTCTGTGCCGGTGCTACTGCCTCACCCTGGCGGAACGCGGTTACCTGTCCAGCCGGCCTGACCTGCACCCAGGCGGGCAGATGGCGACTCATTTCGAGGAAAAATGCGGCGCGTGAATAGGGCGCGCAGGACAGGGCTTCCGGTTGCCGCAGTTCGGTGTAATGCCAGGATAGTGTCCCGACCGCCTGCCGGGGGGGTTGTGCGACGACCGGGCCCTGGCGGAAACGGACTGCGCCCTGCGGTGCCCACTGTCCGCCACACAGCCGGGCTGCAGCCGCTCGCCTGGCGTTATGCAGCGCGATGTTGAGCCTGGCGAGTGCTACCGATTTGAGCGGTGCCTGGTCCAGCGGAATCTGCGCCATGATCTGGTCATAGCCTGGCCGGCTGCCGGGGGTGTCTGCGTAAGCGCCTGGACAAAAGGGTTGGGCAAGCAGCATCAGTGTGAACAGCAGCCCGGTTTTGGATAACGAATCGGTGCACATTTTGATATAGAATCTCCGGCAGGGGCTCAGTGTACGTCTGCCGGCAGTCCGGAACTGTGACCCGGTTGGCATTCTCTGCCAGCCTGCTTGTGTAGTTTTCCCGGGTTGTCCCGCCCAGGGCGCCCGGCGAGTGATGCGGGCGGGTCGTACGGGTTCTGACGGGGTGTGCGCTGGTGAATGAAGAAGTCATACGACGCAGACGCTGGTGGCGCTGGTTGCTGGAGGCGGCCCTGCTGGGCGTTGTTCTGCTGGCCATCCATCTGTACCAGACCCGCAACATGGTCAAAGGTGAAGCGCCCGGCTTCAGTGCCCGGCTGCTCGACGGCAGCCCGGTCTCGTTGCAGGATTTCCGTGGTCAGCCGCTGTTGCTGCAGTTCTGGGCGACCTGGTGCCCGGTCTGTAATCTGGAACAGGGCAGTATCGATGCGATTGCGCGCGATCATGCCGTGCTGTCGGTGGCGCTGGATGAGGACACTCCCGCAGAGATCCGGAAGTGGATGTCAGGCGAAGGCGTACGCTATGCGGTCATCCCTGATCCATCCGGGCAGATTGCCGCTGCCTTCGGGGTACAGGGCGTTCCGACCAGTGTCATTATCGATGCCGGCGGCGCGATTCGCTTCGTGGAGGCAGGCTATACAACCGGGCCGGGTCTGCGCCTGCGGCTCTGGTGGGCGGGTAGATGAAACAAGTGAGTCATGAAGTCATGGTGGTCATAGACCGCGTTTGTGCGCTGGGTTGTGAGCTGGTGAGCGCATACATCCAGGCACTGCAGGCGGGTGATTCACGTCCTGAATACGCCGGGCTCGACAGCGAACAGCGTGCGAGCCTGTTGCACGAGCTGCAACTGATCATGTCGATCTACGAGGAGAAGTGATAATCGCCAGCTCGCATTTATCACCGGGTTCCGTAGCGAGGCGGTGGCAGGTCGTGTGATAAGCGGCGTTCGCGACCGAGGGCCGCGCAGGCATAGTCGACACGATGTCGAGCAGCCCGACCGAGTGAACGCGCGCTTAGCGCGCAGCATGACGCCGCCGCAGCAGGAAGTCGGTGATAAATACGGGCTAGCCCGCACGCGCGGCGCGTTTGCGCTCGATCTCCTGCAGCATTTTCTTGCGCAGGCGTATGCTGTCCGGGGTTACTTCAACCAGTTCGTCGTCGTCGATGAATTCCAGCGCCTGCTCCAGTGTCATGCGGATCGGTGGCGTCAGCAGGATGGCCTCGTCGGTGCCGGAGGCGCGCACGTTGGTCAGCTGCTTGGCCTTGAGCGGGTTGACCACCAGGTCGTTGCTGCGTGAGTGGATGCCGACCAGCATGCCTTCGTAGACGATCTCACCCGGGCTGACAAACATGCGTCCGCGTTCCTGCAGGTTGAACAGCGCAAAGCCAAGCACCTTGCCCTTGCCGTTGGAGATCAGTACCCCGTTGGCGCGTTTGCCGAACTCACCCTTTTTCAGCGGCGCGTAGTGATCAAACACGTGGTAGAGCAGGCCGCTGCCCTGGGTCGCGGTCAGGAACTCGGTGCGGAAACCGATCAGGGCACGTGAGGGTACAATGAAATCCAGTCGCACCCGGCCCTGCCCGTCGGGAACCATGTCCTTCAGGTCGGCGCCGCGTTCCCCCAGTTTTTCCATCACGGTGCCCTGGTGCTGTTCCTCTACATCCACGGTGAGCTGCTCGAAGGGTTCCTGCAGCTGACCGTCGATTTCGCGCTGGATGACTTCCGGACGCGAAACACCCAGTTCGTAGCCTTCGCGGCGCATGGTTTCGATCAGGATCGAAAGATGCAGTTCGCCGCGCCCGGAGACCTTGAATTTATCCGGGTCCGCGGTGTCTTCGACGCGCAGGGCGACGTTGTGCACCAGCTCTCGTTCCAGCCGTTCGCGAATCTGGCGCGAGGTGACATACTTGCCTTCCTGTCCTGCGAAGGGTGAGTTGTTGACCTGGAACGTCATGCTGACCGTGGGCTCATCGATGGTCAGCGGGGGCAGGGCTACTACCTGCGCCGGGTCGCACAGGGTGTCGGAGATCCCCAGCGCATCAACACCGGTGAACGCGATAATGTCGCCGGCCCGGGCTTCGGGCACTTCCACGCGTTCAAGGCCGAGGAAGCCGAAGATCTGCAGCATGCGTGCATTACGCTGCTTGCCGTCCGCTGTCAGCACAGTGACCGGGGAGTTGGCCTTGATGGTACCGCGGGTGATGCGGCCGATCCCGATAACGCCGACATAGCTGCTGTAATCGAGCGAGCTGACCTGCATCTGGAACGGCCCGTCCTTATCGACGGCCGGTGCCGGCACCTTGTCGACGATGAGCTGGAACAGGGGGGTCATGTCGCTGTCATCCGCGTCGACTTCCATGCGCGCAAATCCCTGCAGGCCGGAGGCGTACACCACCGGGAAATCCAGCTGCGCATCGTTGGCGCCCAGGCGGTCAAACAGGTCGAAGGTCTGGTCCAGCACCCAGTCCGGACGGGCGCCGGGCCGGTCGATCTTGTTGATGACGACAATCGGGCACAGTCCCTGCTCCAGGGCCTTTTGCGTGACGAAGCGGGTCTGTGGCATGGGACCTTCCACGGCGTCCACCAGTAACAGCACGGAATCGACCATGGACAGTACGCGCTCCACTTCGCCACCGAAATCGGCGTGACCGGGGGTGTCT
>JALSRZ010000019.1 GCA_026984515.1 Thiohalobacter sp. | reverse complement strand
TATCACATGATTGCCGCACCGCGCCGTGGCGCGCGCTTCAACGGCCTGCGTGTGGCTCCCGGGGTATTTGCCAGGCAGCTGCGCTGGCTGTCGCAACAGGGCTGGCACAGTTATACCGTCAGCGAGCTGGTTGCGCAGGCCGGGCAGCTGCCGGAAAAGTCCTTTGCCATCACCTTCGATGACGGCTATGCCGACAACCTGCTGCAGGCATTGCCGTTACTGAAAAAATACCACTGCAAGGCCACGCTCTACCTGGTCGTGGACCGCTTCGGGCGGGACTGGTCGGTACAGCGCAAGGCGCACCACAACGAGGGTGAACTGAAAAAGGAAGCCAAACTGAGTGACGCGCAGGTGCAGGAAATGCTGGCCTCCGGTTGTATTGAACTGGGATCGCATGGCATGACCCACGCGAATTTTATGGCGCTGGACGAGGCCGCCGTGCGGCGGGAACTGGTGGAGTCCAGGCGGGTGCTGCAGGAACGTTTCGGTGTTGCGGTAGACAGTTTTGCGTTTCCCTTTGGCCTGTACCGCCCGGAACAGGTGGAGCTGGTGCGCTCCGCCGGTTACTGCAGCGCGGTGACCACGCGCGAAGCACTGCAAGACCCGGCGCACTGGAACCCGCTGGAATTGCCGCGCATCAAGATCAGCGGCAAGGACCGCTGGCTCGCTTTTCTGCTGCGGATGCGTGGGGGCCGGCGTGGCTGGTGAGCAGGAAGCAACGCCTTTGCGGGTCTGGGTGCTGTCGGATGACCAGCCAGGCCACTACAACCTGTCACGCGGGGTAGTGGCCGCGCTGCGGCGCCTGCAGCCGGTGGAAGAGTACCGGGTGACGACCCGGCTGCGCTTTGGTTTTGGCCGAAACATCCTGCGCCTGCTGCTGAACCGGGTACGCGGCCCCTTGCCGTACCGCTTGCTGCAGGTGTTTTATGCCATCGATGCACTGCCGCAGGCGGAGTGTGACCTGATTGTGTCCGCTGGTGGCAAAACTTCTTTTGCCAATGCCTGGCTGGCGCGTCTTTGGCAGGTTCCCAATGTGTTCACCGGTTCCCTGCGCCGCTTGTCACCCGACCATTTCCGGGCGGTGCTGACGCTCGAAGCCCCCGACGAATCGCCGGTCTACCTGCCGCTGGACCTGCCGCCCTGCGCGCTGGACGAGGGCGCGCTGGAGCGCCAGGCAGCGCAGTTCCGGGAGCAGGCCGGGCCTGGCGCGCAGACCTGCTGGTGCATGCTGGTCGGTGGCGATGGCGCCGGTTATCGTTACCGGGAGCCGGACTGGCGTGCGCTGGTAACGTTGATGCAAAAGCTGACGCAACTGCATGGCATTCGCTGGCTGCTGGTCACTTCGCGACGGACCGGTGCAGCTGCTGAACAGCGGCTCGCAGGGATGCTGGATGAAGCGGTGCTGGCAGCGCAATGCCTGTACAGCAAGGGGGATGCCTACCACGCCGAGTCCTGGCTGGGGATTGCCGAGCGGGTACTGGTTACCGAAGACAGCATGACGATGCTCACCGAGGCGATCTGTGCGCGACGTCCGGTGATCAGCCTGCGGCCGCAGCAGAGTCTGCCCGATGCACGCTACCAGCGCATGGTGCAGCGCTTTGTGGAGCGCGGATTTATACGGCGCCTTGCCTTGAACCAGGTGTCCGGGCAACCGGAGATGCTGAATGACGTGCAGTGTCGCGTACTCGAAGTCTCACCGCAGGCAGTGTTATCCCGACAGCTGGGACAGCGCCTGGGTCTGATCTGACCTGGCCCACACAAAACCGGCCGCTCCCCGCAGGGGATAACCGCTACCCCCCCCTGCAGGAGCGGGCTTGCCCGCGAAAGCCAGCCCTGATCTTCACGCCGAAGCTCCTGCGAAGGATAACGACTGGAAATTCATGTGGTTGTGCTATCGTCAATAAGGATACGATTCCCCTTGCGGCCGTGTCTTGAAGCGCCGGTGTACCCACAGGTACTGTTCCGGTACTTCCCGGATGACGTCCTCCAGTAACCGGTTGATGCGGGCCGTATCCGCCTGCAGGTCCCCGCTCGGGAAGTTTCCCAGCGCCGGGCACAGGGTCAGTAGATAGCCTTCGTTGCCGGGCAGCCGGGTCTGGAAGAATGGAACCACGCCAGCACCACTGGCTTTGGCGAGCCGCGCAGTGGCGCTCAGTGTCGCGGCGGGGATTCCGAAGAAAGGAACAAAAACCGACCGGGGTCCACCGTGGTTCTGGTCCGGCGCATACCATACCGGCATGCCGTTGCGCAGGCTGGCCAGCAGCGCACGTGTGTCGTTGCGCGGGATGGCTTTTTCAAAACGGCGTTTGCGGGCGCGCTGCATTACGTATTCGAACAGCGGGTTTTTGTGCTGGCGGTAGAGCACGTGGAAGGGCGTATCCAGCGCCAGCAGGCGACCGCCGAGTTCCAGGGTCGTGAAGTGGGCGCTCAGCAGGATGACGCCTTTTCCCGCCGCCAGCGCCTCCTGCAGGTGCTCGCGACCAACCAGCACCCGCTTTGGCCGGAGTTGTGATGCACGTCCCCACCAGCACAGCGCGGTCTCCACGACACCCTTGCCCAGCGACAGGAAGTGCGCTTTGACAAGTTCACAACGCTCCCGGTCGTCGAGTTGCGGGAAACACAGCCGCAGGTTGACCTCGGCAATGTGCCGGCGTCGTCGGGCCAGCCGCCATGCGCTGCGGCCAATCAGTTCACCAATGCGCATTTGCCAGCGGTACGGCAGGCGCGTCACCAGCCATAGCAGCGCAAACATCAGCCAGGTCGGCCAGAAGCGTGGTCCGGTAAAATGCAGCCACCAGGTGGGGGAGTCGCTATGCACGCCCGCCATTGTATCAAGCCGGCGCTACCGCGGAGCAGATAAACCCGTAGCAGCGGTCTTCTGACCGCGAAAGCAGGCAGGCGCTCCTACATTGGTCTGATGCAGGGTACACTGGCCGGGTGCGCATCCTTTACTCTGTCCTGCTGTACCTGATGCTGCCCGGGGTTTTGCTGCGCCTGTGGCTGAAGGGCCGGCGCGTACCCGGCTACCGTCAGCACTGGAAGGAACGTTTTGGCGATATCGATGTGCACGCGCGGCAGCCGGTGGTCTGGTTGCACGCGGTTTCCGTGGGTGAGGTGCGAGCGGCAGCACCACTGGTGCAGGCACTGTTGTACCAGTACCCCGACCGGCAGCTGCTGCTGACCACCACCACGCCCGCGGGACGTGAAACCGCACAGGGCCTGTTCGGTAACGACGTCGAGTGCGGCTATCTGCCGTACGATCTGCCGGCTTTCGTAAACCGCTTCCTGGAGGAGGTGCAACCGGTCGTGGCAGTGATCCTGGAGACGGAAATCTGGCCTGCTCTCTACCTGCGGCTGGAGAAAAAACGGATCCCGCTGATGTTGCTCAACGCGCGGCTGTCGGAAAAATCGCTGCAGGGGTATCTCAGGCTGCGGGCACTGGTGCAGCCGGCATTGCGCGCTGTCCGGCATATTGCCGCCCGCAACGAGCAGGATGCGCAACGCTTTCGGCGACTGGGCGTGCGCGCAGCACAGCTGTCCGTCATGGGCGACCTCAAGTTTGAACTGCAGTTGCCCGCTGATTTCAGGCCGCAGCTTGAAGCACTGCGCAAGCGGCTGGGGCCGGAGCGCGCGCTGTGGGTCGCAGGCAGCACGCACCGGGGCGAGGAGGCGCAACTGCTGGCTGCGCACAGGCAGGTACTGGCCGCCTGGCCCGGTGCCTTGCTGGTGATTGCGCCCCGGCACCCGGAACGGGCCGGAGAGGTGGCGGCCCTGTGTGCCGGGTCGGGCATGGTTTCACGCTTTTCCAGCGCGCTGACGACTCCCGGAGAAGGGTTCCAGGTGTTGATCATCGATCGGATGGGTACGTTGTTGTCATGTTACGGGGTGGCGCAGGCGGTGTTCGTCGGCGGCAGCCTGGTGGCAGCGGGCGGGCATAACCCGGTCGAGCCGCTGTGTGCCGGCGCGCCGGTGATGAGCGGGCCGCACACCGACAACTTCAGTGCGCTGTACGACGATTTGCTGCGCAGTAACGCGGTCTGCGTGGTCAGGACACAGCAGGAACTGGCGGAGCAGGTCTGCACATGGTTCGGTGACCCGGCGCAGCGCAAGGCCGCCGTGGAGGCGGGCAAGGCGCTGGTCGAGCGCAACCGCGGAGCCTTGCAGCACGGTCTGCGCTTGCTGGAAGGTCACCTCCGGCGAGTGGAGGAAGTCGACGCGGCCCAGTCGCAGAGGGTTGGCGCAAGATCTTGAAAATAGGCGGCATTTTTATGGCACCTGTAAGGAATACCAGAATTCTTTATGGCAAACCTTACACTGGTGTTGTTGCGTGGGAAGAGGTATTTCGGTAACCGGCTGTTTTTTTATAAAAAAATAATATGGCGCGGATTTTGCTTTACTGTTCAGCAAGTTGGGCTGACTACAAACAGGTCAGTCCTTGCAACAAAACAAGCAGGACGCGAACGGAGGAGTGCATGAACAAAAAACTGACCGGTGCCTGGCTGGGCATGGTGTTGACCTTGCCCGCGGTGGCCAATGCGGCGTTGTTTGACTTTCAGGGATGGGTTACTGCCAACGGTGAGCAGGGTTTCACCAATGCCTCCCCCTTTCAGCTCACCGATAGCGGTCTTACGCTGACGGCCACTGCATTTGAAAGCCCCGGGATGCTCGATAGTCACGTGTACATGGACGGCGTGTTCAACGGGATTATCGGTGGTATGGGAGTTTGCACCAACCTGGATTCCGGTAACCAGTGCGTCCCCTCGTCGGACGACAATGTCAGTATCGACGGCACGAACGGTGAAACTCTTTCCTGGGGATTCAACCTGGCCGTTGGCCAGTTTACGCTGGAACTGGGTGACGCCGATCATTTCGACTATGGCAACCGTGATTTCCTGTATCGCCTGGACGCGGGTCCCTGGATGACGGGTACCACGGACGTCAATGGGCTGGTTACGCTGAACGGTGGCGGGGCGGGTGTCATTGATTTCAGGCCGGTAGCGGCAGGATTTAGTAATCAATTCTATATCCGCAATGCGGATGTCAACGTCGTACCGGTGCCTGCGGCCGTGTGGCTGTTCGCTTCCGGCCTGCTGGGCCTGGCCGGCGTAGCCAGGCGTCGCTAACGTCCTGCACTGCGGCGCCGTGCCATGGCACGGCCCATCTCTTCGAGCTGTCGCTGGCTGAGAATGTGCTGCGCCATGTCCAGCAGTTCCCTGTTTTCAAAATCGATATGCGCCCGGTAAGCGGAGCAGAACTGTTCCACGTGTGCTTCAAACTCCGGGTTCTTAGTCAGGGCAGCCGGTTTGCCAAGATCTTCCAGCAGGATTTCCCATAACTGCGTCAACGAGGCATGTTCCTGCTTCAGCCGGCGCACCATT
>JALSRZ010000018.1 GCA_026984515.1 Thiohalobacter sp. | reverse complement strand
CGGATAGCAGCTACGAGCAGGTTACGGTCGTCGGCAGTGCAGGCGAGTTGTACCGGCAGGCTGACCTGATCCTCAAGATCCAGCCGCCCACGGAAGCCGAAATCGAACAGATCCGGGAAGGCGCTACCATCGCCGGCATGATGCAGCCCTACCGCTACCCGGAACGGGTACGGCTGTTGCGCGACCGCAAAATACTCGCTTTTGGCATGGAACTGGTGCCCCGCATCTCCCGCGCCCAGAGCATGGACGTGTTGTCTTCCCAGGCCTCGATTGCGGGCTACAAGGCGGTACTGATGGCCGCTAACCGCTACGGTGGATTCTTTCCCATGCTGACCACCGCGGCCGGCACCATCCGTCCGGCCAAGGTACTGGTCATCGGTGCCGGGGTTGCCGGCCTGCAGGCCATCGCTACAGCCAAACGGCTGGGCGCCATGGTCGAAGGCTACGACGTACGCGGCGCCACCCGTGAACAGGTCGAATCGCTGGGCGCGAAATTCGTCGATACCGGCGTTTCCGCCGACGGCGCAGGAGGGTATGCCCGCGAGCTGACCGAGGCAGAGAAACAGCAGCAACAGGGCGTGCTGGAAAAACACATCGCCGCAGCCGATGTGGTCGTCACCACGGCGGCCATTCCCGGCCGGCCGTCACCGAAGATCATCAGCAGGACCATCGTCGAAGAGATGAAACCGGGTGCAGTCATTATCGATCTGGCCGCGGAAGGCGGCGGCAACTGTGAGCTTACCGAGGCGGGCAAACCGGTCATTCACCAGGATGTCATTGTCTACGGCCCGCTGAATGTACCCAGCGAGCTGCCGGTACACGCATCCGAGATGTATGCCCGTAACCTGCTCAACTTCCTCACCCCCATGATCGAGGACGGCGAATTCAAACCGGACTGGGACGATGAAGTCATTGCCGACAGCACCCTGACCCGGGACGGAGCAATCAGACACGCGGCGACCCGCGAACAGGTCGAGGGATCAGCATCATGATCGAAGGTTTCACTGCGCTGTACATATTCATGCTGGCCGGCTTTACCGGTTACGAAGTCATTTCCCGGGTACCGGTTATTCTGCATACCCCGCTGATGTCCGGTTCCAACTTCGTGCACGGTATCGTGCTGGTCGGTGCGATGGTCGCGCTGGGACACGCCGAAACGGACATGGAGGTACTGGTCGGCTTTATCGGTGTGCTGCTGGGCGCCGGCAACGCAGTAGGCGGCTACGTGGTCACCGAGCGCATGCTGGAAATGTTCAAGAGCAGCAAGGAGGCCAAATAGATGGGCCTGCTTATCAATACCAGTTATTTCCTGGCAGCCGCGCTGTTCATACTGGGCCTGAAGCGCATGAGTTCGCCGGTGACCGCGCGCGGCGGCATCGTCTGGGCCGGCGCCGGTATGGTGGTCGCTACCCTGGTCACCTTCATGACACCGGGCCTGCACAACTTCGGCTGGATAATCCTGGCACTCGCTATCGGCGGCGGCCTGGCCTGGTACACCGGTAAAAAAGTGGCCATGACCGACATGCCGCAGATGATCGCCATCTATAACGGCATGGGTGGTGGCGCGGCAGCAGCCATCGCTGCAGTGGAACTGATGGGTGGCGAATTCTATTCGCGCACCTTCCAGGTGCTGGCCGTGATCGGAGCCATGATCGGATCCGTCGCGTTCTCCGGCTCCATGATTGCTTTTGCCAAACTGCAGGGCCTCATGAAGCGCTCGCTGGTATTCAAGAGCCAGCAACTGTTCAACCTGCTGGTATTTGCCGGCGTGCTGATTTTCGGTTTCCTGTTAATGGGCGCAGATCACCCTTCCAGCTTCAGCATCCTGGTATTTTTCGGCCTGACGCTGCTGTTCGGCGTCATGATGACACTGCCCATCGGCGGTGCTGACATGCCGGTGGTGATCTCCCTGTACAACGCCCTCACCGGCCTGGCGGTAGCGTTCGAAGGTTTCGTGCTGGGCAACGCCGCCATGATCATCGCCGGCACCGTGGTCGGTTCGGCCGGTACCCTGCTGACCCAGCTGATGGCAAAAGCCATGAACCGGCCGATATCCAATGTACTGTTCTCCGGCTTCGGTTCCGGTGGCGGTGCCGATGCGGAACAGCAGGATGCAGGCGGCGTCATGAAGGAGATCGACGCCACCGATGCGGCGGTCATGATGGCCTATGCCGACAAGGTGATCATTGTACCGGGGTACGGCATGGCGGTAGCCCAGGCCCAGCACAAGGTGTGGGAGTTCGCCCAGTTACTGGAAAGCCGCGGTGTCACCGTGAAGTTCGCCATCCACCCGGTTGCCGGCCGTATGCCGGGACACATGAACGTACTGCTGGCCGAAGCCGGTGTACCCTATGACAAGATCTACGACCTGGAAGAAATCAACAACGAGTTTCCGCAGGCCGATGTCGCGCTGGTCATCGGCGCCAATGACGTGGTAAACCCGGTCGCGCGCACCAACCCGGACAGCCCCATCTACGGCATGCCCATCCTGGACGTCGACAAGGCGCAGAACGTCATTGTCGTCAAACGCGGCAAGGGCAAGGGATTCTCGGGTGTTGAAAACGCGCTGTTCTTCCTGGACAACACGCGCATGCTGTACGGTGACGGACAGGATGTCGCCGGCAAACTGATCGCGGAAGCCAAGCAGCTCTAACCTGCATTTCGTCCCGGTTTCCTGCTGCGAGCACCTCAGGCCAGGAACTTCCCGCTGCGCAGGCGCTGCGCCTCCATTTTTTCCAGCTCCCGGGCCCCGGAGATCACGATATTCGGGTCGGGGACAAAATCCAGCTCCTCGTCGAGGCGCTGGTAGGGAACGGAATTCAGAATCACCTTCATGGCGTTCAGCCGGGCCTGGTGTTTGTCGTTGGAGCGGATGATCTTCCAGGGCGCGTGCGTAGTATGGGTCTTCTTGAGCATCTCGTATTTCACATTGGTGAAATCATCCCACCGCTCCTGGGCCTGCAGGTCCACCTCGCTCAGTTTCCACTGGCGCAGCGGATCCGTCTTGCGCCGTTCGAAACGCCGGTCCTGTTCTTCCTTGGTGACACTGAAATAGAGTTTGATGAGAATCGTCCCCTGGCGCACCAGGTCCTTTTCAAACCCGCTTACGCCGCGCATGAAATTCTTGTATTCCTTGTCGCTGCAAAAACCGAATACCGGTTCCACCATTGCCCGGTTGTACCAGCTGCGATCAAACAACACGACTTCGCCACCGCGCGGAAACTGCTGGATATACTTCTGGAAATACCACTGGGTCTTCTCGTGCTCGGTCGGTTTTGCCAGCGCCACCACGCGGTAATGCTTTTCGTTCATGTAGCGGGTAACACGACGAATGGTCCCGCCCTTGCCCGCGGCATCCCGGCCCTCGAACAGGATAATCATGCGGGTACCGCTTTTTTCCAGGTGCTGCTGCATCCTGATCAGCTCGGCCTGGAACGGTTTGAGTTCTTCCTCACGCAGAAAACGGCGTAACGCTTTCTTCTTCATTGCCTTGAGGCTCATTTCCTGCGCTTCCGGTTCGGTTTCCAGCTCTCGCTCCAGCGCATTCACCTCCTGCTCCAGTTCCTGTTGCAGGCCGGCCTGCCGGAGCCGGTTATCCCGCATTGCCGGCAGCGGTTCGATATTGTCGGGCACGACCTCGAGTTGCGGGGACTCCGAATCTGGCTGGTTTTCAATCATGTGGACACCTGTACGCGTATTGATGCCCCGCGTGGCAGGCAAGCGGGGCAGTGGCTGGACGGGACTGCCTGACAAGTGTACCAGCCCCTGTCCGGCGAGGTATTGACCCAGATCAGCCTGCTTGCCGGCAGCCGCAGTTCAGGGATAGATTTCCGGTACAAAGGTCTGATCCGACATGGGTGGCCTGATATAGCCACCACCCTCCTTACGCTCCGGTAATTCAATCGCTTCCGGTGTCAGATCCTGGTAGGGAATCAAACTGATGAGGTGGGCAATACAGTTCAGGCGGGCATGTTTTTTTACATCCGAGTTCACCACATACCAGGGTGCCTGCTTGATGTCCGTATAGGCGAACATATGGTCCTTGGCCCTGGAATACTCTACCCAGCGCGAACGGGACTCGATATCGATCGGGGACAGTTTCCAGCGCTTGTGCGGCTCCCTGAGACGACTCTGGAAACGGCGTTCCTGTTCCTCGTCGGATATGGAGAACCAGTACTTGATCAGGATAATGCCGGAACGCACCAGCATGCGTTCAAATTCGGGGCAGGAACGTAAAAACTCCTCGTATTCCTCATCGGTGCAGAAACCCATTACCCGCTCGACCCCGGCCCGGTTGTACCAGCTGCGATCGAACAGCACGATTTCCCCCGCCGCCGGTAAGTGCGCGATATAGCGCTGGAAATACCACTGGCTTTTCTCGCGTTCGGTAGGTGCAGGAAGCGCTACGGTGCGGCACACGCGAGGGTTCAGGTGCTGGGTGATACGCTTGATGACACCGCCCTTGCCGGCTGCATCACGACCTTCAAATATGACCACAACCTTGAGGCCTTCGTTTCTCACCCACTCCTGCAGCTTGACGAGCTCCAGCTGCAGCTCAAACAGGGCCTTTTCATACGTTTTTCGATCCAGCTTCTTTTCCCCGGACATACCACTTACCTTCACAAACCATTAGTCTGGTATATCTATACCACACAATATACCCGCAGGGTTAAGCCTGACGCATCGCAGCGAGGCTACTGCCGTAACGGTCTGTGCTTCTTCCGGAAAGCCTTGCGTTGTTCGGGCGACATGGTTTTCCATTTTTCGCGCAGGGCTTTACGCCTTTCCGGCGGCAGCTGGCGAAACCATTCCCGGCGCTGACGCAGGCGCTCCTGCTGCTCGGGCGGCAACTGCCGGAAATGCTGCTGGCGCTGACGCAGTTTCTCACGCTGCCCGGGAGACAGGGACTGCCAGCGCTTCAGGCGCTGCCGGGTTCGTTCCCGTTGTTCGGGCGTCATCTGTGACCAGCGCCTGGCCCCCTTGCGCAACTTCTGCTGACGTTCAGCCGGCAGCTGATTCCAGCGCTCCCGAAAGCTACCGAGCAGTTTCTGTTCCTGGCCGGAGAGCGCATCCCAGGCTACCCCTTCATCGGCAAGCACCATCACCGGCGCAACGACCAGCGCAAGCAATACTACCATCAGCATTCGCATGAAATTATTCATCCGTCTTCTCTGTTTCCTGGTCCGGCACCTGCCACTGCGGGCGTTCATAATCCAGCGGGTCCAGTATCTCACCCTGCAGCTCCTCACTATCCGCGAGAAACTCAAGCAGCGCTTCGGACAGGGCTTCGTCATCGGCCTCCTCTGCCACGCTGACCACGCTGACCACACTGGCGACCAACAGGACAAGGCAAGGACCGGGCCTCCTAACTGCTGGATTGTGTCGCTTC
>JALSRZ010000017.1 GCA_026984515.1 Thiohalobacter sp. | reverse complement strand
TAGGCGGCAAAGAACCCGTACCCCGGCAGCTGTGGCATGGCCGGGGGCAACAGCGCCTGCTGGATGCGTCGCGCCATCTCCAGGTCACGCACCTGTTTTTCCTGTTCCATTCTTGCGGCTACCAGGCGTGCATTTTCCCAGGAGAGCGCAGCCTGGCCGGCGACGATGGTGAGCACTTCCAGGTCTTCCACGGAGAAGCGCGCCGCGGCATTGCGGGTATCCAGGCTGATGGCGCCGATGGCTTCACCTTCCAGGCCGAGCAGGGGTGCGCACATCACCGAGCGGATATTAAAGTTCACCACGGACTTGCTGGCATCGAAGCGCGCATCCGAACAGGCATCGGCGGAAAGGATGCCGATTTTTTCGGTAAAGACCCGGCCGAGCACCGTGGCACTGACGTGTGGTTCGTTCAGTTCGCTGCTGTCCCGTTCTTTGGCCAGATGAACCTGGAACCGGTCCGACCCGGGGTCCCGGAGCACCACCGCGCCACGATCTGCTGCGGGGAAAATATCGAACAGGCTGTCCAGGATGATCGGCAGATGACTGTCCAGGCCGTTGCTTTCGGCCAGGCTGCGGCTGATGCTCAACACGGCACGTAGTTTTTCCCCGGAGCGGTTATCGAAGGTGCTTTCCGTGTGCCGGGCGGCAATGGTGTGGATCTGTGTCGACAGGACGGTCCGGGTCTTTGCTTCATCCGGCGCTGCCGGGTTCAGTATCTGGTGGTAGCGGAGTTCCACGCTGCCCAGGCTGAGCCGGTCACCGTCCTTCAGGCGGGTGGGCGCCTGGATCAGGCTGCCGTTGACCAGGGTGCCGTTCGAGCTGTCGAGGTCTTCAACCCGGTACGCGCCGTCTGTCATCCGCAGCCGGGCGTGATGCCGGGACACTTCCGAGTATTCCAGCTGGATATCACAGTCCGGCTGACGCCCGATCAGTAACTCGCCGGCGCCCAGCGTGTACTCGAATACGCTCCCGTCCTGGAGTAAAGACAGTTTGAACATGTTGTTATCATCTCCGCAGCCCCGGGCCCGGTGGATCGACGCCAGTTGTGCATCGACCGGTAGCGTATCCGGTGGGACGGGTAGTTACCGGTTCGAGGCTAGGAGCCGGGCATGGGTATGTCAAGTCGCACGCCGCAGGAACAAGGCACTCAACAGCGTGAAGCATTTCAGGTAGGCTAGGAGCCTGTCGGGTTTAGGCAATCGTAGCGAGCATGGTGTGAGAGCGAGTCCGGATTTTCGCAATTTTGAGGCGCATAGTGGACCTACGCAACGAAAAATTGCGGGAATCCGGGCCGTTCTCCCGCCAGCGCAGTAGATTGTTCCTAAACCCGACAGGCTCCTAGTGTGCTGTAACGCCCTGAATACACATTTAGACGAGGTAACATTGAGATGACCAGCGAGCGGTATGTGCCTTTCCCGACTGAATGATACCTATGCCATCCCGGGCCAGCTCGAATTCGTGGCCGGGAGGGGTGGGTTCCCCATGGCCGGCATCGACAACGGCAAGGCCCGCGCCCTGGTTTCCACCTACGCCGGCCAGGTGCTTTCTTTCCAGCCGGCGGGGCAGGCGCAGGATCTTTTGTTTGTCAGCGATGCGGCGTATTTTCAGTCGGGAAAAGCGATCAAGGGTGGCATCCCGGTCTGCTGGCCCTGGTTTGGTCCGGACCCGGAACAGCGTGGTCGTCCCGCACACGGGTTTGTGCGCAACCGGCCATGGGAAGTACACAAAACAGAGGCACTGACCGACGGCGATACCCGGATTACGCTGGGCCTGGCGGACTCTTCGGCAACGCGCAGCATCTGGCCTGCTGCCTTTGAGCTCCTGTTGCAGGTGACGGTCGGGGACGGTCTCCAGGTGGAGCTGTGCAGCCGGAACACCGGCGACCGGCCGTATACCCTGACCCAGGCGCTGCACAGCTATTTTCGTGTCGGGGACATCGGCGAGGTGCAGGTGTCGGGCCTGGACGGCAGGGACTACCTGGACAAGGCCGGCGACGGCCGCCACAGGACCCAGGCGGGAGTGGTCCGCTTCGACGCAGAGGTCGATCGCGTTTACCTGGATGTGCCGCCTGCGCTGGTCATCGATGATGCTTCACTGGGCAGGCGTATTCAGGTTAGCGCCACCGGCAGTCGCACCGCTGTGGTCTGGAACCCGTGGGCGGAGCTGGCTGCGAACATGGGAGATCTCGACGACGATGATTACCGGCACTTCGTCTGTGTGGAAACGGCCAATGCTGCCACGGAGGTGGTTGAGATCAACCCGGGAGATGAATACTGCCTGGGCGCGGATTACCGGGTACAGCCGTTGTAGGTGCTCCTGATTCCAGGCACAGGGGAATGCCTACGGGTCCCGGGGCATCCGGTAATGCGCAGCATGCGGCCAGAACGGATAATGCCGCAACCGCCAAAACAAGTTTAAGAAAATTCAGCATGCGCTGCGTCCTGTATTCCTGGCCCGCCAATCCTCTCTGGCATGAGTCCGAGTACTTGTACCGCTTCAATTCACCTGTATGGGCCGAGTGACACTTCAGGAGTTCCGTCATGCGGATCTGCACACCGTGTCAGCAACCGCCCGGTATGGCTCGGAAAATATGGGTCCAATGTTCGCCGGACTCATGCCACAGAAGATTACCGCGCAACACAAGTAAAGCAAGGCTGATGCCAACGTGGCGGGAAAAGAAGCAGTGGCTGTTGTATCAAGCGCTTAGCACAGGCGTGGGCCTCTGCAGGGCAATCGCTGCGCCATTATTTCGTCATCACCGCGCTTTGCTCGCTACGGAACCCGGTGAGAAATGCGGTCTAGTGCAGCAGGGCAAACATCCTGCGACGGTAGGTAGCGACGCGTTCATCCGCTTCACCGAGCATTGAAAATACCGCCAGCAGGCCACGCTGGGCCGCGCCATCGCCGAAGTTGCGGTGCTTTTGCAGCAACTCCATGAAATTTTCCAGCGCGGCATCGTAGTCACCGTCCACAAGCTGCAGCGCAGCCAGCCGGTAGCGTGCCTCGGCATCGTCCGGCTGGCTGGCGAGCGCCTGTTCCAGGGTTGCGGGGTCGGGCGCCTGGGCCGCCGTGCTTGCAAACTCCATCAGCAGCTTGAGGCTCCGGCCCTCGTCGCTGTCGCGCAGTTCACGTGGCAGGCTGTCCAGCAGCGAGGCGGCCTTGTCCGCTTGCCGCTCCTGTATATACAGCCGCACCAGTGGTAACGGCAGGTGGGGGTTATCAGGGTCTTCGGCAATGGCGGTTTCCAGTATCTGTACGGCCTTGCTGTGGTCACCTGCGGCAGCCAGCGCCAGTGCCTGTTCCAGGTGGCTGTCCGAAGTGCGCACCAGGTGGGCATCGATCAGCTTGCGCAGGACGGATTCGGGTTGTGCGCCGAGCACTTCCTCAACCACTTCGCCATTGCGGTACAGGCGCAGGGTGGGCAGGCTGCGGATGCCGTGCTGTTCGGCCAGGTGGCGCTCCTGGTCGGTGTTTACCTTGCCGATCTGTAAGCGCTCGCCGTAGTCATTGGCCAGCTGCTCCAGGACCGGCGCAATCATTTTGCAGGGCGCACACCAGTCGGCCCAGAAATCCACCAGTACCGGCACCTCGTGTGATTTTTGCACAACCGCCGGTTCAAAATTCGATTCGTTGAGTTCAAGCATGCCGGGTGCGCACGTTCCTTTCTGCTGGTTTGCGACTGAAGTATTTCTGACCGTAATATAGGGACAGCGAGCCGAAATTTCTACTGCCTGAAAACCTTTTCACGAGCGCGCCTGAATTCGACCCAGAGCGGATAATGGTCGGAAATCCGGTGTGACAGGGAGTTTTTTGAAAGTCCCTGGTCGGTATAGACAAAGGGTAGAAAATCAAACCCGCCACCCTGGAGGTATTCCATGCTCAGGCGGGATTTCCCGGATGCCGAAGTGAACCAGGCGATCTGGTCGTAGAATTTTTCCAGCATGGGATTATCTCCCTCCCCGATGAAAATGGAGCGCTTCACCGCATGCAGGTCGGGCGGGACCACGACTTCACAGGCAAGCCCGGACGTCTGTACCCGGGTATTGTTGAAAATAAAGGCCAGGCGTTCGTAGTTGCCTGCATCGCCGCGCGTGATATCGGTCATCAGGAAGGACCACCTGTCGCCGAGGTATTTCATGGTATCGCGCAGCGCGCGCAGGTTGCCGGTCACTTCCTGGACCGCGATGACATCGAAGCGGGACAGGATTTCAACAATCGAACGCAGGGCGCGCAGGTCACGCTTCGGTGAATACCTGCCGCCCGGCAGCCACTGACGGGTCAGGTTGCCGAACTTGCGGATATTCCAGGTGGCGATGAGGATATTGGAGCGCTTTTTCTTCGGGACCGTCCTGTCCAGCGAGGTGCTCAGGGCTTTCAGGTCATTTCTTACTGAGACCGGTGGAGTGTCGAAGATGGTTTCCATGGCAGCTTGCCTCCCTTTTGGTGCCGGCCTGTCCGGCAGTTTAAATTACAGGGGGCAATTTTCAACGGGTAACGTAAAATCAACGGTATGGCCCTGGAGATCACCTGTTCGCAGGCTGGCCGGCTGCGCAGTTGGCCCCGGGTAGCCCTGCCACGGCGGCAAACGCGTATATCGCTTGAATTGTGACTGCCATGCGTTTATTGCGCAATCCGGTGTTACCATTTCCCTTGCCGCTGACGGCCCCGGACAGGCGTGTCGGTTAACTTGCGAACCGGTTGCTCACAGGAGAAAACATTGAAACAGGATAACAGTGCTGTGCTTGTACGCTTGCGTATGCCAGTGTCACTGCTCATTGCGCTTAGCCTGCTGCAGGCCTGCAGCACCAGTCCGTTTGATTCGGACCCGGGCGAACAGGGCCGTATCATTACCGTCACCTCCATTCCCCCCGGAGCCACGGTCCGGGCCAACGGCAACGTCCTTGGGAAAACGCCCCTGCAAGTCAATATTGACAAGCGCTTTCCGCGCAAGTGGGTGCAGGCCGAGGACTACGGCATCGTCTACCGGGTGAGTGGTACGCTGAGCATCGAGAAAAACGGCTGCGATGAGTACGCAGTCCCCGTATCCCCTGAAACCCCCGCAGCCGACATCGATGTGACCCTCACCTGTAGTGAAGAAAAACCGGCGCCGGACCCGGCCGGGAGCAAACAACCCGTGATTTCCGAAACGATGGAGCAACGTCTGAAAAAACTGGAAAAACTGTACCGCGACGGTGTTATTTCCAGTGATGAGTACCACCAGCACCGAAATCGTATCCTGGACGAGCTTTAACAGGCTGTTGAAAAACCCTCTGGCGACACGATCCGGCGTTGAAAAGCGGCTCAAAATGCTCATTTACAACCGGTAAACTGCGCTTTTTCGCCGCTTTTTGCCTTGTCTCGCACTCGCCAGAGACTTTTTCAACAGCCTTAAAAAATACTTA
>JALSRZ010000016.1 GCA_026984515.1 Thiohalobacter sp. | reverse complement strand
TAAGCGGCGCTCACTCGGTCGGGCTGCTCGACATAGTGTCGACTATGCCTGCGCGGCCCTCGGTCGCGAACGCCGCTTATCACACGACCTGCCACCGCCTCGCTACGGAACCCGCTGAGAAATGCGGGCTAGTGATTATGGCCGGCGCTGATATGATCGATCTGGTCCGACTCGTGCCCGAGCCGGGCCTGGATTTCGTCCCGTTTCCCCTGCATATCGTTTTCGACATCCTCCTCCGTCAGCGACAGTTCCTTTTCCTGTGAATACAGGTTGGTGAAGATGATCTCCGCCGCGGCGACCAGGTTGCGCTGCAGGTCGTAGGCATACGCGCTGTCATTCATCAGGGACGTCGCCATATTGGAGGTGATCCGTTGCTCGCGGATCAGCTTGTCCAGGGTGCCGTTGGCAACGATATCCCGGGTTTCCATCTCCAGCCGTATTCTTTTCAGCTGTTCGATCTTCCGCGCCGGACTTTCCTGTTCCTCCATGGTGAACAGGGTTCGCAGCAGGATGGCGATATTCAGGCGGATAGCGTTGTATTCGCGGCGAATGTACTGGTTGTCCGAGCACATGTAGCGGTCGATATTGGGCTGTATTTCCTTGATATGCTTGATGGCGGTTACGATCCGCCAGTTGGCCTGCTTCAGGTGGTTGAGACGCTCCAGCTGATCGGCATCCATGTGCTGTTCGGCCTGCGTCGAGAATTCGATAATGGCGCTGTACAGTGGTTTTACCTTGCGCTGGTAGAGGTCATCGACATCGATGGTCATGGTGTCCGTGCAACGGGCCAGCAGGGCATTGATGTCGACGTTTGAGGTGATATCCGCGCGGTGCAGGTTCAGGCCGTGCGCGAGGATTTCAAAGGCGTTGTTGGCCAGGTGCCCGGTTTCCCTGGAGATGACCTCGAGGGCTGTATCGGGAAATTCCAGGGCCGAGCGGTTCAGGAAGCGTACCTGCGTGGTTTCCACTGGCTCGACTTTTTCGTGCAGCAGGTTCTCCAGCAGTACCACCAGCCTGTTGATAAAGGGCAGCATGAGTATCACGCCGGTCAGGTTGAACAGGGTGTGGAACAGTGCAAACCTGAGGGTGTGATTGTCCGCCGCCATGCCGGCCAGCCGGCCCAGCCCGTCAACCGCGAATTCAAACTGCCGGATGAAGATGATGGCAATGATGCCGGTCACGATGTTGAAGATGAAATGGGCAATGGCCAGCCGTTTGCCGGATACGCTGGCGCTGATGGCGCCGAGCATGGCCGTCACGGTGGTGCCGACGTTGGATCCAATGGCCAGTGCCAGTGCATTTTCGTAGCTGATCTGGCCGGCCGAGAGGGCCGTGATGGTCAGGATCAGGGTGGCGTGGCTGGATTGCATCACCACGGTGGCGGCAATGCCGATCAGGGTGTAGACCAGCAGTCCCCGCAAGCCGCTGATGGCATAGCGCGACAGGTCGAGGTGACTGCCAATGGTTTCAAACCCTTCCTTCATATAGGCGATGCCGAGGAACAGGAAACCCAGCCCGACCAGGGTCCAGCCGGCACCCTGCAGGCGCGCATGGTCTTTCTGGAAAATCATGATCACGCCGAAGACCAGCATGGGCATGGCGTAGGCGGCGATATCGACCTTGAGTCCCAGGCCGGCCACCAGCCAGGCACCGGTGGTGGTGCCGAGATTGGCGCCGAATATGATGCCGATCCCCTGTGTCAGCGTGATGAGCTCCGCGCTCAGGAAGGAGATGGTGATTACCGAGACCAGTGAACTGGATTGCATCAGCGTGGTAGAGACGATACCGAACGACAGGCTCCTGGCGATCGTGCCGGTGGTCTTTTTGAGAAACTCTTCCAGGATGCCGCCACTGAAGGCCTTGAAACCCTGTTCCAGCGCGAACATGCCGAGCAGGAAGATGGCTACCCCGGCGGCGATGATTTTGAAATGCGGGCTGAGCCAGAAGCCGTAAGCAAGTGCTGCGAAGAGGGTGGCAAGCAGGAGATTACGACAGGAGCGCTTCACGCCTGCCCCGTGGTTTCTCCCGGGCCCGGCACCTTGCTGTCCTGGCCGGATTGCTTGCCGCGCTCGCCGAGGCGTTTCATCACCAGGTAGAACACCGGAGTAAAGGTCAGTGACATGACGGTGGCCGCGATCATGCCGCCGACCACGGCAGTACCAATGGCCTGCTGGCTGGCGGCGCCGGCGCCGACGGCCACTACCAGTGGCATGAAACCGGCGATGGAGGATATAGCCGTCATCAGGATAGGGCGGAAGCGCAACCTGCACGCGTCCAGGGCAGCATCAACCAGGCTTTTGCCCTTTTCCCGTTCCTGCATGGCGAATTCGACGATCAGGATGGCATTCTTGCTGGCGAGACCGATCAGCAGCGTAATACCGATCTGGGTATAGACGTTGTTGTCGGTGCCTTTCATCATCACCGCCACCACGGTACCGAGCACGGCCAGCGGTACCACCATGATGACGGCTGCCGGACTGGTCCAGCTCTCGTACTGGGCGGACAGCACGAGGAACACCAGTACGATGGCCAGCGCGAAAATCAGGATGGCTTCAGAGCCGACTTTCTTTTCCTGGTAGGACATGCCGGTCCATTCAAACCCCATGCTGGTCGGCAACTTCTCGCGCGCCATCTGTTCCATGAGATTGAGCGCCTCGCCGGAACTGTAACCGGGGGCCGCGGCGCCGGTAATGGAAGCGGTCGGGTAGAGGTTGTAGCGCAGGATGGTTTGCGGTCCCACGGTCTGGTCTACATGGATCAGCGTCCCCAGCGGCACCATTTCGCCATCCGTGTTGCGGACTTCCAGTTTGCGGATGTCTTCAGGCTCGATACGGAAACGGTTGTCTGCCTGTACGGTAACCTGCCAGGTGCGCCCGAACTTGTTGAAGTCGTTGACGTAGGCCGAACCCAGGTAGGCCTGCAACGTCCCGAATACCTGGTCCAGCGGAATATCCAGGGTTTTCGCCCTGGTGCGGTCGACCGAGGCAAACAGCTGCGGCACGCTGATACTGAAGGTGGAGTTCAGGCCGGCCAGCCCGCTTTGGGCATTACCGTCCTGAAGGATTTCCTGCAGCATGGTATTCAGTTCCTGCAGGCCGATGCCGCCACGGTCTTCCAGCTGGAACTGAAAGCCGCCGGCGACACCCAGCCCGGGAATGGCCGGTGGCAGGAACGTATAGATGATGGATTCCTGGATGCGGTTGAATTTTCCCTGCAGGTTGGCGAGGATGGCTTCCTGCTTCAGTTCAGGTTCATTTCTTTCCTCCCAGGGCGTCAGCGTGATAAACACGATCGCCGTATTGGAAGAGGCCGTACCGTCAATCAGGTTGAAGCCGCCGAAGATTACCCAGTCCGCGACGCCCGGCGTGCCGGCAACGGTGGCGTCGATGCGGTCCAGCACTTCGTTGGTACGCTCCTGGGAAGCGGCATCGGGAAGCTGCACATGCACCAGCATGTAGCCCTGGTCTTCAGTCGGCAGAAAGCCGGTGGGTAAGCGCGTGAACTGCCAGCCGGTCAGGACAGCCAGTCCAAGCGCCAGTACCAGCATGATGCCAGTGCGTCGCAGCAGGGTTTTGACCAGGCCAGTGTAGCCGTTTTCAGCGCGGCTGAAAAAACGGTCGAAACCGCGGAAAAACGCGTTTTTGTTTTCTGGCGGCAGGCGCAGCAACATGGCCGCCAGTGCCGGGCTGAGGGTCAGGGCATTGATGGAACTGAAAATGGTGGCGACCGCGATGGTCAGCGCGAACTGCCGGTACAGTTCGCCGGTAATGCCGGGCATGAAGGCCGCGGGCACGAATACCGCCAGCAGCACCAGCGTGGTGGCCACTACCGGCCCGGATACTTCGCCCATGGCCTGGATGGCGGCCGCCTTTCTGTCCATGCCGCGTTCCATATGCGCAACGGTGGCCTCGATGACCACGATGGCGTCATCGACCACGATACCAATAGCCAGCACCAGGCCGAACAGGGTCAGCATGTTCAGTGAAAAACCGATGGCCAGCATGACGGCGAGCGTACCGACCAGCGACACCGGGATAGTCACCGAGGGGATCAGCGTGGCGCGCCAGTCCTGCAGAAACAGGAACAGCACCAGGGCTACCAGTGCCGTGGCTTCGATCAGGGTGATGAATACCTGCTTGATGGAGGCGTCGACGAACATGGTGGTGTCATAGGGAATGGAGTACTCCAGCCCTTCCGGGAAGAACGCGCTCATTTCCTGCATCGCGGCGCGTACCCGTTTCGATACGTCCAGGGCATTGGAGCCCGGCAACTGGTAGACGGCGATACTGGCGGATGACGCGCCGTTCAGGCGCGAGGTAATGTCGTAGACCTTGGCGCCCAGCTCGACGCGGGCAACATCTTTCAGGCGTGTGATACGACCGCCTGCGCCGGTTTTTACAATGATGTCTTCGAACTGTTCGACGTCCGACAGTCGGCCGAGCACGTTGACGGTGTACTGGAAATTCTGTCCTTCGGGAGCCGGTGGCCGGCCGATCTGTCCCGCGGCGACCTGGACGTTCTGTTCGCGAATCGCCGCGATCACTTCATCGGTGGTCATGCGGCGGGATTTGAGCTGTTCCGGGTCCAGCCAGATGCGCATGCTGTAGTCGCTTTCAGGATAGATGCCGACGTCGCCCACGCCCGGGATACGGCTCAGCGTATCCTTGATGTTGAGCGTCGCGTAGTTGCTCATGTAGAGCTCGTCGAAACGTTCATCGGGTGAAAACAGGGAAGCGATGAGAATGATATTGGGCGATTTCTTCTTGGTGTTCACGCCCTGCTGGGTGACTTCTTTCGGCAGCTTCGGCTCGGCCAGGGTGACACGGTTCTGTACCAGGATGTTGGCCATGTCCAGGTCGGTACCGACCTCGAACGTCACCGTCAGGGTGTAGGAGCCGTCGCTGGCGCTGACCGAGGACATGTAGATCATGTTTTCGACGCCGATCACTTCCTGCTCGATCGGCGCGGCAACGGTTTCGGACACCACGGCCGCATTAGCGCCCGGGTAGGTCGCTTTTACCTCGACCGTGGGCGGGGTGATTTCCGGGAACTGGGCGATGGGCAGCGCGCCCACCGATATGCCGCCGGCAATCAGGATCAGGATGGATATGACGCTGGCAAAGATCGGGTGTTCGATAAAGAATTTCGAAAACATGGCCGTTCGGTTCCTGGTCCCGTTACTCGGTTCCGGCTTTTTCGGGTTCGGAACGTTTGGCCTGTGCGTCCCGCTTGGCCTGTTCTGCGGCCTGTTTCAGTGCGGAAGCGGTAAGGCTGGCCATTTCCACGGCTTGCGGTGTCACCTTACGGCCCGGCCGGGCGCGCTGTATGCCCTTGACGATGACCCGGTCGTCCTTGCGCAGACCCTCTTCGATCACGATCAGGCCGTCCTTGCGCTGGCCGGTTTTGACCGTGCGTCGTTCTACCATGTCTTTGGAATTGACCACCAGCAGGTAGGTGCCGCCCTGGTCATTACCGATGGCCCGTTCGCTCACCAGCGGCATATCCGGCCGGTCGCCGAGCGGCATGCGAATACGGGTAAACAGGCCGGGCAGCAGGGCGGGTACTGTGCCGGGGTTCTCAAAACTGCCGCGCAACTGGAGGGTGCCGGTTTCCGGGTCCACGCCGGACTCGGAGAAGTCGAAAACCCCTTCGTGCGGGAAGCCTTCTTCGTCCGCCAGGCCCAGGAAGAGCGGCAAGTCGATCTCCCGGCCACTGGCCTGGTCCGGGTCGACGCCGCTGGCTTTGACGGCTTCCCGGTAGATTTTCATGACCCGCAACAAATCGCGTTCATTGAGGTTGAAATAGGCATATATGGGGTCATACAGGGTGACTTCCGTCAGCACAGTCGCTTCACCTTCTCCGACCAGGTTGCCGATGTCGACCAGGTTGCGGCCAACACGCCCGCTCAGCGGCGCCGTTACCCGGGTGTAGCCCAGGTTGAGTTCCGCGCGCGCCACCTTTGCTTCCGCGCGCAGGATGTCCGCGCTGGCCAGCTCTTTTTCGACGCGCCATTTCACCACGTCCGATTCCGCGCCGGCTTTCTTTTTGAAAAGCGTCTGTGCCCGGCCGTATTCGATCCGGGCCCGGTCATAACTGGATTTTGCGCCCGCCAGTTCGGCCCGGGCGGCCTGCAGATCGGCTTCGTATTCAGCCGGGTCGATGACAAACAGCAGGTCGCCTTCGTTGACCATGGTGCCCGGGACAAAATGCATGCTCTGCAGGATCCCCGATACCCGGGCACGGGCTTCGGCTTTTTCCGAGGCTACCAGCGTTCCCGTGAATTCCAGGTAATCGGTGATATCCTCGATCAGTGGCAGCGCCACGGTGACTCCGGGCGGCGGGGGTTCAACATAGGTATTTGATTCGCAGCCGGCCAGTAGCAGTGTAAACAGAAAAGCGCTGACCAGCAGGCCGGCTCCGGCAGGTTTCCCGGTCAAAATGATTCTCCGATTCCGGTCGTAAAGGTGCGTGGTACTTGATAAAGACCCGCGTGTCAGCGCTACTGTAGCATCTATCCGGACCCCGGGTAAGACTCTTTGGCCGTGTTGCATTGCACTTTCCGCCCGCTTCGTATGCTAGACTCTCGCGCGCCGAATCCGGCGTGTGGGCAGGGTGCCCGTGCACCGGGTTTTTGTTATGAGGAGGTCACTGCTGTCCCGTTAACGTTGGAGCGAGCCTGCAGGTGAGGACATGGGACCGGTATCACCCGGTCAGGACCGTCTGCCGCAGGGATGCGGCAGTCGAGCGGCCAGGGATGGCAGGTTCTGCGTGTCCTGACCGGGTGATACCGGTTCCATGTCCGGATAGCCCGACCTGGCTCAAAACGTACCTGCCGCTTATGTTTCAGTCACGTGGTTGGCGGGTTAACGGGACAGCAGTGTGAGGAGGTATGTTATGACGCGGCCCACCCGGGTGTTTATGTGGATGATCCCGTTTCTCGGCCTGGTCGGCCTGACGGTGGTAGTGCTGGTGGGACCCCTGTCGGACGCGTTCCTGTCCAACCCGGTATTCAACGCCATTATTCTCACTGTATTCCTGGCCGGCATCGGCATCAATTTCCGGCAGGTCAGCATGCTCTCGCCCGAAGTCGAATGGGTCAATCACTATCGTGGCAAGCGCAAGCGCTTCTGGCGATCGGCCCCGGCTGAACCGCGCCTGCTGGCGCCGCTGGCGAAGGCGCTGGGGCAGCAGGACAAGGACCTGATCAGCCTTTCCCCCGTGTCGCTGCGTTCCCTGCTCGACAGCGTACGCCTGCGCATCGACGAGTTGCGGGACGTGTCGCGTTACATGATTGGTCTGCTTATTTTTCTCGGCCTGCTGGGCACTTTCTGGGGACTGCTGATCACGGTGAGCGCGGTCGGCGACATGATTGGCGGGCTGGCCGGCCAGGGTGGCGATAACAGCCTGATGTTCGGCTCCCTGCTGGAGGGTCTGAAACAGCCGCTGTCCGGCATGGGCACCGCCTTCAGTTCGTCCCTGTTCGGCCTGGCCGGCTCCCTGGTGCTGGGTTTCCTCGATCTGCAGGCCGGTCACGCCCAGAACCGCTTCTACAACGAGCTGGAAGACTGGCTGTCCGGTGTGACCCGGCTGAGCGGTTCGCAGATGATCGGCGAACGTGAACTCAGCGAACCCACCTATATCCACGCCATGCTGGAACAGACGGCGGAAACGCTGGACAAGCTGCAGCGCAATGTCATGCGCGACGAAGCCCAGCGCCACCTGGTGGGAGACCAGATCCTGAACCTCGGTCGGGAACTGGCGGCGTTTACCGATCTGTCGCGTGAAGAGCAGCGCGTGGTGACGGCGCTTGCCAGGCGCCAGGACGAACTGGTGCCGGCGCTGGAAAGGCTGGTAGACACGCGCAGTGAAATCGACGCTTCCATGCATGAGCATGTCAGGGATCTATCCAGGAATATCAAAAAGTTAACAGAAGAACTTGAGATAGGGCGTGAATACATGGCGGAAGAGATCCGCGATGAGCTGCGCCTGATCGGCCGGGCAATTTCTGCAGAAACCCACGAGCGCTCACGCCTGCGCAAGAAACGGGCAGGGTAGGGGGCGCAGATGCTGGTTGCCAGTCGCCGCCGCCGCACGGTCGATATCTGGCCGGGTTTTGTCGATGCGCTCGCCGCCCTGCTGATGGTGGTGATGTTTGTCCTGCTGCTGTTCTCGGTGGGGCAGTTCCTGTTATCAGACGCGCTGGTAGGAAGGGATGCCGCGCTGGACCGCCTGCACGGGCAGATGGCGGACCTGAGCGAAGTGCTGGCACTGGAGCGCAGGGACAAGGCGGCGTTGCAACAGCGCCTGTCCAGGCTGAGCGGCGAGCTGGAACTTACCGTCAAGGCGCGTGATGCGTTGCAGGCGCAGGTGGGCGAGCTGACCCTGCGGGCGCAGGATAGCGCGGACAGCATCGAAAAACTGGACAGAGAACTGGAACTCGCCCGCGCTTCGATTACCTCCGGTGAACAGGCCCTGCAGCAGCAGCGTGAGACCATCTCCGGCCTGGAGACAGACCGTGCCCGGCTGCGCGCCGGGCTGGAAGCCGGCCGGGAAGAACTGGCCAGACAGAAAGAACTGGGTGTCCAGGCGGAGCGCCGCGCCACCGACCTGGATACCCGGATTGCGGCGCTGAACGAACAGCTGGCGCGACTCAACCAGGCGCTGGAAGCGTCGGAAGCTGCCGCACAGGAAAAGGACCTGAAGATCGAAGACCTGGGCCAGCGCCTGAACCTGGCCATGGCGAACAAGGTCGAGGAACTGGCGCGCTACCGTTCGGAGTTTTTCGGCAAGCTGCGCGAGGCCCTGAAAGACAATCCGGACGTGCGTATCGAGGGTGATCGTTTCATCCTGCCCACCGAAGTACTGTTTTCTTCCGCGTCGGCTGACCTGGACCAGCAGGGCCGCAGGGGCATCGCCACCGTGGCGCGGACCCTCAAGGAAATCACGGCGAAAATCCCGGACGATATCGACTGGGTGCTGCGGGTCGATGGACACACGGATCGCAGGCCGATCCGCAAGGCATTTCCGTCCAACTGGGAACTGTCTTCCGCGCGCGCCATCAGTATCGTGAAATACCTGATCGGGAAAGGTATTCCCGCCGAACACCTGGTGGCGGCCGGGTTTGGCCAGTACCACCCGCTGGACCCGGCGGATACCGCGGAAGCTTACCGGCGTAACCGGCGCATCGAACTGAAACTCACCAGCCGTTAGCAGCTGAATACCTTCGGCGCTAAAAGTCGGGGGTGGCTTTCGCGCTCAGGGCGCCGCTCCTACGAGGTGCCAGCGGTCGCTGCATCCCTGCTCAGCAAGGCGCTTGCCAGCCGCAGGAACAGGTAAAAAAAAGCCAGTGTGAACAGCGCCAGCAGTACCGCCAGCCAGGCGAACAGGTCCGGCGCTTTCATCAGCATGGTCATCAGGGATTCCTCGTAATAGAAAAACCACTGGTGGCCCTCGGGAAACACCAGCGTGTGCCACCGGTAGAACAGTTTCTCTGCGTCGGAGACACTGACGATCACGGCAAGCAGCAGCAGTGCGAGTACCACCGTACCCAGTACGCTGGCCGGCGCCGGGAACCCGGTGTTGCGCAGGCGGCACAAGCCAACCATGACAAGCAGTATTGCAGCACTGACCCAGGCCACCGCTTTCAGGGTGTCGAGCAGGTGAGCTACGTCCCTGAGATGGACGAGCTCGGGTTCGCGTAACAACCGGCCCAGCGGCCGTCCCTGTGCGTCCGTGTACTGGATGGATGCCAGCCCCCGGCCATCGTGGTTGATACCGTAGACGATTTGCCGGAACAGCTCCGCGCGCTGTTTGCGGGTGGTCCGGTCGAATGATTTTTTATAGATATTTTTTGGTGCGTATTCCGCTATGGTTGCGTCGATGCCAATGACGTCGTGCCATACAGGATAGAAAAAATTGCAGGCGCTGAGGGTATACCAGGCCAGGGCCAGGCTGACCGGCAGGGCGGCGGTAACCGTTAGCAGTTGTGCCAGGGAACGGGTAAATGCGGTCTTGAATGGCATGCGCAGGCTGCTGACCCGGTCAGGGTTCCGTTTCAGGTGGTCGAAGGGCCGCTCAGGGACTGTTCCAGTACCACCACGCTGCGCGCCTGCACCGGGTATCGCTCGCCGTTGACCGGCGTCTGTTGTGGCGGTGCGGCGCTGTCCCGCGGGGAAGCCTGCGCGGTATCGATGGCCAGGCACCAGTGGCGGTGCGGCGCTGCAGGAATTGCCATTTCCACCTGGCGATCGGACAGGTTCAGCATGACGTGCAGGGCGCTTTCATCCGTGCGGGTCCCTGCCAGGGTAAAGGCAAGCACGCGTGCCGATGGGTCGTGCCACTGCGGGGCATCGAGTTCGGCACCGTGCCAGCGGATATCCGGTATGGCACCTTCTTCAGTGGCTGTGCCGGTCAGGAAACGGCGGCGCATGAGCGACGGGTGTCGTTTGCGCAGGGCGATCATGTGGCGCACGAAACGCAGCATGTGCGCATTTTTTTCCGCCAGTGACCAGTCGATCCAGGTCAGTTCGTTGTCCTGGCAGTAGCCGTTGTTGTTGCCGCGCTGGGAATGGAGTAGTTCGTCCCCGGCCAGCAGCATGGGGACTCCCTGGCTCAGCAGCAGGATGGCGATGACGTTCCTGGCGTGCTGTCGGCGCAGCGCAAGGATTTCCGTGTTATCGGTATCTCCTTCGATGCCGAAGTTGATGCTCAGGTTGTCGTTGTGTCCGTCGCGGTTGCCCTCGCCGTTGGCCTCGTTGTGTTTCTGTGTGTAGCTGAACAGGTCGTACAGGGTGAAACCGTCATGGCAGGTGACAAAATTGATGCTGTTGATGGGCAGGCGGTTCTGTGGCTGGTAGAGGTCGCTGCTGCCACTCAGGCGGGTAGCAAGTTCGGCCAGCAGACCGTGGTCGCCGCGCACGGCGCGGCGGATGACATCCCGGTAGCGCCCGTTCCACTCCGCCCAGCGGTAACCGGGAAAACTGCCTACCTGGTACAGGCCGGCGGCATCCCAGGCTTCCGCGATGAGCCGCGTGGCCGACAGCTGGTCAGACAGTTCTATGCCCCACAGTACCGGGGCGTCGTGCAGTGGCTTGCCGTCCTCGCCACGCGCCAGGGCGCTGGCCAGGTCGAAGCGGAAGCCGTCCACGTGCATTTCCCGCACCCAGTATTCCAGGCAGCCGATGATGAAGTTGGCGACAATCGGGTGGTTGCAGTTGACGGTGTTGCCGCAACCGGTGTAGTCGCGAAACAGGCGCTTGTCGTCCTGGTCGAGGTGGTAGAAGACACTGTTGCCCAGGCCCTTGAAATTGATGGTGGGGCCGCTTGCGCCGCCTTCGGCGGTGTGGTTGAACACCACGTCGAGGATGACGCCGATACCGGCCCGGTGCAGCGCCTTGACCAGGTCGCGGAATTCCCGCAGGTGAGTACCCTGTTCAGGTGTTACGCAGTAACCGGGGTGGGGTGAATAGAAGCTGTGGGTGCTGTAGCCCCAGTAGTTCTTCAGTCCGAGCTGTGCCGTCGCGGGGGGTACATCCTGTTCGTCGAATGCCATTACCGGCATCAGCTCGACGTGTGTGATGCCGAGTTCCTGCAGGTAGGGGATTTTCTCGGCCAGCGCGGCAAAGCTGCCCGGGTGGCTGACGCCGGATGTGCGGTGCCGGGTAAAGCCGCCCACGTGTAACTCGTAGATGATGGCAGTCTCGTTGGCGATGCTGAGCGGGGTGTCGCCTTCCCAGTCGTAGCGTTCGTCCACCACCATGGCGCGCATGGAGCGCGGGCTGTTGTCACCCGGTCGGCTGGCCGCCTGCCGGTCCCAGAGGGCATCGCTGACGACACGCGCCCAGGGGTCGAGCAACAGCTTGTCGGCGTCGAAGCGCAGTCCCGAGCGGCGGGTATCGCTGTCACCGTTCATGCGCCAGGCGTACCAGCTGCCGACCGGCAGCGCCTCGACATAGACGTGCCAGGCAAAGAAGGTGCGGTGCAGTTCCGGTTGCAGCCGGATGATCTGGAAGGGCGACGGGCTGTCGGCGCGCTCGAACAGCAACAGCTCGACCTGCGTGGCATGACGGCTGAACACGGAGAAGTTGACGCCGTCGTCGTCCGGCCTGGCACCAAAGGGATAACGCACCCCGGGCCTGGTTGCGTAACGCTCAGGCACGCCTGTTCTGCTGGCCGGAACTTCCCGCCGGGATGCGGGCTGTGCGCGGCTGTGCCTGCCTGTCATGGTTGCGGACGGCGCTTGCGCGGGGTGCCTCAGTGCACCGTGCGGTCTTCAGCGCCGGAGTCCTGTGCCTTGCGGGAGGCGCTGCCGGTCGAGCCGCGCCACTCGGTGATACATTCTTCATTGCGGTCGACGCTGTCAACGACGACAGGTTCCACGTGCCAGATATCGCGGCAGTAATCCTGGATCGAGCGGTCCGATGAGAATTTGCCCATGCGTGCGACATTGAGAATGGAACGACGGGTCCATTGCTGCTGGTCACGCCAGGCTTCACTGATGCGGTCCTGGCATTCGATATAGGACGCGTAGTCCGCCAGCAGCATGTACTGGTCCTGGCTCATCAGTTCGTCCGTCAACGGCTTGAACAGGCTGCCGTCGCCGTGCGAGAAAAAGCCGCTGCTGATGCGGTCGATGGCGGTCTGCAGTTCTTCATTGAGGTTGTAATAGTCCCTGGGGTTGTAGCCATCCTGTTTGAGTTGCATGACTTCCTGCGCGGTGAGGCCGAACAGGAAGAAATTTTCGGCGCCGACTTCCTCGCGGATCTCGACATTGGCGCCGTCCAGGGTGCCGACCGTCAGGGCGCCGTTCATGGCGAATTTCATATTGCCGGTTCCCGATGCTTCCTTGCCGGCAGTCGAAATCTGTTCGGAGAGGTCGGCGATCGGGTAGACACGGTGGCCCAGCTTAACGCTGAAGTTGGGGATGAACACCACCTTGAGCCGGTCCCGCACGTCGGGGTCGTTATTGACCACGTCGCCTACCGAGTTGATCAGTTTGATGATCAGCCTGGCCATGAAGTAGCCCGGTGCGGCCTTGCCGCCGAAGATGAAGGTGCGTGGCACGATGTCCCGCCCCGGGTTCCGCTTGATGCGGTCGTACAGGGTGATGATGTGCAGCACCATCAGGTGCTGGCGTTTGTACTCGTGCAGCCGTTTTACCTGCACATCGCACAGGGCCTCGGGGTTCAGCGCGATGCCGGTATGCTGCTGGTAATAGGCGGCCTGTTCGCGCTTGTTGTCCAGCTTGACCTTGCGCCAGCGGGCCAGGAAGTCCTCGTCGTCGATGAAGGCTTCCAGTTTGCGTAACTGGTGCAGGTCAGTGATCCAGTCGTCACCGATCTTTTCGCTGATCAGCGCCGTCAGGCGCGGGTTGCACAGCACCATCCAGCGGCGCGGGGTCACGCCGTTGGTCTTGTTGCTGAAGCGCTCCGGGAAGAACTCGTGGAAATCGCGCAGGGTATGTTCCCTGAGCAGCCTGGTATGCAGTTCGGCCACGCCGTTGATGGCGTGGCTGCCGACACAGGCCAGGTTGGCCATGCGTATGGATTTTTCACCACGCTCGTCGATGAGCGACATCCGCGCCAGGCGTTCACTGTCGTCCGGGAATTTCAGCCGCACCTCGTCGAGGAAACGCCGGTTGATCTCGTAGATGATCTCCATGTGGCGCGGCAGGATTTCCCTGAACAGGGGCAGGGACCAGCTCTCCAGTGCTTCCGGCAGCAGGGTGTGGTTGGTGTAGGCAAGGGTATTGCGGGTGATATGCCAGGCCGGTTCCCACTCCATGCCGTGTTCGTCCATCAGCAGGCGCATCAGTTCCGGGACGGCAACCGACGGATGGGTATCGTTGAGCTGGCCGGCGAAGGTCTCATGAAAACGACCAAGATCGTTGCCGCGGTTCAGGTGGATGGCAATCATGTCCTGCAGCGAACAGGTGACAAAAAAGTACTGTTGCTGCAGGCGCAGTTTCTTGCCCTGTACGGCCTCATCGTTGGGGTACAGCACCTTGGTGATGTTTTCCGACACCATTTTTTGCTGTACCGCACCCATGTAATCGCCGACGTTAAAGTCCTGGAAGTTGAAGGATTCAGGCGCCTGCGCCGACCACAGGCGCAGCAGGTTGGCGCTGTGGACGCGGTAGCCGAGAATCGGGGTGTCGTAGGCGACGCCCATGACCACGCGGTTGGGGATCCAGCGTACCCGGTAATGGCCCTGCTCATCACGCCAGGACTCGGTGTGGCCGCCCAGTTTCACTTCGTAGGTGCGTTCCGGCCGGTGCAGCTCCCAGGGATTGCCGAGGTGCAGCCACTTGTCGGTGATTTCCACCTGCCAGCCGTCCTGGATCTCCTGGTCGAAGATGCCGTACTCGTAGCGGATGCCGTAACCGATGGCCGGGATCTGCAGGCTGGCGAGGGAGTCCATGTAGCAGGCTGCCAGGCGACCGAGCCCGCCATTGCCCAGCCCGGGTTCCTCTTCCTGTTCGATCAGCGCCTGCAGGTCGTATTTGCAGGTGCACACGGCTTCGCGCACCGCATCCTCGATGCCCAGGTTGATCAGGTTATTCTGCAGGTGCGGCCCGGTCAGGAATTCCGCTGACAGGTAACAGACCAGCTTGGCGTCTTTTTCCAGCCAGGTCTCCACGGCGTCGAGCAGGCGCCGCAGCATGCGGTCGCGTACCGTGTAGGCCAGCGCCATGTAGTAGTCGTTGCGGGTGGCCGAGGCGGAAAATTTGCCCTGTACGTAAAACAGGTTGTTGGCAAAGGCACGTTCCAGTGCGGCAACGCTCAGACCGGTGCGGGCGTCTTCTACCGGGGTGTCTGTTCTCTCCGTATCCTGTGGCATGCCGATGCTCCTTGTTCAGGTTTTGTTGAGGCCTTCGCCGGTAAACAGGCTCTGGGCGCGCGCGGCCAGTGTTTTGCCGCGCCAGAACTTGCCGTTGACCATGCCGGCCAGTGCTTCTGCGCCGGCCCGGTTGCTGTCCAGGGCCACCACGGCGACGCAGTTTTCCGCGTTGCCCTCGTTGCTCAGCGTGATCGAGGTGACCGGGACGCCGTGCTCTTGCAGTATTTCCCGGATCTCTTCCTCACTGCTGTTCTCGGGGAGGTTTGTGATGACTACGTTCATGTGCGTGTTCTCAATGATCTGAATTCCAAATCATGACGACGCTGATTACCGCGTCATCCCGGCGCAGGCCGGTATCCAGGTTACGGAAACCGTCGGACTCCGGCATACGCCGGAATGACGGAAAACGAATTAAGCAGCGGTTCCCTGAACCTGTCCTGCCTGGTGATCCGCATATACCGCCGCGCCATAGAGCGCGGTATCAGGGCTCAGGATAACCCGGACCGGCATGCTGCGCAGCAGCGGCTCCATGCGTCCCTTGGACCAGAAGCCCGACAGGAAAGTGCCTTCCTTCAGACTGTCCAGGATACGCGGTGCGATGCCGCCACCGATATAGACGCCGCCGGTGGCCATCACCTTGAGCGCCTGGTTGCCGGCCTCCACGCCGTACAGACGTACAAACAGCGCCAGGGTCTCGCGGCATACCGGGCAGCGATCAGCCTGTGCAGCCCGGGTAATGGCCGCGGCGCTGTCTCCGCTGCGCATCTCTTCGTCCAGCCACTCCGGCACCGGTACCTGCCGGTGCCGGGTTAGAAAGGCATGCAGGTCGAGCAGGCCCATACCCGAGACCACGCGTTCCCAGCTGACGTGATCATAACGCTGCTCCAGATAGTGTAGTAGAGAAATCTCCAGTTCGGAGCCGGGCGCGAAATCCGTGTGCCCGCCCTCCGAGGGAAAGGGGTGGTGGCGGGAGCCGTCCCAGAACAGTCCGGCCTGGCCGAGTCCGGTCCCCGCAGCAATGATCGAGGCGTTGCCGCGGGCATCCGGGGCGCCGGCGCTCAGGGTGTGGAAATCGTCATCGCGCAGCACGCGGATGCCCCAGGCATTGGCTTCCAGGTCATTCAGCAGCCAGGCACGACGCAAACCGAGCCCGCCGGCCAGTTCGTTTGCATCCAGCCGCCAGGGCAGGTTGGTGGTGTCGCATTTCCCGTCCCTGACCGGGCCGGCAACGCCGAAGCCGGCGTAATCGCAGGACATATCCCGCTCTGCCAGGAATTGCCGCACCACCTCGTCCAGCGAGCCGTAGGCTGTGCTTGGATACTGCTCCTGCGCCAGCACTTCCAGTCGCAGGCCGTCCACTTCGACCAGGGCAAGCGAGGTCTTGGTGCCGCCAACATCGCCTGCCAGTATTCGATGGTGCCGCTTCGCCACGCTGAACTCCGTCGTTCTGTTACTCGTCTGCTTCCGTGTTTCCCTTGCCTGTCTTGCCGTCGTCGCCCGACAGGGCGTTCGCGAACTCGCCGAACCAGTGTGCGCCGATTTCATCCAGCGTGCCGGTACCGTCAAGGCGTTCCAGGAAGTTGCCGGTCCAGTTGATGAACAGGGGGTCGTTGCCGGCCACGGCGATGCCGATCGGTTCGTAGTTGAGCAGCGAGAACAGCGATACAAAACCCGCGTCCGGGTAGTTCTTCAGGGTAGACAGGCATACCGGGTAGTCAGTCATCATACCGCCGACCTTGTCTTCCCTGACCATTTTGACACCCTTTTGCAGGTCATCTGTGGTGGTCACGGTGGCTTTCGGCAGCAGGGTCTTGATGAACAGCTCGCTGGTGGAGCCTTTCAGAGTCACGATATGTGTTTTCGGCGTATTCAGGTCCTCGGATTTTTCGGCTTTGGCGAGGCTTTCCTGTTTGGTGATGATGCACTTGCCGGAATGCATGTAAGGACCGACAAAGGCTACCGAACGGTTACGCTCCGGTGTGATCGTCATGTTGGAGATGATGACATCGATCCTGCCTGCTTCCAGTGCCGGGATCAGTTCATCAAAGGGCATAGTCCTGATGTTCAGCTTGACATCCAGCGCGCTGGCCATGACACGGGCAATGTCGACGTCCAGGCCGATCACCTTGCCGCTCGGTTGCTTGTAGGTCATCGGCGGCATGTTGGCGGAGGTGCCGAGCACCAGTTCGCCGCGTTGTTCGATGCGTGTCAGGGTGGATGTATCGCCGGCGGCGGCCTGTAGCGGGTTGCCCAGCGTGACCAGCAGCAGGGTACAGGTGAGAGTGAAGATTCTGGTAAGTTTGTCCATCTGGAATAGTTCCTTGCGGTGAATCGGTAACTGTAGTTGTATCCGGAGCCGGGTCCGGTCGGCCACGAGGGTGGCATGGTAGTGAAGATTGCGCCGCACGGATACCCCCATATCCCTTCCCGGTTCAGCCGGCATCGGACCGATGCGCGCCAGGTGACGATAAAAGGGTGGACAGGGTGGCCGCCGGGTATGCTAAAGTTCCGCCAGTTCGGGTCAAGAATGCGGCAATATCAGGAAAACATCTGCATGATCAGAAGCCTTGGGTTAATACTGGCTGCCTGCTGGGCGGTCACCGGGTGGGCTGCCACCGAACCGTACGGATATCCTTTCGATGACCCTTTTGTAGCCACGGTTGTCGGTACGCCGGAAGCGGACAGGGCGAAATTCAGCGTCCATGTCCCCACCAAACGCGACAGCCTGACGGTCTTCAAGGATCGCGAGGTCCCGGATTTCCTGTTTTACGAAGCCAGACTGCGCTATTCCTACGCCCTGCAGGACAAGCCGGCCCCGCTGGTCTTCCTGATTGCCGGTACCGGCGGCGCCTACAACGGCGGGCATATCTCGGCGCAGGCAAAGGCCTTCTACAGTGCGGGATTCCACGTGGTATCCCTGTCTTCCCCCACCATCCCCAATTTCATCGTTGCGGCATCCAGGACCTCGGTTACCGGTCATGCCGTTTACGATGCCGAAGACCTGTATCACGTCATGGAGCTGATCCAGGCGAAATTGCTGAAAAAAACGAAAATCACCGATTATTTCCTGACCGGTTACAGCCTGGGCGGGTTCAATGCGGCGTACGTGTCCTGGGTGGATTCGCAGCGCAAGCGGTTCAACTTCAAAAGAGTGCTGCTGATCAATCCACCGGTCAGCCTGTACAACTCGATCTCGCTGCTGGATCGCATGCTGGAGAATATCCCGGGTGGCGTGGATAACTTCGACTCCTATTATAACGGTATTGTCTCCGCATTCGGTAAACTCTACGTGCGCGCCAAACGGCTCGACTTCAGCGAGGATTTCCTGTTCCAGGTCTACCAGGCCCTGCAGCCCAGGAACGAGGAGCTGGCCGCGCTGATCGGGCTCTCGTTCCGGTTTTCCTCCGCCCACCTGGCGTTTGCTGCGGATATCATGAATGACTACGGTTATGTTAAACCGAAGAATGTCCGCTTTACCCGCAACACCGATCCGGGTGTCTACCGGGAAGTCGTGTTCCGCCTGGGATTCACCGATTATTTCCACGATTATTTCTACCCCTACTACAAGAAACTGGACCCCTCGCTCGACCGTCACCGGATGGTGGAGGATATGAGTCTGAAACACATCGAAGACTATCTCCGCAACGCGGATAACATCTATGTCATGCACAACCATAACGACCTGATCCTGGAGCAGGGCGAGATCGACTTTTTCCCGCGCGTTTTCGGGGAGCGCGCCAAAATCTATCCCACGGGCGGACACCTGGGAAATATGGAATACCGGGACAACGTCGAACACATGGTGAAGGTGTTTACCAGCGCGCTGGACGGGCAGCCATTATGAGTTACCCGGCATCGCGTCTCGTCCAGTACCTGTTGCTGGCGCCGCTGCTGCTGGTCGCGGGGTGCAGTACGACGCCGATACAGGAAGGTGACACCGTTGAGGAAGCCTTTTTTACACCCGAGCAGATACTTGGAGAAGATACCGGCACATACGAGGACAAGCAGGTTTATGACCCCTGGCAGGGGTTCAACCGCACCATGTACCGCTTCAACTACTATTTTGACAAGTATATTTTCCTGCCGGCGGTGATTGGCTACTTCAAGATTACACCGGACCCCGTGGAAGAAGGCATTCATAACTTCTTCCGGAACATCCAGGACCTGACTACGCTGTATAACAGTATCCTGCAGTTGAACGGCGAAAAGACGCTGAATACCACCACCCGCCTGCTGGTCAATTCGACCGTCGGTCTGCTGGGTTTCCTGGATATTGCCAGTGACGTGCCACGCAGTGACGAGGACTTCGGGCAGACCCTGGGGTACTGGGGTATGGGTCCCGGTCCCTACCTGGTGCTGCCGGTGCTGGGGCCGTCCAGCGTGCGTGACGGCATAGGGCAGGGCGTGGACTGGCTGTATTACAACGAGGTGCGCAGGCGTACCACCAGCATGGAGACCTGGCAGGAAACCGGTATGGATCTGTTGCGCGCTGTCGATCTGCGTGCGCACGTCAAATTCCTTTACTATGAAACCAATTCGCCTTTCGAGTATGAACTGGTGCGCATGTTGTGGACGAGCAAACGTGAACTGGATATCAAGAGATAGCATGTGAACATCGAAGGCTGTATCAGGAGTTGTGGGGTTACTTTCCGTCTGCTGGTCGCGATAGTGCTGGCCACGCTCTGTGCGACAGCGGAATCCGCGATGGAAAAGAAACCACCCATCCGGGTAGGCATCACGGTATCGCTGACCGGTGAGTACGCGGTACCGGGCAAGGATGAACTCAATGGCGCGCGGATGTGGGCTACCGACCTCAACGAACGCGGTGCGCTGCTGGGCCGCAAGGTGGAGATCGTCTACTACGACGACAAGTCGGACGCCGCCACCAGTGCCAGGCTCTACGAGCGGCTGATCAATGAAGACAGGGTCGACCTGCTGCTCGGGCCCTATTCTTCGGAGCTGACGCTGGCCGCCAGTACGGTGGCCGAGAAACACAACTTTCCCATGGTGGCGACCGGTGCGGCGGATGATCATATCTGGGCACGCGGTTATAAAAACATCTTCGGTATCGATGCCCCAGCCAGGGACTACATGAAACTGGTGATCCGGTCGGCGGCAGACGCCGGCCTGAAAACGATCGCCATGGTCTACGCGGACAGCGCATTCCCCAGGGAAGTGGCGGCCGGGGTGCGGGACCTGGCAGCGAGGCATGGAATGGAACTGGTGTTCGACCGGATATACAGCCAGGACACCCGTGATTTCACGGCCATGCTCCGGCAGATAAAAGCAGAAAATCCGGACCTGGTGGTAGGGGGTACCTATCTCGATGACTCGATCGCCATCGTGCGAGCGGCAAAACAGGTCGGTCTGGCGCCAAAGGCCATTGCTTTCACGGTGGGACCCGCGCTGAAGGAATTTGGTAATGCCCTGGGCCCGGATGCCAACGGTGTGCTGGGAGTCGTCTCCTGGCTGCGCAGCGCCCACCTGCCCATGGCACGGGACTTTTCCTACCGTTACAAGCAGAAGCACGGGCACAACCCGGGGCCGCCCGTGGCCTATGGCTATGGTGGCGGACAGGTGCTGGAAGCGGCGGTGCGACTCGCCGGGACGCTGGACAGGGATGCCGTGCGCGAGCAGCTGCGCACTATGAAGTTCCGCTCCCTGCTGGGCAACTACGACGTCGACGAAAGCGGCAAACAGGTCGGTAAATCGATCTTTGTCCTGCAGTGGCAAAACGGCTACCGCCTGCTGGTACTGCCCAGGCTGATGCGCGAGACGCCCATCCAGTACCCGTTCAAACCCTGGTCGGAACGCTGATTCCTGCAGCGGGCGCCAGCTCCCGGCGCTTTGCTCCCCTCCCTGAACCGGGCGGTGCGCCGGCGCCTCAATCCCGGTACACTTGACGGCCAGCCATGCAACACAGGATTACCCGTTTTCCATGCGTGAAATACAGGCCGTTGTCACCCGTCACCTGCTCCTCGGGCTGCTGTTCTTCATGCCCCGTGCGTGGCGTTACCGGCTGGAACGGCGCCTGCGGGGCAGGGAAGAGTATCGCAAGTTACAGGCGGCCGACTGGGTACTGATGTCCTGGGCCAAGAGCGGGCGTACCTGGTTCCGGGTAATGCTGTCGCGCTTTTACCAGGTAAAGCACGGCCTGCCGACCAGCCAGTTGCTGGAGTTCGACAACCTGCACCGCAGCAACGCGGCGGTGCCGCGCGTGCTGTTCAGCCACAACAACTATATGCGCGATTACCTGGATGACCGGGAAACGCTCCATCATTTTCGCGGGAAAAAGGTGGTCATGCTGGTGCGCGACCCGCGCGACGTGGCGGTATCCCAGTTCTTCCAGTGGAAATACCGCATGCGCCCGCACAAGATCCGTCTCAACAAGTTTCCCGCACCCGGCGTCGACCTGGGTATTTTTGATTTTGTCACCAGTCCCGGCAGCGGGATACCCAAGATCATCGAGTTCTACAATGACTGGGCCAGGGCCTTTTCCTACCTGGGGGATATACTGGTGATCCACTACGAAGACATGCGCAGGGACCCCGCCGCTACCCTGAAACAGGTGCTCGAGTTTGTGGGCACGCCCGGCAGCGATGCGGAGATTGCCCAGGCCGTTGAATTTGCCAGCCTGGAAAACATGAAAAAGCGGGAGAAGAAGAGCTTGTTCCGGGGCAGCAGTATGCGGGTGAAATCGGGCGACCGGAAGAACCCGGATTCCTTCAAGACCAGGCGCGGTAAAGTGGGCGGGTACCGCGATTATTTTGACGATGCACAGGTGGCTGCTGTTGACCGCCTGGTGGCAGGCCTGGACCCGGTGTTTGGCTATACGCCGGGTGCGCCGGTCAATACCGCTTCTGCGGTGACAGGCTCTGCCGTCCAATGAGCACCGACCCGGCTGCAGCGGACAGCGCTTTCGTGGAACGGGCGCTGGAGGCCGCCATACGGATCGGGCTGGTGTTCCTGCTGATCAGCTGGTGCTTTACCATTGTCCGCCCCTTTGTGATCCCCATCGTCTGGGGGATTATCATCGCAGTGGCCGCATACCCGGGCTACCAGTGGCTGCAGGAAAAATTCAGGTGCCGTGCCGCACCTGCGGCGGTTCTGTTTACCCTGTTCATGCTGCTGATCGTCATTGCGCCGACCCTGATGCTGAGTGGTACGCTGGTCACCACGGTCAAGCTGCTGGCCGAAGACCTGACCGTCCACGGTACCCTGACGATTCCTCCGCCGGCGGAATCCATCGGCAGCTGGCCGCTGATCGGTGAACCGCTGCACAGTTTCTGGAACCTGGCTTCGGAAAACATCCAGGCTGCCCTGAAACAGATCGCTCCCCAGATCAGGGTGGTCGGTAAATGGCTGCTGGCGACGGCGGCCGGTGCCGGTTTCGGTATCCTGCAATTTGTTTTTGCGATCATTATCGCCGGTGTGCTGATGCCCCATGCCACTGGCGGAGACCGGATCGCGCACGCGATCGCGGCCCGGCTGGCTGGCAAGCAGCGTACCGACCTGATCGAACTGGTGAAAAAAACCATCCGCAGTGTGGCTTCGGGAATCCTGGGTGTGGCGCTCATCCAGTCGCTACTGGCGGGACTGGGATTCATGGTGGCCGGGGTGCCTGCCGCCGGGTTCTGGGCCCTGCTGTGCCTGCTGCTTGGCGTGGCGCAGATCGGCATTATTGTGGTTCTGGTCCCGGTTATTATCTACCTGTTCAATACGGCAGATACCATGACCGCCGTGGGTTTCCTGGTGTGGAGCATCCCCGTTGGCCTGATCGATAATATCCTGAAACCGATCCTGCTGGCCCGTGGCGTAAAGACGCCAATGGTCATTATCTTCATGGGCGCCATTGGCGGTTTCCTGAGCTCCGGCATCATCGGGCTTTTTGTCGGCGCGGTGCTGCTGGCGCTGAGTTACGAGCTGTTCATGTTGTGGCTGGGCGAGATGCCGCGAACGGGGGAGGCTGAAACCCGGGCGGGTCTGTCGCCTGCCGACGATGGCACAGGGCCTGCGTCCTGACCCTTCCACCCGCCCGCTTGATTGCAGTTCCATCCTTTGCGCAATGTGGCTATCTGCGCTGGAAAAGCCGTGCTAGAGTCGTTACCATGCCCGTGCCCGTCAGGGCGGTGCACCGCCCTGACGGGCACTTCTGGTGGTTTCAACAGGTTCAGACAGGGATACACGATATGAAATCAGTACTGTTGTCTTCGGTGGTAGCGCTGGGACTGTCCGCCGCACTGGTGTCACCGGTGATGGCCTACGAGACGGTATCGACGGTTGCCCCGGGTGGAAAAGGTTTTGTCGGCCTGGGTGTGTTGTCCAAGCCGGACTATGAGGGTTCCGATGACAACGAGATTACCCTGGCGCCCTTTGGCCAGTATTTCTGGGCGAGTGGTCGTTACGCCAAACTGGGTGGTACCGGCGGCAGCGAGAATGCGGGCCGCCTGAGCCTGAACCTGATTACCAGGGATTCCAGCGAGAACTGGACCTTCGGACCGCTGCTCCAGTATCGCCTGAAGCGGGATGACGATGTGGATAACCAGCAGGTCAAAAGGATGAAGGAAGTGGACGCTGCGACAGAACTGGGGGTTTTTGTCGGCTACGATACCGGCCCCTGGTCGGCCGAGGTGAGTTTTGCCGGGGACGTTTCCGATGAGCACGATGGTTATCTGGTGTACCTCAAGGGCGGCTACGATCTGATGCAGACTGAAAAGGTCCTGGTTACGCTGGGGGTGGACACCACCTGGGCGGATTCCAGTTACATGGAGACCTATTTCGGCGTGGACAATAAAAACGTGGGTAGCAGTGGCCTGCCGTTCTACAAGCCCGACAGCGGCTTCAAGGATGTCACCCTGAGCCTGACCGGCGTTTACCACTTCAACAAGACCTGGGGGGCTGCAGCCAACGCATCCTATACGCGGATGCTGAACGATGCGGAGGACAGTCCGCTGGTGGAAGGCAACCAGGGGGTGGGTGACAAGAACCAGCTGACCGGTATTTTTGCGGTTCTGTATTCCTTTTAACCCTGAATCCATTCATTGCGAGCGTAGCTCGGCAATCCCTGACTGACCAGAGGTTCTCGTTCGTTCTGTTTCCGCCCTTTCAGTTTTGCGCGAGTTCGTGGTAAAGCGCAGCGTAGCGGTCCAGGCTTTTGTCCAGGCTCAGGGTGTCCCTGATCCGTTCATACCCCTGTCCGGCCAGCCTTGATCGCTGTTCCGGGTTTTCGAGTAATTGCCGCAGTGCTGCTGCCAGTGCTTCGGTGTTACGTTCGCTGAGCAGATAATGGATCCCCGCTTCTCCCATGTCGCTGCACAGGCCCTTGTACGGTGTCATGATAACGGCTACCCGTGACGCCATGGCCTCGAGCACCGCGTTGGGCATGCCTTCGCGTTCGGACGGCAGGACCAGGATGTCGCTGGCACGCTGGTACGCTTCTACATTGTCCACCAGACCGGTGAAGTGCACCCGCCCGGGCGCACCCGAGCGGCGGATCAATTTTTCCATCCGGCGCCTGAATTTCTTCAGCTTGGGCTGTTCAAGGTCCTTGCGCGGCCCGATCAGCACCAGGTGCAGCCCGGGGAATTCGGCGGCAAGCTGCGCCCAGGCATCGATCATCAGGT
>JALSRZ010000015.1 GCA_026984515.1 Thiohalobacter sp. | reverse complement strand
CGAACAGCTTCTGCGGTAAACTCTTTCATGACCTGTCCTCCTCAATTGTGGCTCTGAGCCAAGGGTTTCCAACCTCCAGCTTAACCCACGCTGCTTGAGGTTGGGCAGGTCAAAACATGATGTCTAGCAGGTGGCAGTCTGGCGCTGATCTATTAATATAGGCATATGTTGAAATTACAAAGAAAAGCCTTGATCAGCCTCGGGGCAGGGTGCCTCAGGCTGCCGGGCACAGCAGCAGGCCTGGCAATTTTGCTGGTAGCCACTGGTATTTATGCCGAGGAGGCAAAAATGACCCTGCAGATTCACTCACCAGCCTTTGCCGACGGTGCGGAGATCCCGGCTAAATATACCTGCGAAGGTGATGACATCTCGCCACCGCTGGCGTGGGAAGGCATACCCGGAAATGCCAAAAGCCTGGTGCTGATCGTGGACGACCCGGACGCCCCTGACCCGGCCGCGCCGCGTATGACCTGGGTGCACTGGCTGCTCTATAACCTGCCCACGGACACATCGGGTCTGCCGGAAGGCGTAGCCGGGGCTGAACTGCCGGCCGGGGTACGTGGCGGCCTGAATGACTGGAAACGCACCGGCTTTGGTGGACCCTGCCCGCCCATCGGACGGCACCGCTATTTCCACAAGCTGTATGCGCTGGATACTGCCCTTACCGACCTCAATAAGCCAACCAAAACAGAACTCGAAGCCGCTATGAAGGGGCATATACTGGCGGAAGCTCAGTTAGTAGGGACTTACCAGAAGCGTTACTAACAGGCTCACCCCGAGGTAACTCGAAGATTACCTGGCCGTCCTCAAGACGGCCGTCGTCCCGGGCAAGGATATGGGGCAGGCGCTCGGGGTTGCCCGTTGCCGGATACCTCAGGCAAACAGCCCGACGACAAGCGCTGTCAGCAACAACAATGCCAGCGATAGTACACGGAAATCGCCGTACCAGTGACCGGCAGGTACGGCTACTTGTTCCCGCCGCCCGCTGCGCCGCCACATCAGTGCCTCCACTCCTTCCGCCGGCGCCCCGCGCAGACTGACCACGACGAGCACGACCGCGCTGAGCACAAACAGCAACGGCGCGATATAGAGAAAATGTACCCGGGTCCATTCCAGCACGACATTGACGACGAACAGCGACACACCGCCCAGCAGACCTGCTACCAGGGCGGCAAAGGCGCCCGCCGCGCTGGCCCGACGCCAGAACATGCCGATCACCAGCACGGCAACCACCGGGCTGACCGCGTAGGCCAGCACCTGCTGCAGGTAGTTGAACAGGGAGCTGAACGAAGCGATCTGCGGTGCCCAGGCCATCGCCAGCAGCATGAACAGGACGGTGACACCGCGGCCGATCCACATCAGCCGGTGACCACTGATCCCGGGGGCGCGGGTATGAACAAAATCCATGGTGACCAGGGTCGAGGCTGAATTCAGCGTGGAGTCGATGCTCGACATCAAGGCGGCCAGCAGGCCGGCCAGCACCAGCCCCAGCACACCGGGCGGCAGCAGGTCGAACATCAGGGTAGGGAACACCAGGTCCTGGTTGGCCAGCTCCGGGTACAGCACCCGCGCCATCAGCCCCGGCATGACCATGATAAACAGGACTGTCAGTTTCAGCAGACCGGCGAACAGCGCGCCGCGCTGGCCTTGTTGCAGATCACGGGCACTGAGCATGCGTTGCACCATGAACTGGTTCATACCCCAGAAATAGAAGCCGATCAGGAATACGCCAGTGACCAGACCGGGCCAGGGCATCCGCGGATTGTCCGCCGGCAGTATCAGCGAAAGCTGCTCCGGCGTGGTGACCGCCAGTACGGCTTCCCAGCCATCGATGCGTTGCCACCCCGCCCAGGCAATGATGCAGGCACCCGCTGTGAGCAGAACGGCCTGCAGGGCGTCGGTGTACATTACTGCCGCGAGTCCACCCGCCGCCGTGTAGATGCCGGCCACCAGGGTCAGCGCTGCGATGATCTGCCACAGGGGCACCGCCGGGAAAATGAGCTGCAGCACCAGGCCACCCGCATACAGACTGCCGGCGGTGTCGACGACAATGTTGAGAAACAGTGTGAGTGCCGAAAAGTAATACCGTGAACGCCGGTCGTAACGGCGTTCGAGATACTCGGGAATGGTGAACACCCGGGCGCGCAGGTAGGCGGGCAGGAAAAAAGCCGCGATAATGACCAGTACCACCGCTGCCATCCATTCATAGTTGAACACCGCGATCCCCTGGCCATAGGCGTTACCGGACAGGCCGACCAGTGTCGTGCTGGAAATGTTCGAAGCGAACAGGGAAATACCGATCAACGGCCAGCCCATGCGACGGCCGGCCAGGAAATACTGCTCGGCGCTGTGTTCACGCCCGGCGAAAAACAGACCGATAACGATGACTACCAGTGCGTAGGTACTGATCAGGACATAGTCAATTGCAGTGAGCGCAAAGTGCGGCATAGGCCGGTGATCCCGTAGACCCGGAGTCTGGCATCATACCCTGCGTCAGCTCAATGGCAATTCAATCGAATCTGGCCCGCTTGATATTCCAACAAAAGGGACAGATTTATTTGATCCTGTTTGGGGGAACAAAAGGGACAGATTTATTTGATCCTGTTTGCACGATGTTGATTTCCCGGCGATCGATGCTCGATCCGTTTGCCGATCATGTGTTCGACCTCATCGACGAAGCGGCGATTGCCGGTGAGCTGGCCGCGCTGCACTGATTTGCGGATCAAATAGAGTTCGCTATCCGGGATTGTTTGCCGCAGAAAGTCTGCGTAATGTCTGAACCGCTTATCGGGATCTCTCGCCAGTGCTGTGTAGCAGGGGTGTTCATCCAGAAGTCCCGAAGAGGCGCCCCGGGAACGGGTCTGATAACTCGACCACCGATATTCGCCGGGAGTGGCCACCATGCACGCCTTCACTGGATTGAGTTCAACATACCGGAGGCAGGCAAGCAGATAGCATTCCGTCTGGATCGGACTGGATTTGTAGCGGCTTTCCCATAATGTGCCTCGGCGACCCTCGAGCCGATTGAAATAACGTGTCTGACGTCCCGCCAGCCGTTTCATCAGCTGGCCCAACCTGGAGACATCTTCGGGCGGCTCGAGAACCAGGTGGACATGGTTTGTCATCAGGCACCAGGCGTACACCTTGATATCGAGTTCCGATTTCCACCGGGAAAGGGTATTCAGGTAGTATTCGTAATCATGGTTCTGCGCAAAGACAACCTGTCGGTTATGTCCGCGCTGCACGATGTGGTGGGCGTGATTGGGTAACACCACCCGGCCAGTCCTTGGCATAGACACCTCCTTGTGTCATGGGTAGTCAAATAATCGCAGTATATCGTGCGCAAATAAATCTGTCCCCTTCTTTGATGCAGCGAGCCGCTGTCAGGAAGATACCATCAGGATATTGAACAGCTGTGTGTTGTCCTGTGGCGACTGACCTACGCAGCTCACGACGTTGCGGCCGCTGCCCTGTGCATTAATGTTCACGGCGCAGGCCAGTCCGCCGTTGCTGGCACCTTCGGTGATCGTGCCGGCAACCAGGCCGTCGGAAGGTATATCCGCGGTGCCCAGCGTGATGGTAACCGTCTGGGTCGATACAAGGTTATTATCGATGTCGGTCAGTAAGGCGCCGGTGCAGGATCCGGCTGCATCACAGCTCACGCTGACAGGCTGGTTGCGACTGCCCGCCGGGGCATTACCATCGTACAGGAGACCGGCGTAGGTTCCCTGCAGGTTCCCGGTATTCCCGATCGCCTGGCGAGAGAAGGCATAAATGAACGAGTCGTCCGTGTCATCATTCGGTGTCTGGAAGCCGGTGCGTACGATAGCGCCGCCACTGGTGGTCAGGTACATTTCAGCTTCATTGTTCACTACCATCACACCGGCGCTACATACACCCGCGCTGAGGTTGAAGCTGCCGGTGGAGCCGGTATTGGATGGGTGATAGCGGGCCGGCAGGCTGGCCTGGGAACTGGCTGCGTTGTAATGGAAGGTGCCGTACAGTTCGTTGTTGACGTCCGCGGCACTGGCATTCTGGTCCATCTTGACCAGCACCCAGTTGGCGTCCAGGTCAGATGTCGGGCAGGTGCCACTGGCTACCATGGGGACGATCTGGTCACTGTTCGGGGCGATGGGCTTGAGTACGAAAACATACCCCGGCACGTTGAGTGCGTAGGCCGCGTCGCCGGTATTCGGTGCAGGTTCATTGACCGGATCGGTGCTGCTGGCGCTGGTGACCGTCATTTTCAGGAAACCGGAGGGCAATTCCTGGTAGCTTCCGGCGATATCCAGCACGTCCGGTCCGCCCTGGGTTTGCTTCATCGTGATAGTAAATGCGCCATTCCCGTCCAGCGAGACATCCCAGCGTGAGCCGGGACCCGCGTAGGAGGTCGCGCCCCCGCCCGCGGCTGCAACCGAGCCGGCGCTGCTGCTATCGCCGCCGCCGCAGGCACTGATGAGGAATATGCTGCCGGTGATCAATGACGCCCCGGCGAGGATGCTGGCAATCCTGAATTTAACGTCCATATCTCGTTCTCCCTGTCAATGAATGGGTAGTGGAAGTAACGACATACCGGCCAGACCCTTTAACCCGGATTTCTCACAGGCATTTTGCTGCCGCACCGGCCGGGTCGCCTTGCTGCCAGCGTCGGTGAGATTTGCGGGTTGGCCGGTTGTAACCCCCGGCCGGGCTGCAGGTCGGGAGGACCAGTTTGCAGGATGAGAAAGGCGCGCCGCTGATCTTGAAAAATATTCAGGAAACATATAGTTGGTACGTGCCCGCCAGCCTGGTCCGGGGAGTCCGTCTGAATCGACAGGGGCGTTGTTGTTTACGCACCGGGGCATGCAAGCGGTGTCCGGCCATGGCCGGGTATATGCGGTCTGTCCCTCCCTGAACAGTGGATTGGCTGACGAGGGCATGGTCTGAATGTAGTCGATCGCCAGGGGCAGTCCTTGCTTCAGGCTGATGCAGAACAACTGTCCGGATTTCCGGCTGTGCGTGGTTTGCAGGGCGGCCCGGGTTGGAGCAACTGATAGCCGGTGGAACCCGGGTCAGACTGTTATGCCGCGAAAGGGAGTCGGCTGATTCTGGACATGACCTGGAGCGGGTTCGTTAATATACTGTTCAGACCAGTTTGGCCCATCAGCGAAAAACAGAGCGTATTTCCATGTTATCGACGTGTATTAGCTTGGGAAAACCCGTGCCAATACCGGGCATTCGCGGGTTGTTTGCCAGCCAGTGGGAATAAAGAAGCAGGACATCGACCGGCGCTGGATGGAATACGCGCTGGGTCTCGCTGCGCGTGCAGCGCAGCAGGGTGAAGTGCCGGTCGGCGCTGTGCTTGTCCGGGGTGACGAATTGATCGGCGAAGGCTGGAACCGGCCCATATCCGGCAGCGACCCAACCGCACATGCAGAAATCGTCGCTCTGCGCGCCGCCGCACAGGCGTTGGGCAACTACCGGCTGACCGGTGCTACACTCTATGTCACACTGGAACCCTGCCTGATGTGTGCCGGTGCCATGATTCACGCCCGCATTGAACGACTGGTGTATGGTGCCAGCGACCCCAAACGTGGTGCGGTCAACAGCACGGCCCATGTCTTTGCGGCCCAGGGACTGAATCATCGTGTGCAGGCAGAGGGAGGGGTCATGTCAGAGCAATGTGCAGATCGTTTGCAGGCCTTTTTCCGGGAGCGTCGATCATGAAGCACCTCGCCTCACTGGCGCAGTTTGTGATCTGCGTCCTGTTTGCGACGTCCGCTGCAGGAGGGAAGTCTGCGTATCCACCTGCTACTGTCAGTATGGAACTGGTCAAGGTGTCGGAGCACGTGTACTACGTGCAGGGCACACCGGGCATTGCCACCGACAACCAGGGTTTTATCTCCAACGCCGGTGTCATTGTTACCGGGGAAGGAGTCGTTGTCTTCGATGCGCTGGGTACGCCTTCGCTGGCTGATCTCCTGTTAAAAAAAATACGCGCTATTACCGATCAGCCGATCGTGCGGGTGATCACCAGTCACTACCACGCAGACCATATTTATGGTTTGCAGGTATTCGAGGAGCAGGGTGCGGAGATCTGGGCACCGGCTGGTGCGGAAGTCTATCTGGCTTCAGAGAATGCGCGGGAGCGGCTGGAAGAAAGGCGCTTCTCGCTGGAGCCCTGGGTGAACGAGACTACCCGACTGGTTATACCGGACAGGTATCTTGATGAACAGGAGTCATTCCTTCTTGGCGGTGTGCGGTTCACGGTGACACCGGTTGGTGCCGCACACTCTGACGGCGACCAGACCCTGTACGTGGAGCCGGACCGGGTGCTGTTTTCCGGCGATATTATTTTTGAAGGCCGGGTGCCGTTCCTGGGGGATGCCAATTCACGCCACTGGCTGGAAGTGCTGAAACGCATGGAGTCAAAACCGCTGGCCGCACTGGTTCCCGGCCACGGTGCCGCGGCTGCCGACCCGGATCGGGCAGTCACGCAGACCCGCCGTTACCTGTCCTTCCTGCGAGAGAAAATGGGCGCCTCGGCTGCCGACCTGGTGCCCTTCGAGGAAGCGTACAAAGCGGTAGACTGGTCCGATTTTGCAGACCTTCCTGCATTCGCCGAAGCCAATCGCAGGAACGCCTACCAGGTTTACCTGTCGATGGAAGCGGAAGAGTTGTCTGAATAACTGTACACCGACCAGGATCTGCGGCGTGCATGTATCACTGATTACAACCAGCTTTGGAGTTTTGTATGAGCAATGAGTTTATGATCCTGCCTGCCAGTCAGCCCACCGACATCCGGCTGGTTCGCGTGCCTGACGAGTTCGAGCAACACGAAGCCTACCGGCATGTCACCGGCCTCATTGCGGATATCGAGGAAGAAAATCCCGACTACACCTGGGACGATATCGCCGCGGGCCTGGAAGACCACGGTTTCGAACCGGTGGAGTTTATTCTCGGGCCGACGCTGGACTGAGGTAACAGACGCACTCGGCTTTCCCCGGCAACGCATGCGGTGTGGTCCGCCGGATTAACGCCAGGCCGGCGTAGATCCTCTATCGCCGCGCTTCGCCAGATCCTGCCACCTTCCCGGTGACACTGGTACTGTCCGCCTGTAGCCGGGGACATCGAGTAACCCCGCTTCTCACCGCATATCGGTTATTTGGTAGCCAGCATGTAAGGTATCCCATAATTGTGTCGGAATATCTTACGGATAAAGACCTTGTTGAAAACCGGTGTTCGCCGTAACTCTATAGAATATCTGGCTATTGGCGTGCCGGTATATATTTTGCATCTGTTACAGAGTCATAAAGGCGACCGTGAAGGCCGAAAAGAGTCCGTCGCTTAACAGAAAAGAATGCCAGGCAAATCCAGGAGGAGAAGACTTGTGACCAGAATTCTATATGCGGCGCGTTTGCTTGCGGCGAGCGGTTTGTTGGCGGTTTCCGGTCTTGCCCAGGCCACGATCTACAATGTGCTCGAAGTGCTGCCGGGCGGAAGTGGTTTTAATGCTTCACTGTTCCACAACTCCTCCGGCACCAATCCCCAGACGGGGGCTACCATTTCTGACTTTACCGGTAACGCTGTATTCGGCACGTACAATGACGTGACCGGGCTGCTCGATGTCACGATCGCGCTTGACGGTACTGGCGGTACGTTCAACCTGAACGGTTCGCTGGTGTTTGCCGGCAGCGGGGAACTCAACGCTAACAGCCAGTTGAGCCTGGTATTTTCGAACCCGACTTCTGCGCTTCATGACGATGAGCTTGGCTTTCAGTCAGGTTACGTATGTTGCGGTAGCAGCGGCCAGGATCCCAACTCGTTTGTAGACAGCAGCGGCAACAAGATCATGACACTGTGGGGCGCCAACTATGGCGGTGGTACATTCACCGGCGACTACGGCCCCAATCCCCCGCGTGACCTGGGCATGGATTTGCGTTTGAAGCTGACGGCCGTTCCGCTTCCGGCAGCAGTCTGGTTGTTCGGTTCCGGCGTGCTGGGGCTGGCGGGAGTGGCCCGGCATAAAAGACGGGCGTAGCAATTCCGTTGCGCACTGAAAAAACGGCGGCTTCGGTCGCCGTTTTTTGTGGACGTTCCAGGTGCCGCGTGGTTGCAGGATTACGAGCCCCGGTCGGCGCAAACTGTGTTCGGTCCGGTTTCTACCCCGTATTGCGCATGCCGCTGGCGATGGCGTTGATGGAGCGCAGCAGCGGTTCCATCCAGCGGGCCTGTTCGTCTTCCCCGGCCTCTTCGTCACGTACGCGACGCAGCAGCTTGACCTGGATGTGGTTCAGCGGATCGAGGTAGGGGTCACGGCGTGACAGGGACAGTGCCAGCACCGGGTTTTCTTCCAGCATGCAGCAGATGTCCGCGACCTGTATGACCATTTCGCGGGTTCTGTCATGTTCTTCGCGGATGCGTTGATAGACGGCAGCCGCCTGTACCTGGTCTTCCGCCAGCGTGGTGTATTCGCGTGCAATGTCCATCTCGGCCTTGGCCAGTGACATCTGGGTGTTGCTGAGCATGGCGCGGAAGTAGGGCCAGTCGTGGTACATGTGGCGCAGTTTTTCCAGGTTGCCGTCCTGCTGCCGGGCAAACTCCATCAGGGCGCTGCCAATACCGTACCAGGCCGGCAGGGTATGGCGCGATTGTGCCCAGCCGAACACCCAGGGAATGGCGCGGATGGAATTTTTCGAGCGGTCCTGTTTTTTACGGTGACTGGGGCGTGAACCAATGTTCAGCAGGCCGATTTCGGCTACCGGCGTGGCTTCGTAAAAATAGTCCAGCAGGCCCTCGGTATGATCGATCAGGGCACGGTAGGTCTGCTCGCCCTGTTGCGCCAGCTGCGTCATGATGGTGGCGTATTCTTCCCGGTCCTCGCTGTGTGCCTGCACCACGTTGCGGCTGGCCTTGAGCAGGCCGGTGATGCCCATGCTCAGTTCGTACACGGCGGTTTCTTCATTACTGTACTTGTAGGACAGCACTTCCCCCTGCTCGGTAAACTTGATCTGGCCGTGCACCGTGCCGGCCGGCTGCGACAGGATGGCATCGTGGGTGGGGCCACCGCCGCGGCCCAGGGTGCCGCCGCGACCGTGGAACAGCCGGCATTCGACGCCGTGGGCCCTGGCGATGCGGATGATCTTCTGTTGCGCCTGGTACAGGCTCCAGCCGGATGCCAGTATGCCGCCGTCCTTGCAGGAATCCGAGTAGCCCAGCATGATTTCCTGCAGCTTGCCGGAGGCCTGCAGCAGGCCGCGGTACACCGGCTCATCCAGCAGCCGGGTCATGACCTGTTCGATGTGCGCGAGGTCATCGATGGTCTCGAACAGCGGGCTGATGCGGATATGGCAGAACCATTCGCTGTCCCTGTGACCGGCGAGTCCGCACAGGGAGGCAAGCCACATCAGTTCCAGTACATGGCTGGCGTTGTGGGTCATGGAGATGACATAGGTGCCAAAGGCATTGGCACTGACCTCGTCGCGCATGTGCGCCATGACATCCAGCACCCGCAGGGTTTCAGTGGTCGCTTCACTGAGTGTGCTGCGGTCGATGCGGGCGGCCGGTTGCTCCAGCAGGGAGCACAGCAGCCGGATGCGTTCGTTTTCATCCAGTGCGCCATAGTCTTCGCAGGCGGAAAGTTGCGCGCACAGTTCCTGTACGGCTTCACTGTGACGGGTCGATTCCTGGCGGATGTCCAGGTGCAGCAGGAAGAAGCCAAAGGTTTCCACCAGCCGGATCAGGTCCAGCAGTTCTCCCCGGGCAATGTTGTGATCACCGTGCGAGTCCAGCGATGCCGCGATCAGTTTCAGGTCATCCAGCAACTCCTGCTCCTGCCGGTAACGGCAGGGATAGGCCTCCCGGTCGGCGGATTCCGGGTGATTGATACGCTCGGCGGTCAGCTCGAGGTTGTGCCGCAGGCGGTTGCGCATGATAAACAGCATGCGGCGATAGGGCTCGTGTACAAAACGGTCAGGGCGGTCGCCCAGCGCCTGCGGGCACCACTCCACGTAGTACTCCAGTCGTTCCCGGAATGCCGCGCTGGGTTGCACCAGGCGGCTTGAATAGGTCAGGGTGCTGCGCAGGTTCTCGACCCGGCGCAGGTACTCGCCCAGCACCTCGTGCATGTGCATGCGCAGGGCGTACTCGGTAGTCTCCGGTTTTACAAACGGATTGCCGTCGCGGTCACCGCCGATCCAGGAACCGAACTGCAGCAGGCCGGGCAGGTGGATGTCGACCTGGCCGTACACGCGCTGGATGGAGTTATCGAGATAACGGTAGACGCGGGGTACGGCCTGAAACAGGCATTCGCGGAAATAGAACAGCCCGTTGCGAATCTCGTCGTGCACGCTGGGTTTATGTACGCGCACCTCGTCGGTTTTCCACAGGATCTGGATCTGGTTACGCAGGGCGTCGACGATGTCGGCACGGGCCTGTTTCCCCATCCGCGGGCCGTCCAGCTGTTCGGCGGTTACGAAGATGCCGCGCAGGGTGTGCATGACCGCGCGGCGTTTCGATTCCGTGGGGTGCGCCGTGAATACCGGCAGGTACAGGGTGCTGTCCAGCAGGGTCTGGATCTGCCCGGCGTCGATACCCGAGTCGTGGAATTCTCGCAGGGTGTGGTCAAAGGAGCCGCGCCACAGCGGGCCGCCCAGGCGTACCTGGCGCCGCCGCTCCTTGTGCTGGAAAGCTTCTTCCGCGATATTGACCAGGCTGAAATAGATATTGAACGCGCGCACCACGTGGTTCAGCGTGGCGGGGTCCAGCCGGTCGATGGTGTTTGCCATCCGCCGGCGCAGCGCCGGGTTGTCTTCCCTGCGCAGGCGGATATACCCCTTGCGCAGTGTCTCGACGGCCGCCAGCACTTCGGGGCCCGCCTGGGCCGCCAGTACCTCACCGAGCAGGTTGCCGAACAGGCGTACGCGGGAGCGCAGCTCCTTGTCGCGGGGTGGAGGCGTCACATTTTGTTGCACTGGCATATCCATCAATACGTTATATATTCTGTGTCTGTCCGCGCGGCGGAAGGAGGCGCTCTGCTGGGTTGTCAGGGGAAGCACCCCGGAAACGGGCGCGCCATTATACCTGTTTCCCGATGAAACAGGGCGCGCGCGGGTGAGCCATCAAAATAACTTTTGGCCGCCAGCCCGGCGCAGGGCGGACAAAAGCGCCTGCGTGTTGAACGCCACAGGCGCCCTGAGGGGCGAGCGAAGCGAGTACCCCGGGCTGTTTAATCGGACCGTATAGATACCGGTCCCATGTCCGGGGTGCCCGACCTGGCTCAAAACGTACCTGCCGCTCATGTTTCTGTCACGTGGTTGGCGGGTTAACGGGACAGCGGTGAAATTATATTTGAAATCAGTTAATTAGAAGGTAATGCGGTGTCGGGGAGCGGTGTTCCTTCCGGCCTTGCACGGGCAGCCGGGCGCTGCCGGGTCAAACGGGTGTAGAGATCGATATAGGCCGCCGCGCTGCGGGTCCAGGAGAAGTCTTCACGCATGCCGGTGAGCATCAGTTGCTTCCAGGCATCGGGCCTGGCGTAGAGTGCCAGCGCACGGTCAATCGCCTGCAGCAGGTCGGCAGTGCTGGCATCCGCAAACACAAAACCGCTGGCCGTATGCCGTGCCAGGGCCGCTTCACTGGCGTCCACTACGGAATCGGCCAGCCCGCCGGTGCGTCGTACAATCGGCGGGGTGCCGTAGCGCAGGCTGTAGAGCTGGTTGAGCCCGCAGGGTTCGAACCGCGACGGCATGAGGAAACTGTCAGCGCCTGCTTCGAGCAGGTGGGCCAGTGGCTCGTCGTAGTCGATACGGATGCCGAGGCGATCAGGGTACTTGCGGCCGGCGGTACGCAGGGCATCCTCCAGCGCGGCCTGACCGGTGCCCAGGATCACCAGTTGCAGCCGGCGCTGCAGCAGTTCCGGCAGCAGTTGCAGGATCAGGTCAACCCCTTTCTGTTCGACCAGCCGGCCGACGTGGCCGAACAGCATGCGTTCAGGCTGCACGGGCAGGCCAAAGGCTTTCTGCAGCCCGGCCTTGTTTTTCTGTTTCGCCATCGGCCGGTGTGCGTTGTAGGAATACGGTAACAGGGCATCCTGCCCGGGGTTCCATACCCGGTAGTCGACACCGTTCAGGATACCGCTGAGGTGCTGCCTGCGATGTTCCAGCAGCCCTTCCAGCCCGCAACCGAATTGCGGGGTGCGGATTTCCCTGGCGTAGGTCGGGCTGACCGTGGTGAGATGGTCTGCGAACACCAGGCCGCCCTTGATAAAGGACAGTTGCTGGTGGTATTCCAGCTTCTCCATGGACCACCAGTCCTGTGGCAGCTGCAGTGACCGGAAGCGGTCATGGCCGAACAGTCCCTGGTAGGCCAGGTTATGGATCGTGAACAGGGTCGCCGGTCGTGTTGCTTCCAGCGACAGCAACGCCGGTACCAGGCCGGTTTGCCAGTCGTTGCAGTGTACGACATCCGGTTGCCACGCCAGCCCGGTGCGATTCATGGCGACGCTGCATACAGCGCGGGCAAACAGCGCAAAACGCTCGGCATTATCGGGCCAGTCGTGACCCTCCGGTGTGCTGTACGGCCCGCCGGGCCGGTCAAAGTACTCCGGAGCATCGACCAGGTACAGGGGCACCCGGCTGTGCGGGAGCCGGCCCTGCAACAGGCGAGCCGGCGCTGCAGTTCCGGGCAGCGGCAGTTCCGCCACGACTTTCAGTCTGCCGGCACGGTCAATCGCCGGGGGATAGGCGGGCAGGATCAGGCGGATGTCCTGGCGGGAATTCCGGATGGCACGTGGCAGACTGCCCGCCACGTCCGCAAGACCGCCGGTTTTGACGAGGGGATGCGCCTCACTGGCGGCAAACAGAATGTTCATGACTGGTACCCGGCTCTTTTATGCGGTAGGTTGCGCGAACACCCTGCCAGCGTCAAGCGCACCGGCGCATGACGCTGGCACCCTCTACATTTTGATACATAAGGTATGGTCTGAAGACATGGACGATTGTACGTACGTTATATTCGGTGCGACGGGAAACCTCGCCAGGATCAAGCTGCTACCGGCCCTGTATCACCTGGATGCCGCCGGCCGGCTGCCGGAGCGGCTCAAGGTGGTCGGTTTCGGCCGGCGCGACTGGGAAGACGAATACTGGCGTGACCAGGTGCGCGAGAGCCTGGCCGGAAACCCGACCGACCCGGAAGTGCTGGAGCGTTTCCTGGCCCGCCTGTTCTTCTTTCGCGGCGACCTGGGGGAAGATGCGGCGTACCCGGCGCTGCGGGATTATCTGCTCGAATCGGACCGGTTTTCGCCCAACCTGATTTTCTACATGGCGATACGGCCCGCGGATTTCGGACTGGTCAGCCGCCAGCTGGGTGCTGTGCAGCTGAACCGGGAAGACGGTGGCTGGCGCCGGCTGGTGATTGAAAAACCCTTTGGTTATGACCTGGAGAGCGCGGAGAGCCTGAACCGGAGCCTGGGCAAGGAGTTCCAGGAAGCGCAGATCTTCCGCATCGATCACTACCTGGGCAAGGGCACGGTACAGAACGTGCTGGTGTTCCGCTTTGCCAACCTGATGCTGGAGCCGCTCTGGAATCGCAACTACATCGATCACGTGCAGATCACACACTCGGAGTCGCTGGGTACCGAAGGCCGTGCCGGTTACTACGACGGTGCAGGCGCGTTGCGTGACATGATCCAGAGTCATCTGTTGCAGTTGCTTACCCTGGTGGCGATGGAGCCACCGGCCAACCTGGACGCGGAGTCCCTGCGTGATGAAAAAGTAAAAGTATTGCGTTCCATTCGCCCGATCCCTTCCAGCGCCGTGAACGCCCACGCCTTTCGTGCCCAGTACGCGGCAGGCGAGATTAACGGTGAGAAAGTTTCCGCCTACCTGGACGAACCGGATGTACCCAAAGACAGCGTGACCGAGACCTACGTGGCGCTGAAGCTGCTGATCGATAACTGGCGCTGGCGCAACGTGCCGTTCTACCTGCGCACCGGCAAGCGCATGGCGAAGGGTAATTCGATGGTGTCGATTCGTTTCAAACACCCGCCGCAACAGTTGTTCAGGGAAACCCAGATTGACCGCCTGAAACCGAACTGGATCCTGCTGAACCTGCAGCCCAACGAATGTATCCGCATGGAGATGCAGGTCAAGCAGACCGGCCTGGAGCTGCGCGCGGAAACCACCCGGCTGGATGCCAGTTACTGCGGTATCAACCCCGGCACGCTGGATGCCTACGAGGCCCTGCTGCTGGACGTAATCGACGGTGATCACTCGTTGTTCCTGCGCTATGACGAAGTGAACTGGGCCTGGAAAGTGGTCGACCCGATTCTCAAGAACTGGGCGATGGAGCGTGATTACATCCACACCTACCCGTCTGGCAGCTGGGGTCCGCCGGAAGCGGATCGCCTGTTCGTGCGCCAGGACCAGCGCTGGCGCAATACACTCGAAGACGAAAATGACTGAGCTCGTACAGACGGCTGCCTGGCAGGCCCTGCAGGAACACTACAGACAGATCGGGGACGTGCACATGCGGGACCTGTTCCGTGACGACCCGCAGCGCTTTGCACGCTACTCACTGCAGCTTGGCGACCTGCTGCTCGACTACTCCAAGAACCGCATCACGGACGAAACCCTGAAGCGCCTGTTCGTGCTGGCGCGTGACAGCGAGCTGCCTGCCTGGATCGAGCGCATGTTCAATGGCGAAGCCATCAACTTTACCGAGCAGCGCGCCGTGTTGCACACCGCCCTGCGCAATCGCAGCAACACCCCGGTGTACGTGGACGGCCAGGACGTGATGCCGGAAGTGAATCGTGTACTCGAACAGATGCGTGTATTCAGCGAACGGGTACGCAGCGGCGAGTGGAAGGGCTTCAGCGGGCAGGCCATCACCGATGTTGTTAACATCGGTATCGGCGGTTCGGACCTGGGGCCGGTGATGGTGACCGAAGCGCTGGCGCCCTATGCAGACGGCCTGTCGGTGCATTTTGTTTCCAATGTGGACGGCAGCCAGATCACCGATACGCTGGCCGGCCTGAAACCGGAAACCACCCTGTTCCTGGTAGCGTCGAAAACCTTTACCACCCAGGAGACCCTGACCAATGCCAGGCAGGCGCGCCGCTGGTTGCTGGAGGTTGCGGACGACAGCGCGGTGGCCAGCCATTTCGTGGCACTGTCGACCAACCGGGAGGCGGTACAGGCATTTGGTATCGACCCGGACAACATGTTTGTATTCTGGGACTGGGTGGGTGGCCGCTATTCGCTGTGGTCGGCGATCGGGCTGTCGATCGCGTTGTATATCGGCATGGACCGTTTCGAGGAGCTGCTGGCGGGCGGGCACGAGATGGACCGGCATTTCCGTTCCGCGCCGCTGGAGCAGAACCTGCCGGTGGTGATGGCCATGCTGGGCATCTGGTACCGCAACTTTTTCGCTGCACAAAGCCATGCCATTCTTCCCTATGACCAGCACCTGCACCGTCTGCCGGCCTACCTGCAGCAGGCGGACATGGAAAGTAACGGCAAGCGTATCGACCGGGATGGTGAGGAAGTGCATTACGCTACCGGACCGGTCATCTGGGGAGAACCCGGCACCAACGGCCAGCACGCGTTTTACCAGTTGATCCACCAGGGCACGCTGCTGATCCCGACGGACTTCCTGGCCGCGGTGAACCCCCACCACACACTGCACGACCAGCAGCGCATCCTGTTCACCAATTACGTGGCCCAGACGGAAGCGCTGATGCGCGGCAAGCAGGCCGACGAGGTCCGGGCCGAGCTGCTGGCGGACGGGTTGAGTGAAGCGGAAATCGCGCGCCTGCTGCCGCACCGGGTTTTTCCCGGCAACCGGCCCAGCAATTCGCTGCTGTACCCGACCCTGACGCCACACCTGCTCGGCATGCTGATCGCACTGTACGAACACAAGATCTTTGTGCAGGGGATTGTCTGGCGGATCAATTCTTTCGATCAGTGGGGTGTGGAACTGGGTAAACAGCTGGCGGGCAGGGTCCAGGCGGAACTACGGGCGGGCGGGGATTGGCAGCAGCACGATGCGTCCACCTGCGGATTACTGGATTTTTATCGGCAACGGGTTCAGGATTAGCCCCGCGCGAACGCTTGCTGACCAGCGGACGCGTATCAATCCGGCTAAGGATAGCCATCAACGACAGGGAGATACTGTTATGGAGACTGCTAGAAAACCCCAGGCCGCTACTCATGGCCGTATTGCCAGCGAAGAATACCGGCTCGGGCTGGCATTTTTTAAAAAGAAACAATGGAAAACGGCCGCCCGGCATTTCGGTCAGGCCGACCGTAAATCCCGCCGCAGTGACGAAAATTACCATTTGTACACGTCGTATCACGGACTCGCGCTGGTCTATTGCGGTGATGTCAGCGGACTCAATTTCTGCCGGCACGCCGCGGCTGCCGAAAAGCTGAATGCCACGGTATTCCTGAACCTGGCGCTGGCGGAGCTGCGTTTCAGGCACCGCCGGCGTGCCTGCGATGCGGTGAGCGAGGGGCTGCGGCTGGATGGCCGGCATGCCGGCCTGCTGAAAATCCGCCGGAAAATGGGTGTGCGTCGGCGGCCCTGCGTACCGTTCCTCAAACGCGAGAACCCGTTCAACCGGTGGCTGGGTAGAATGACCTACCGGCGGCAGCAACGGCCGGTCCGGGCCTTGCGCCATGGAAACCGCTGATTGCGTTCCTTATCGTCATCCCGATGCAGGAAGAAATCAAGTGTTTTCAATGTATTGGGTGACAAATTAAGCGGGGGTTCCCTGGCTTTTCGGACTGAAACGACCCAAAAGGCCCTTGCGGGCCTTTTGGGTCCAGCTGCGGACCTGTCAAGCCGGTGAGAAGTGTGGGTCAAGGTTACTGCACGCGCTGTGTTTTCAGCCGATTTTTACTTGTGGTGGCCGGGGTTCGGGGGTACCGTGCAGGTGGAAGTCGGCCGGGCAGCCGCTGTGACACCCGTCACGGAGGAAAGTCCGGGCTCCACAGGGCAGGGTGCCAGGTAACGCCTGGGGGGCGCGAGCCTACGGAAAGTGCCACAGAAAATATACCGCCTGTGTCCGCACAGGTAAGGGTGAAATGGTGTGGTAAGAGCGCACCGCGCGGCTGGCAACAGCCGTGGCAGGGTAAACCCCACCCGGAGCAAGACCAAATAGGGGAGCACTGGCGTGGCCCGCGCTGCTCCCGGGTAGGTCGCTTGAGGTGCGCGGTGACGCGTAGCCCAGATGAATGGCTGTCCACGACAGAACCCGGCTTACAGGCCGGCTTCCTCTTTAATTTACTGATTACACCTGAAAATTCCTGTAGAATACCTCCCCCTTTTGCAACAGAGCAGGCGCGACCGTTTCATGGCTGGCAAGGTATTTGTAAAAACCCACGGTTGTCAGATGAACGAGTACGATTCCGCCAAAATGGTGGACGTGCTGGCGGCTGCGTACGGCCTGCAGCCGGCGCGTTCAGCGCAGGAGGCGGATGTGCTGTTGCTCAATACCTGTTCGATCCGGGAGAAAGCGCAGGAGAAAGTGTTTTCCCAGCTGGGTCAGTGGCGCGAACTCAAGGAGCAGCGGCCGGAGCTGATCATTGGCGTCGGCGGCTGTGTCGCCAGCCAGGAAGGTGAGGCGCTGCGCAGGCGAGCGCCGTTCGTGGACCTGGTGTTTGGCCCGCAGACCCTGCACCGGCTGCCGGCCATGATCGATGCCGTGCGCGGCAAACAGCGGGCGGTGGTGGATGTATCGTTCCCGGAGATCGAGAAGTTCGACTGTCTGCCCGAACCCCGTGCGGAAGGCCCGACCGCTTTCCTGTCTGTCATGGAGGGTTGCAGCAAGTACTGCACCTTCTGCGTGGTGCCCTATACCCGAGGGGAGGAAGTCAGCCGGCCATTCGACGGCCTGATTGCCGAAGCGGTGGCACTCGCGGAACAGGGCGTGCGCGAGATCAACCTGCTCGGGCAGAACGTCAACGCTTATCGCGGCGTCATGGCTGATGGTTCGGTTGCGGACCTGGCGCTGCTGATCACGTACATCGCGGCCATCGACGGCATTGACCGTATCCGCTACACCACCTCGCACCCGCAGGAAATGAGTGACAGCCTCATCAACGTGTACGCCGAGGTGCCGGAACTGGTCAGCCACCTGCATCTGCCGGTGCAAAGCGGGTCGGACCGGGTTCTCGCAGCCATGAAACGCAACCACACGGCGCTGGAATACAAGTCCCGGATACGGCGTTTGCGTGCAGTACGTCCCGACATCAGCATGTCTTCAGATTTTATTATCGGTTTTCCCGGGGAGACCGACGATGACTTCGAGCGCACCATGCAACTGATCGAAGAGGTCGGCTTCGATCACTCCTTCAGTTTTATCTACAGCCGCCGGCCCGGGACCATTGCTGCCAATATGCCGGATGATGTGCCACGGGAAGTAAAAAAGCAGCGCCTGGCGCGCCTGCAGGCACGCATCCAGGAAATGGCGGCGCAGATCAGCGCAGGCATGGTGGGCAGTGAGCAGCGTATCCTGGTGGAGGGTCCTTCACGCAAGGATCCCGCGCAGATGGCCGGCCGGACCGAGAACAACCGCATGGTCAATTTCGACGCCGGCCCGGAGTTGATCGGGCGTTTTGTGCGGGTACGAATCAGCGCGGCCCTGCCCAATTCACTGCGTGGCGAGTTCATCGCTGTAGACGACGCCGGCAGTGCCGATAAAGTGGTTAACTGGGGTTGAACCCCGCCGCATACTGATATCTTGGACCCGGAACCTTCTTCTGTAAGCGTCACCCTGGAGCCCGCTGACAATCAGCGGCTGGCATCGTTGTGCGGGCAGTTTGACGAGCACCTGCGCCAGCTGGAGAACCGCCTGCATGTCGAGATCAGCAATCGGGGTAACCAGTTCCGTATCGCCGGTAGTGACAGCGCGCCCAGCCTGGCGGGTAATGTTCTGCGCGATCTCTATGCGGCAACCAGTGAAGCGCCCCTGACGCCGGAGCGGGTACACCTGTACCTGCAACAGGCCGGTCTCGACGCACTGGAAGCGTCGTCGCAGAGTGACGAACCGGAGCTGGTCATTCACACCCGGCGCAGCCTGATCAGGGCGCGCGGTGCCCACCAGCGCCACTACCTCCGCAATATCCTCGAACTGGATATCAATTTCGGCATTGGCCCGGCCGGGACCGGGAAAACCTATCTTGCCGTGGCCTGCGCGGTACAGGCACTGGAGCGTGAGACCGTACGGCGACTGGTGCTGGTGCGTCCGGCCGTGGAAGCCGGTGAGCGCCTGGGGTTCCTGCCGGGCGACCTGACCCAGAAGGTCGACCCTTACCTGCGACCACTCTACGATGCGCTGTATGAAATGCTGGGTTTCGAGCGCGTTGCCAAACTGATCGAGCGCAACGTGATCGAGATTGCGCCGCTGGCATTCATGCGTGGCCGCACTCTCAACGATGCCTTTGTCATCCTGGATGAAGCGCAAAACACCACCGTCGAGCAGATGAAGATGTTCCTGACCAGGATCGGTTTTGGTTCCACTGCGGTGGTTACCGGCGATATCACCCAGATCGACTTGCCCAAGCATATGAAGTCCGGTCTGAAACAGGTAATGGGCGTGCTGGAAGGTGTGGAGGGTATCGGGTTTACCTCGTTTGACGCGCGCGACGTGGTGCGCCATCCGCTGGTGAAAAAGATCCTGCACGCGTACGAGCGCTTTGAAAAAAACGTGGAGCAAAGCCGTGACTGAAACGCGGTCGCTACCCGGCCTGGAGGTGCAGTACGCCAGCGATGCCGACGGCCTGCCCACCCCGCGGGAGTTTGCATACTGGGTGGAGGCGGCTCTGCAGCCGGCAAAGCATACAGCGGAACTGACCATCAGGGTGGTCGATGAAGCGGAAGGCAGACAGCTGAACGCGCAGTACCGGCGTATCGACCGGGCTACCAACGTGCTGTCGTTTCCGTTCGAGGCGCCACCCGGCATCGCAACGGATTACCTGGGCGATCTGGTAATCTGCGCAGCGGTGGTACGGCGCGAAGCACAGCAGCAGCACAAGGCGGAGAAGCATCACTGGGCGCACATGGTTGTGCACGGGATCCTGCATTTGCACGGCTACGATCACCAGTTCGATACCCAGGCGGAAGAAATGGAAGCGCTGGAAAAACAGATACTGGCGGGTATGGGTATCCAGGATCCCTATCAAACGGGCGTGGCGGTATAAAGGAAAACGATGAAAGACGATCAATCAGGCAGGAGTGGATCCCGTCAGTCGTGGCTGGCAAGGCTGGCCCTCAGCCTGCCGGGCAAGCCGAAGACCCGCGAGCAGCTGGTACAGGTGTTGCGCGATGCACAGCGACACGGGCTGTTCGACGCAGATGCGCAGGCCATGATAGAAGGCGTGTTGCAGGTTGCGGAAATGCAGGTCCGCGATATTATGATTCCGCGTTCACAAATGGTGGTGGTCAGCCGGGATGACCGTCCCGAAGAGCTGATCCCGGTTGCCATTCAGTCCGGGCATTCCCGTTTCCCGGTAATCGGCGACAGTCGTGATGAAGTCGTTGGTGTGCTGCTGGCCAAGGATCTGTTGCGTTATTCTACCAGGAACGAGCAGGAGCCTTTCTCGGTGCGGGAAATACTGCGCCCACCGGTGTTCGTGCCGGAGAGCAAACGGCTCAATGTCCTGCTCAAGGAGTTCCGGGCCAGCCGCAACCACCTGGCGATCGTGGTCGATGAATATGGCGGTGTGGCGGGTATGGTGACCATCGAAGACGTCCTGGAACAGATCGTTGGGGAAATCGAGGACGAGCACGATATCGATGAGGAAACCTACATCCGGAAATTCAGCGACGTCAATTATACCGTCAAGGCGCTGACCCCGATCGAGGATTTCAACGAGCAGTTCGGCACCGAATTCAGCGATGACGAATTCGATACCATTGGAGGTCTGATCACGGACCGGTTCGGTCGCCTGCCCAGGCGCGGTGAAACCGTTTTGCTGGACAACCTGAGTTTCCAGGTGATCAATGCCGACAACCGGCGTATTCGCCTGCTGAAAGTCACCCTGTTGCTGAACCCGAACGCGACACGCCCTTCCGCCAGCGCCTGAGTACATGCTGATCCGCGCAGGCAAGGTCTGGAAAGGGCTGGCTGCATTGTCGGCCGGTGCCACCGTGGTGCTCGGCTTCGCCCCTTTTGGCGGGTTCCCGCTGCCCCTGGCGGCACTTGCGGTGCTGGCCATACTGTTGTCCGGGGCCGGACGCCGGGATGCATTCCTGCTGGGCTGGTTATTCGGTATCGGCCAGTTTGGTGCCGGTATATCCTGGGTCTACGTCAGTATCTATCTTTATGGTGACGCTGGTCTGCTCCTGTCCCTGGCCGTCATGCTGTTGTTCGTCCTGTTTCTTGCGCTATACCCGGCGCTGATGGCCGTGGGGATTGCCGGGATGCGAACCGGTTCGGCTGGCGGGTATTACCTGGCGGCGTTCCCGGCTGCCTGGACGCTTTCGGAATGGGTGCGCTCCTGGTTGTTTACCGGCTTCCCCTGGCTCAATCTCGGTTACAGCCAGATCGACAGCCCGCTGGCGGGGTATGCAGCACTGATCGGCGTGTACGGCGTTGGCTGGCTCACCGCGTTGAGTGCCGGCTTGCTGGCCTGGTGGTTCAGCGTTGGCAGAAGAGCGCGCTTTACGGCGCCGGCGGGCTTTTTGCTGCTGTGGACCGGTGGCTTTGCCCTTACGCATTATCACTGGACCGAAGCGACCGGCGAGCCGCTGGTCGCCACCCTGGTGCAGGGTAATATCCCGCAGGAACTGAAATGGCAGCCGGAGCAGCAACGGGCCACCATGGATCGCTACACCGAGCTCAGCCGCGAGCATTTTGACAGCGACATCATCGTGTGGCCGGAAACCGCGATCCCCGCGTTCTACGACCAGGTGGAAGATGATTTTCTTGCCCCCCTGCATCAGGAACTCGCCCGGCACGACGTTTCCCTGGTGACCGGCATACCGGTGCTGGACCGCACACACTGGAACTACTATAACAGCGTGATCAGCCTGGACCAGCCGGGCCGGTTTTACTACAAGGTCCACCTGGTGCCGTTCGGCGAATACCTGCCCCTGCGTGACTGGCTGGCGGGGGTGCTGGGCTTCCTGCCGGTGCCCCGGGCGGATTTCACTGCGGGTTCGTTGCAGCAGCCGTTGCTGGAAGTAGCCGGTTACCCGGTCGGTATTTCCATCTGTTACGAAATTGCTTTCGGCGAGCAGCTTATCCATGCCCTGCCGGCCGCGGCATTCCTGATCAATGTCAGTAACGATGCCTGGTTCGGGGATTCGCTGGCGCCGCACCAGCACCTGGAAATGGCGCGCATGCGCGCCCGCGAGACCGAGCGTTACCTGTTGCGGGCAACCAATACCGGGATTTCCGCCCTCATCGATGCGGATGGCAGGCTGCTGGTACGCAGCCGGCAGTTTGAAACACAGACCATCACCGGTGAGGTACAGCCGCGCAGCGGGGCAACCCCCTACGTGCGCTGGGGGAACCGGCCGGTAGTGATCCTGTGCCTGGGCGTGCTGTTACTGCTCTGGCGTTACCGCGCGCGGCGGATACAGCGAGGATAGCCTGTGGCGCCGGCTGATCTGTTCGGGGCAGCTGCGCTATAATCCCCGTTCTTGTTCTCACTACCCGGGAGTAGCATGGACAACCGATGGCGGGATGCGGATGCAGCCGGCTTTGCCGATGATCCTTTGCAGTTACGGGTCTACACCTCACGGCTGCTGGGCCAGGACCCGGACCTGGTGCTGCACGGTGGAGGCAATACCTCGGTCAAGATCGAACAGCGCAACTTCTTTGGCGAGACCGAATCGCTGTTGTACGTAAAAGGCAGTGGCTGGGACCTGGCGACCATCGAGGCCGCGGGTTTCCCGGCCGTGAAAATGGACGTACTGTTGAAAATGGCGCAGCTCAAGGCGTTGAGCGATTCGGATATGGTACGCCTGCAGCGTACCGCCATGCTGGACCCCGCCGCACCCAACCCGTCCGTCGAGGCCATTCTTCACGCCCTGATTCCCTTTACCTTTGTCGATCATACGCATGCCGATGCCGTGGTCACGCTGAGCAATACGCCGCAGGGCGAACAGGTGCTGCGCGAGCTGTACGGTGAGCGCATGCTCATCTTTCCCTATGTCATGCCGGGCTTTGTCCTGGCCAGGGACATTTACCGGCGCACCCGCGACATCGACTGGTCCCGGTACGATGGCATCATCCTGTTGCACCACGGCGTGTTCAGTTTTGCCGATGACGCCCGGCAAAGCTATGAGCGCATGATCGATATTGTGGCAAGTGCAGAAGCCTGTATCCGGGAACGGGGAGGGATGCTGGAAGTGGATGTATCGACAGAGCGTCCCGGTACTGAGCCGGATCCTGCCGTGCTGGCCGACATCCGCCGCCAGGTGTCCCGCCTGAAAGGACGCGCCAGTCTCTGCCGCCTGGCGCAGGATCCCCTGTCCCTGTCTTTTTCCCGGCACGATGAACTGGACCGGATTGCCGCGCAGGGGCCGCTCACCCCGGATCATGTCATCCGCACCAAAAGGATACCGGCAATCCTCGACCAGGAGCCCGGTGCCGCCCTGGAGGATTTTGCCGCGGCGTACCGGCGTTATTTCGAGAAAAACAGCACCGCCGGACTGACCTGCCTGGACCCGGCACCCTGCTGGGCGGTCTGGCCGGGAACCGGCACGCTGAAATTCGGAACTACCGTCAGCGATCTCGTCATCATCGACGACATCAACCGGCACACCATGAAAAGTATCCTGCAGGCAGAACAGATGGGTGGCTGGTGCGCCCTGCCGGAAAAGGATATTTTCGAACTGGAGTACTGGGAGCTGGAGCAGGCCAAGCTGAAAAAAGGACAACAGTCTGCCGGCCTGCAGGGCAAAATCGCACTGGTGACCGGCGCCGCCAGCGGTATCGGCAAGGCCTGCGTAGAGGCGTTGCTGGCACAGGGCGCGGTGGTTGCTGCGCTGGATGTCAATGCGGCGATCACGACCCTGTTTACGCAGGAGGCCGTGCTCGGCAGGGTATGCGATGTGACCGACAGCGCACAGATTCAATCGGCACTGCGTGACCTGGTCAGGCGCTTTGGCGGCCTGGATATACTGGTCTCCAATGCCGGAACCTTCCCGCCCAGTGCCCGTATCGAGGAACTGGACGCGGAACAATGGGAGCGCAGTATGGCCATTAACCTCACCAGCCACCAGCGCCTGCTCAGCGCCTGTATTCCTTTTCTGCGACTGGGTATCGACCCCGCGGTGGTGTTTATCGCCTCCAAAAATGTACCGGCACCCGGTCCGGGCGCATCGGGCTATTCCGTTGCCAAGGCCGGCATGACCCAGCTGGCACGCGTGGCCGCGCTGGAACTGGCCGGTGACGGTATCCGCGTCAATATCCTGCATCCGGATGCCGTTTTCGATACAGCGATCTGGACCGACGAGGTGCTGGAAAAACGGGCCCGCCACTACGGTATCAGCGTGCAGGAGTATAAAAGCAAAAACCTGCTGAAAACGGAAATACGTTCACAGGACGTCGCCGATCTGGCGTGCGCCCTCGCCGGGCCGTTGTTTGCCAGGACCACCGGGGCACAGATCCCGGTTGACGGGGGCAATGACCGGGTGATCTAGCCCGCATTTCTCACCGACTTCCTGCTGCGGCGGCGTCATGCCGCGCGCTAAGCGGCGTTCACTCGGTCGGGCTGCTCGACATCGTGTCGACTATGCCTGCGCGGCCCTTGGTCGCGAACGCCGCT
>JALSRZ010000014.1 GCA_026984515.1 Thiohalobacter sp. | reverse complement strand
ACGAGTCCGGGAAACGCGATTTGCACCGCTGTGGAGCTTCTATCCCGCATTTCTCACCGGGTTCCGTAGCGAGGCGGTGGCAGGTCGTGTGATAAGCGGCGTTCGCGACCGAGGGCCGCGCAGGCATAGTCGACACGATGTCGAGCAGCCCGACCGAGTGAACGCCGCCTGGCGCGCGGCATGACGCCGCCGCAGCAGGAAGTCGGTGAGAAATGCGGGCTATAGATGTGTGGCGGTTATAACCTGGTTACGGACGCCGAAGAGGCCTGCTCCGCGCAGTCAATACAGGTCGCCGTATATGGCACGGCCTCCAGCCGTTCCCTGGTAATGGGTTCGCCACAAACCTGGCACAAGCCGTACGTGCCCTCCCTGATACGCAGTAGCGCAGCGTCGATCTGCTGCACGACTACCCTGGCTTCGTTATCCAGGGATTTCAGGACGTCATCATTTTCCCCCTGCGTGACCTGTTCGGCAAAATCCTTTTCAACGGGTTCTTCGCGATGATGAACGTCCTTGTCGATGGCGTCGATGCGCGATGTCATTTCATCGCGCAGTTCACGCAACCGGGTTTCAAATACCGTGTAGTCCGTCATCATCCGTCTCCCGTATCAGTCGTCTGCCCGGATCATGGCAAACAGTTCGTCCTTCAGTGCCAGGCGCTTTTTCTTCAGCTCGTTGAGGTATTCATCGGATGCATTTTCGATGCCTTCCTCAACCCGCAGCACCTCGTGGTCGAGTTCATGATACTGCTCGAATCGACTGGCAAAATGCTTATTCCCTACCTTCAACTCGTGGATACGGTCCCGGTATTCCGGTAGTTCATGAATCAGGTCGTGTTTTTCACCTAGCATGGGCTGTCCTCGGTCAATTTTGATGTCCTGTAATCAATACTATGCGCATAGTATCGGGCTGTAATTGACGTCGGGCAAACCCGGGTCTCGTCAGGGTCCCCCTGGCAGGGTATCCGTACAGGGAGTGGAGTCCGGGGGCAGGGTGTGCAGTAGCGGGTTCCGTGTGTGACGGGTAAGGGATACAGCGGTAGGGGCAACTGATAAAGGAACGAGAAAAAGAAGGTCAAAAAAGGGGGCGAAGGGATTATATGTAATTCTCCCCGTCCCCTTTTTCGTGGTGCAGGTTTGAGGAGTAAGCCGTAACTACCTGATTTAATTGGCGCTCCCTAGGGGGATCGAACCCCTGTTACCGGCGTGAGAGGCCAGTGTCCTTACCGCTAGACGAAGGGAGCAGATGGACGCTGTCAGCGGATCAGCGGGGTGCTATTATACCCCCCAGTGATCAAGGAACAAGTGAAAATAACGTGACCAATCAAGACGATATCGATCCCGGTAGCGTCCAGCCCGTTATCATCCCCCGGCCCGGGCACAGCATATCGCGGGCCAGCATCAGTCCCAGCGCCCTGAAAGTGCTGTACCGGCTGAAGAATGCCGGGTTCCAGAGTTTTCTCGTGGGAGGCGGGGTACGGGACCTGTTACTGGGTCGTGAACCCAAGGATTTCGACGTGGGCACCAACGCGACCCCGGACGAGGTGCGCGGCCTGTTTCGCAACTGCCGCCTGATCGGGCGCCGTTTCCGGCTGGCGCACGTGCGCTACGGCCGCGAGGTGATCGAGGTGGCGACCTTTCGTGCCCGCCACGAGGAACAGCAGACAGACAATGACCACAGCGCCCACTCGGACGAGGGCCGCCTGTTGCGAGACAACGTCTACGGCACGCTGGAAGACGATGTCTGGCGCCGTGACTTTAGCGTCAATGCGCTCTATTACGACATCAACGATTTTTCCGTGGTGGATTATGTCAACGGACTCGAGGACCTGCAGGCCGGCGTCCTGCGCGTGATCGGAGACCCGGAGACCCGGTACCGGGAAGACCCGGTGCGCATGCTGCGCGCCGTGCGTTTTGCCGCCAGGCTGGGTTTCCGGATTCACCCGGACAGCGAAGCGATGATGCACCATTTCGGCCACCTGCTGGAAGACATCCCGCCGGCACGACTGTTCGAGGAAGTGCTGAAGCTGTTCCTGGGCGGCTGTGCCGTTGCGACCTTTGAGTTGCTGCGCCACTATGACCTGTTCCGCTACCTGTTTCCGCTGACCGACGAAGCGCTGAGCCACGAGGAGAAAGGCTTTCCACTGACCCTGGTGTTGCGCGCGCTGGAAAATACCGACCAGCGCCTGGCAGAAGGTAAACCGGTTACGCCGGCCTTTCTGTTTGCGGCCCTGCTGTGGGAACCGATGCGCCTGCAGATGCAGGCGTTCCTGGACCAGGGCACCAGTCCGCTGGAGGCCGCCCAGGTGGCCGGTAACCAGGTGGCCGCGGAGCAGGTACAGGTGACTTCCCTGCCGAAACGTTTCAGTTATCCGATGCGCGAGATCTGGATGTTACAAGCGCGTTTTGAACGCCGGCGTGGCAAGGCGCCGCACCGCCTGCTGGAACACCCGCGTTTTCGCGCCGCCTATGACTTTATGTTGTTGCGCAGCGAAGTGGGCGAAGCGCCCGAAGAACTGGCCGGGTGGTGGACCGACTTCCAGGCGGTAAACGCCGGCGATCGTGAGCAGATGGTCGAGTCTGCCGCGCCGAAGAAAAAACGCCGGCGGCGCCGGCCGCGCAAACGTAAACCCGCGCCTGCGCACGATGAGTGAACAGACTGTTTTTATCGGCCTGGGCAGTAACCTGGATCAGCCGGTATCCAGGGTCCTGCAGGCTATCCATACCCTGGAAAGCCTGCCTGACTGCAGCCTGCAGGCACGGTCTTCGTTGTATCGAAGCGCACCCATGGGGCCGCAGGATCAGCCGGATTATGTGAATGCGGTGGTGCAGTTGACCACCAGGCTGTTGCCCGAAGATCTGCTGGACCGGTTGCAGCAGGTTGAAAGGGCGCACGGGCGCAGGCGGGAACGGCGCTGGGGTCCGCGTACCCTGGACCTGGATATCCTGCTGTACGGCGACCGGGACATTGCTTCCGAACGTTTGCAGGTCCCGCACCCGGGGCTGGCACAGCGTAGTTTCGTGTTGTATCCGCTGGCGGAAATCGCAGGTGACCTGCGGGTGCCTGGCCTGGGCCGGATGCAGGCCCTGCTGGAACAGTGCCCGCGCGACGGTTTGCTGCGGCTGCCGGAAAGCGCGCTGCACGCCGGTTAAAAAGAAAGAGAACAGGTATGGAAAATCCCGGTTTTATTGTGGTCGAAGGCCCCATTGGCGTAGGCAAAACCAGCCTGGCGAAACGCCTGGCGGAGACTTTCGGCAGCGAGCTGCTGCTGGAGGGTGCCGCCGATAATCCTTTCCTGGAACGGTTTTACCGTAACCCGCGCGCCGCCGCGATGCAGACCCAGCTGTTCTTCCTGCTGCAGCGTGCCCAGCAGATGCAGGAACTTCGTCAGGGTGATATGTTCGAACCGGTGCGGGTTTCTGATTTCCTGATGGACAAGGACCGGCTGTTTGCCCGGCTCACGCTGGACAACGAGGAGTTCAAACTCTATGAACAGGTCTACTCGCACCTGACCATTGACGTTCCCAGGCCGGACCTGGTGATCTACCTGCAGGCGCCGGTCGATGTGCTGGTCAAGCGGATCGGCAAACGCGGGATCGCTTACGAGCGCGCGATGAATGCTGCGTACCTGAAGTCGCTGTGCGAGGCCTACACCCGGTTTTTCCACTACTATGACGAGGCGCCGTTACTCATCGTGAATGCAACCGACATCAACCCGGTCGACAGTGAATCCGATTACCAGGCGCTGCTGGAACAGCTGGCGCTGGTGAAAAGCGGGCGGCATTTTTTCAACCCGATGCCGGAGGCCCTGCGGCTTGCCGTGTCCGGAGAACAAGGTGGCTGATTCCGCGCCCGTTACCACAGCGACTTTACGGCGCCTGAAAGAACGCGGCGAAAAGATCAGTTGCGTTACCGCCTACGATGCCAGTTTCACGCATCTGCTGGAGGAGGCCGGAGTCGAGGTGGTGCTGGTCGGTGATTCGCTGGGCATGGTGGTACAGGGTCACGATTCCACCCTGCCGGTGACCATGGAAGACATGATCTATCACGCCGCCTGCGTGGCCCGCGCGGGGCGCAGCGCCCTGCGCATTGTCGATATGCCCTTCATGAGTTACCGCCGCGTCGACCAGGCGCTGGAGAATGCCGCCCGCCTGATGCGCGAGGGTGGTGCGCAGATGGTCAAGCTGGAAGGCGGCGAAGCGGTGGTCGATATTGTACAGGCCCTGACCACACAGGGCATCCCGGTGTGCGCACACCTGGGCCTGACACCGCAGTCCGTACACCAGCTGGGTGGCTACCGGGTGCAGGGTCGCGAAGCCACGGCCGCACAACGCCTGCACGATGATGCCCTGCGCCTGCAGGAGGCCGGTGCGTCCGTGCTGGTGCTGGAATGCATTCCCGCTGCGCTGGCGCGCCAGGTCAGCGCCGGCCTGCACATTCCCACCATCGGCATCGGCGCCGGCCCGGACTGTGACGGACAGGTGCTGGTGCTGTATGACCTGCTGGGCATTACGCCGGGTAAACGGCCCTCTTTTTCGCATGACTTTCTTGCCGATGCGGCGGATATCCCGGCCGCACTGCGCGCTTTTGTGGAAGCCGTCAAGGCGGGACGTTTCCCGGACGCGCAACACAGCTTCGACTGATGCGTACCCTGGCCTCGGTCGAGGACCTGCGCGCGGCCATCCAGTCCTGGCGCCGGGTTGGCGAGCCGATTGCGTTTGTGCCCACCATGGGGGACCTGCACGCCGGGCACCTGGCACTGGTCCGACACGCCCGGACCCGCGCCCCGCGCGTGGTGGTCAGCGTCTTTGTCAATCCCACCCAGTTCGGCCCCGGCGAGGATTTCGATGCCTACCCGCGCACCCTGGAGAGCGATGCCCGCCGGCTGGAGCAGGAGGACGTTGACCTGTTGTTCGCGCCGGAAGTCGAGACCCTGTACCCGGGGGGTACAGAGGCCACCACGCAGATTGATGTGCCGCAGGTCAGCCGTGGCTTGTGCGACGATTTCCGGCCCGGTCATTTTGCCGGGGTGGCGACCGTGGTGGCGCGCCTGTTCAACCTGGTGCAACCGGATGTGGCGGTATTCGGCGAAAAGGATTACCAGCAACTGGCGGTGATCCGGCGCATGGTGCGGGACCTGTGCTGGCCGATCAGGATCGACGGCGTGCCCACGGTGCGCGAGGCGGACGGTCTGGCCATGAGCTCGCGCAACCGCTACCTGGACAGCGCAGAGCGTGCGCGGGCGCCGCTGCTGTACCAGACCCTGTGCACGCTAGCCGCCGCCGTCGAGGAAGGAAAGCGGGACTATCGCGAGCTGGAGCGCGAGGCGATGCAGGCGCTGGCCGGTGAGGGCTTCCAGCCCGAATACGTTGCGATCCGCCACGCACAGACGTTGCAGGCGCTGCAAACCGGCGAGCGGCCCGCGCGGGTACTGGCGGCGGCCCGCCTCGGCCGCGCGCGCCTGATCGACAACGTTGGCCTGTAGGGCCTGAAAGCCCCTTATTTCCAAGGTTTGCAGAGGATTGCGGATCTTGGGATAATGGCCGCGCCCATGGCAGACAGGACCGAACCGGATGCAGATCACACTGCTGAAATCCAAGTTGCACCACGCACGCGTTACCCACGCCGAACTCGAGTACGAAGGCTCGTGCGCGATCGATCGTGCGTTGCTGGATGCGGCCGGTATCCGCGCCTATGAACAGATCCAGATCTACAACCTTGCCAACGGCGAACGCTTTACCACCTACGCCATCCAGGCGGAGCAGGACTCCGGCATCATCTCGATCAACGGCGCGGCGGCACACAAGGCCAGACCGGGAGACCGGATCATCATCTGTACCTACGCGGTATTGAGTGAACAGGAAGCCGCCGGTTTTCATCCCGTGCTGGTGTACCTTGACGCCGACAACCGGATCCTGCGCCAGCGAAACGCCATCCCGGTCCAGGTAGCCTGATCACTTACAGCGCCGGCGTGGTAATGGTGAGCGCGGGTGATTCTGGCCTGGGCACCTTGTCCCGCTCGGTAATCCACACCAGGATATCGTAGTAGCTGCGGATGTTTTCCACGTAGCGCACCGGTTCGTTGCCGCGCGCATAGCCGTGCCGCGTTTTCTGGTACCACTTTTTCTGACTCAGCAGCGGCAGGTATTTCTTGACGTCGGTCCACTTGTCCGGGTCAGCGCCGTCACCCTGCGCGAGAACCCGTGCGTCCTCGAGGTGACCGAAGCCGATGTTGTAGGCCGCGAGTGCCATCCAGGTGCGGTCCGGTTCCTGGATGCGCTCCGGGATTCGACGCTTGACCCGTGCGATGTAACGCGCCCCGCCTTCGATACTGGCCTGCGCATCCAGGCGGCTTTTCGTGATCCCCAACTGGCGCATGGTATCCTGGGTAAGCATCATGATGCCGCGCACCCCGGTCGGCGAAACGGCCTTCGGGTTCCAGTGCGATTCCTGGTAGCCGATAGCTGCCAGCAGGCGCCAGTCGATACCGGTTTTTTCACCGGCCTCCTCGAACCAGTGCCGGAACTGCGGCAGGCGTTGCTCGATGTGTTTCATGTAACGCCGTGTACCGACATAATCGAAGTCGGATACGTAGCCGTAGTAGCGGTCCAGTAATTGTTCCAGCCGGCCATTGTCTTTCAGCCTGCCCAGGTACTCGTTGGCCTTGTCGATCAGGCTGTGATCCTCGCCGGGCGGAAAGGCCCAGGCCAGTGATTCCGCGCTGCTGATATCGAAGGCCACGCGCAGTTCCGGGTAGAAGCGCCGGCTGATGGCGACTTCATTGGAATCCGCAACCGTGTAATCGATCACCTGCTCCCACACCAGGTTGAGCAACTGTTCACTGTCCAGTTCGCTGTTCTCGCGGAAAGAAAGGCTCGGGTACTCGTCCTGCAACTGGCGCAGGCGTTCGGCGTGACTGCTGTCCGCGACAACCTCCAGACTGCCCTGCAGCTCATCCAGGTTCCTGGGCGTGCGTGTTCCGACCCGGTAGACCAGCTGTGGTGTGATGCGCTGGTAGCTGGTACTGAAATTGAGCACTGCCTTGCGCTCATCCGTGACCGTCAGACCTGCGGCGGCCATGTCCGCCAGACCGTGCTGTACTCTTTTGAGAATCTGCGAAAGGTTTTCCGGGGTTTCAATCTTCAGCCTGACGCCAAGAAAGTCGGCAAAGCCCGCCACCAGCTCGTACTCCAGCCCGGCCGGCCCGTTGGGTCCTTCATAGTAGGTGGTCGCGCTGTTACGGCTCAGGACCCGCAACTCGCCACGGTCCTTCACCCGGTCCAGCTGTGATTTGGGCAGCAGGTCGCAGGCCGTCAGGAACAGGCACAGCAGGGTAAGAGATAGACGCATGGGGGCTGGAAAAACTCTGTACTCGACAACCTTTTATATACAGTGTAGCGGGCCAGTAACAGGAATTTTTAGCTTTCCGGGGAGGGCTTGGGTTACAATTGCGGCGCACCCTGGAAGCAGCCCAAGCTTGGGCTACTTATCATTGATTTTCAAGCAGAAATCACACCCTGGAGAGGTGCCGGAGCTGGCCGAACGGGCTTGACTCGAAATCAAGTGATCCCTCGCGGGATCCGAGGGTTCGAATCCCTCCCTCTCCGCCATTTTTTCAGCAGCTTACCTTGAAACAAGCTTCGGGGACCGGGATTGGTCATCATTATTTAGTGCCTTTTTTAATGCCTTTGGTTGTTGCCGGTCTGTTTTGACGATCGGGCCGCGTCGGCGCGCGGATTTCCAGGCGTCAATTTCCCATTGGAACCAGCCGACGCGCTGTGGTGAGAGCTGCAGTTGCTTCGGGTCCGCGTTGATTTCGCGGTAGATAGTCGCCCGGCGCGGCCAGGGATGGCGGATACTGCGTGTCTTGACCGGCAACTTTGACCCGGCCGACTGAGCCTCTAAATTCAAAGAAGTGAGTGCACCAGGGTGGTTTGCAACCCGCGCGGCTATGTGCCGGAGGCACTGAACCCGGAGTTTTGCCCGGATTGGACGATAAAAGTAATGAATATTACTATGGCAGGCCGTATAAAAAGGTGATCCGCGGAGCAAGGGCGTCTATGGGCTATCTTTAGGATACTAAACAACGTGTGGGTGGCGAATTTCTATTTATACGGCAATAGCCACCTGGAAAAGACCGTTGCAGCGAAGTGCAGGGCCTGCAGATTAGTCCAGGCCCAGAACCATACGCCAATACGTTTCGACCTCGCTGATTTCCTTCTCGGTGAGGATAGTCAGTAGTTCGCTGGTAATACGCCGGTTATCGATGGTTCTTGTCTGATCCAGCATGATTTCAGAATCGGATTCCAGTCCTTCGCGGGCCACGACGCGATAACGTAGTGGCGCTGCATCCTCGATCAATTGTGTGGTCAGTGGAAGTACGGTAGTGCTCGGATGCCCGGCTTCGTTCAGCAGGTTGCTCTGCATGACGATGCACGGTCGGATTTTTCCCGGCTCGGTACCTTTTGATGGGTTGAAATTGGCCAGATAAATGCCGCCGCGTTTACAGGCCATCGGCATTTGCGGCGTCAAAATCGGCCGATGCATCGAGTGCCTGCTTGCGCGTTTTGAGCGAGGCGGTTCGCATCCGCTGCCGCAGTGCCTCATGGTCCAGGTGTTGCTGATAGTTACGCACTGCGTCTCTGATGACACGGCTCCGGGTTGTACTCAGGCGTCTGGCCAGCCGGTTGAGTAGCGCATCAAATTCTGCATCGGCTTTAATGGTGACTGTTTTCATAGTGCGGGATACTTGAATTGGTAATACGATTTTAAGCATACCTGGCTGGATCATGGTATGCAAGGTGTGTGGCGAACGACAGTCCCGGCTGTCCAGGAAAAGGGGGCCATGCAACCCGCAAATACGGCCACGTTCCGGGACAAACACCGTTCCCGGTAAATGCACCTCACTCACAGCCAGATAAGCCCATCGAGGGCGACCTGGCGAAAATTTGTTGGGAATTAAAAATCAGGAATTATAAATATTATCAAATAGATAAATAAATCAGGAGGTGTGGCTATATCCCTATGCCGAGCGCGCCAATCCCAAACCCCGCGGTTACATTACCACGGATGGCAAGGCCTGGATGGGCGCAGCACCGCAGGGGCTGAAATACTGGGAGTTGCTGGCCGACACGATTAACCGCGAACCGGTGGCGGAGCGCGATCGCTTTTTTATGGCTATGCTAAAGCCGCTGGGTATCGAAAAAGATAAACCTTTCAAGCCCGATGAACGGCAGACGACGCTGCTCACCGAAGCCGCACTGGTTGGTGAAGCAATGGCCAGGGCCAATGACTTCTCCAAGCGCCTGGAAGCTGCTCACTATGTCGACGGATCCCACTGGGAATACGCTACAGTTTCGCCGCCGGACCAACGCCGGGAGTACTATGATGATCTGGATGGACGGGCGGCCTGGTTCTATGAGGCCGTGACCAACGATATCGCCATGCATGGCCAGCTTACCGGTAAAGGTCAGATTTATATGGCGACTTATAAAGATAAGGACGGTGACTGGCTGGATGGTGGCACCAACTACGTTCTGCACGTGCCACCGGATGCGCCAGCAGAATCGTTCTGGTCACTGACGGCCTATGAAGTCAGTACGCGTACCCTGATCAACAATAAATTCGGGATTGCCGACCGCTCTTCACGCATGGATCTGGTGATGAATGCTGATGAGTCCGTGGATATCTACATCGGTCCCGACAAACCCGCGGGAGACAAGGCCAGGAACTGGATACCAACGGAACCCGGCCGGGCATGGTTTCCCTATTTTCGTCTTTACTCACCCAAACAGGCTTTTCTCAACAAGACCTGGGTGCTGCCGGATATTGAGAAGGTAGAATAAATACGCTGTCAACCGTAGTCGCTCATGGAGCGTCAAAAAGTGACTAAATGCTTGATGCAAGGTACAACGGTTAACAGCATGCAGACTTGTTCGAGTTCATCTTATTTAGGGTTAAAAGGAACCTGCGCATGAAATCTACCGAAAAAATTGTTAAATAATGATCGATACCGGTTTTTTAAGATGCGGGCAGCACAGGAAATTCGCTGTGCTTGTTACCGGCATTCTCCTGGCATCCCTTTCCATGCTGGCCGCAGCCGCGGGAACCGGACCGGCTTTTGTTGGCCGGCAGGTATGTGCCGAATGCCATGCTGACCAGAACCGATTGTGGCAGGGTTCCCATCACGATCTTGCCATGCAGGTCGCCAGCGAGCAGACGGTACTGGGTGACTTTGACAACGCGACCTTTACCAACTTTGGCGTCACCAGCCGTTTCTTCCGGCACGGGGACAGCTACCGGGTGCAGACAGACGGGCCGGATGGCAAGTTGCACGATTATGAAGTCAAATACACGTTCGGTGTCACACCCCTGCAACAGTACCTGATCGAATTTCCCGGTGGCCGTCTGCAGGCCTTGAGTGTCGCCTGGGACAGCCGACCGGAAGCCGAAGGTGGGCAACGCTGGTTTCATCTCTATCCTGACGAGAAAATCGCTCACGACGACGAACTGCACTGGACGGCCATCAGCCAGAACTGGAACAGCCGCTGCGCTGAATGCCATTCGACGCATCTCCAAAAGAACTACGACCCTCAAAGCCGGACCTTCAATACCCGTTGGTCGGAAATCGATGTTTCCTGCGAAGCCTGTCACGGGCCGGGCTCAGAGCATATCGCCTGGGCAAGGCGCAAGCCGGCGCAGCAGGCCGGGGATAAAAACAGGGGGCTGACGCTGTTGCTCGATGAACGCGAGGGCGTGTCCTGGCGTATAGCGCCGGGAAGCGACCATGCACAGCGCAGCAAGGCGCGTGACACGGACCATGAAATCGAAATGTGCGCACGCTGCCATTCCCGCCGCAGTCCGATCAGTAAAAACTATATTCACGGTGAACCATTGCTGGATCACTACCTTCCCAGCCTCCTGGAGGAGGGGATGTATTTCGCTGACGGGCAGATCCAGGATGAAGTCTATGTCTATGGCTCCTTCATCCAGAGCAGGATGTATCACGCCGGTGTCACCTGCAGTGATTGTCACGAGCCCCACAGTCTTAAACTGAGAAAACCCGGCAATGGCGTTTGTCTGCAGTGCCACCTGGCTGCCAAATATGACCGCATCGGACACCATCACCATAAATCCGATACGGCGGGTGCGCGTTGTGCGGAATGCCACATGCCGACCCGTACGTATATGGGGGTCGACGTGCGCCGTGATCACAGTTTGCGTATTCCCCGGCCTGATCTGTCCGACAGGCTGGGCACACCCAATGCGTGTCTGCATTGCCACAAAAACCAGGATACAGTCTGGGCGGTGCAGCAGACCGAGCGCTGGTACGGGCATCAGCCGGTGGGGTTTCAGCGTTTTGCGGGTGCACTTGCCGCCGCACGTAATGGCGAGCCATCAGCCGGCACGGCGCTGCAGCATCTGGTACAGGATACCGCGACTCCTGATATCGCCCGGGCAACCGCGATCGCGGCGCTTGGAGAATACCTGACCCCGGAAGCCCTGGCGGTCTTCCAGATGGCGCTGACTGACCGCAATGCGCTGGTGCGCGCTTCGGCGGCCGGCGCCCGGCGCCCTGGCATCCGCGCCACCGGCCATAGGCGTTCGACTATTGTTTCCCCTGCTCAATGACCCGGTGCGCGCTGTTCGCATTGAAGCGGCTCGTGTTCTGGCGCGCATACCGCAGGGCGATCTGGATAACGATCTGCGGACTCTGCTCAATAATGGCATCGAGGAATATATTGCATCCCAGCAAAGTAGTGCAGAGCGCCCGGAAGCCCAGGTCAATCTGGGTAATCTGTATGCCGCACGCGGGCAGACAGACGAGGCAAACTCGGCATACCGGATCGCGATGGAGCTCGATCCAGCCTTTATTCCGGCCTACGTCAATCTGGCCAATCTTTACCGGATGAACCATGAGGACACGGCGGGTGAACGGGTGTTGCGCAAGGCGATCTCGATCGCACCGGACAATGCTGCTGTACACCATGCGCTGGGTCTGCTGCTGGTTCGAACCGGGCAAACGGACGAGGCCCTGCAGGAACTCGAACGGGCGACGCGGCTGGACACCGCGAATGCCCGCTATATCTATGTGTATGCGATCGCCCTGGGTTCATCGGACAAGGTGAAACAGGCAATACTGGTACTGCAAGGTGCGCACAATCAACATCCGCAAAACACGGACATCCTCAGCGCTCTGGTTGCCTATCATCGTGACCTGGGTCACCGGAAAGCAGCGGTAGAGTATGCGGAAAAACTGAACAGGCTGTTACAGAATCAGTCCCGTTGAAAAAAAGCTACAACCTGAACCACTGTGACGTGATAACGCTTGCCTTGCCTGACTGTAGTCGCAGCGGTCAAGGTGGCTACAGCGGCACATCGGATGGGGCAAGGTAATTTCTCTAAGGTGAAGGCTGTTGGTGACAGCATCTATGACTACCTTACTTTGGCAAGGACGGGAACTGGCTGCACCAGCTCTTTTTCGGGAATTTTAATGGCTGACAGCGTAAGCAATTAAGTCCAGTTGTCGGTTCTCAGTCCTTTTACCTTCGTAAAGTGCTTCTGGTTGTTGGTGACCAGTACAGCCTTGATGCTTTTCGCATGTGCGGCAATCATCATATCCATCGCGCCGATCGGGGTGCCGGCAGTCTCCAGCTCGGCGCGAATCACCCCATAGTGGTCCGCAGCTTCGGTATCCCAATCCATCACATCCAGGTGCCGTACAAAGTCCTCGATGATAGGGCGATTGACCCGCCTGGAACTGGAACGTTCGACACCGTATACCAACTCGGCATAGGTAACGACAGAAATACACAATTGCTCCATAGCGAGTTTCTGGAAGCGCTGGCGCACACGCTCCGGGTGTTCCTTGATGATGTAGCTGCACATATCCGTATCCAGCATGTAGCGTTTCATCCAAACAGCTCCCGCTTTTGCGGGGGCAGGTCGACGCGCTCGGCCATGAAGTCTTCCGTCACGCGTGCCGGTGAGGAAAAGAAATCGTCCCAGGACTCCGGCTTTTCGGACAGGATCACGCGGTTCCCCTCTTTGCGAATGAAAACCTCCTTGCCCTTAAAGCGGAAGGCCTTGGGTAATCGTACGGCCTGGCTCCGGCCGGTGGTAAAGAGTTTGGCGGTCTGTGTCATGGTTCTGCTCCGACTATATGATACATATCGCAATATATATCAATAATTGGTAGCTATCAAGAGAGATATCATGTCTTGCAAGCATCTCGTGGTGTAATGATTCCCAATAAATGTACCCCGTTCACGGCCAGATAAGCTCGTATAGGGCCATTTAGAGGAAATTTGTCGGGAATATCAAATAGACGAATAATCCTGGCGGTAGGGGGTTCGAGCCGAGGAGCGCATAGCGCGACGACAGACGCCGAAGGCGCCCCGCAGGGATGACGAGCGTAGCGATGAATCAATCCTTTCGGGTGCGCCATTAAAAGCAAGCAAATCAATCGGTTACTCGTGTGGTCAAAAAACTCATCCGCATTGAGATATCAACGTCTTAACATCTGTTGTCCACGTCACAATGCCTTTGTATTTTGCCTCAAATGAGACTTACTATTTGCTGATTAGTAATCGGCGGTGGGTATTTTTATGGATTGGGCGCGTATTCTGGCCTACATTACCGGGACAGTGAACCAGGAGCTCCTTTTGCGTCATGAGTACCTTGCTGCCGAAAACCGAATCCTCAAAGCTCAGCTCAAGACCCCGTTGCGACTTACTGACGCGGAGCGGGTTACACTTGCAGAAATCGCGTACCGCCTGGGCCGCAAAGCCTGACACCATTCTGGGTTGGTACCGGAAGCTCGTAGCACGCAAGTTCGATGGTTCCAAGTCGCGCCAGCATCCGTGCGCACATGGTTGTCCTTGCGGGGGCTGACTTTTTCTCGGTGGAGGTGCTGACGCTGCGCGGGCTGGTCACTTATTATGTATAGTTCTTTATCCATCTTGAGAGCCGCAAGGTCGAGATCGCCGGCATCACACCGCACCCGAATCGGAATATCATCGAATCCGGTGATGGCAAAACATTGCCGCTCCCTGCACGCAGTCCGAATTTGAATGCGTTTGCGGAGCGCTGGGTGAAATCGGTCAAGGACGGCTGTTTATCGAAGTTGATTCTGTTTGGCGAAACGTCGTTACGACGTGCACTGCGTGAGTACCTCGTCCATTACCATGCTGAACGGAATCATCAAGGTAAAAGCAACGTTCTGCTATTTCCAGCCGCCAGGCAAACAGTGGATCGTGTTGACGGGCCAGTCGGCTGCAAAGAACGTTTGGGCGGGCTACTGAGATATTACCATCGGGAAGCTGCATGAGTATTTTGACCACACGGCCATGACCAGGCTCGAGTACCGCAGTCGGTACAGCCTGCTGATCGTAGATGCATTCTTCGGCTGGATCCATCAGCAACGTAACCGGCTGGACCTGGTCAACAGCGACCCATTCTCCAGGGTATTGGTTTATGTTGCCGGGCGCGAGGCCTCTCTGCGGATCTTTCTCGGTGACCCGGACGTCTCCATTGACACTAACCATCTGGAGCGCGCCTTACGGGTCATTCCCATAGGCTGGCGTAACTGGTTGTTCAACTGGACCGAGATCGGTGCCTAACACGTTGGCGTGATCCAGAGTCTGCTGGTCACCTGCCGCTTGCACGGCGTCGATCCCTACGCCTATCTGATTGATGTACTGCAACGCGTGAGCCTGCATCCAGCCCATGATGTTGAGGAACTCACCCCGTGGCGATGGCAAGAACTGTTCGCGGGCAATTCTTTGAAATCAGATATCGCTGGGTTGGGGAAGTAGCGTCGTCGATTGAACGATTACCCCGCAGAAGCTTCTCCGGCGGAATTGAATCCCGGCCCAGTTCGGCATACAGCGTGTCGAACTCGGTGTCGAACGCCCTGAGCGCTTCATCGACCATCGCTCGGACTGGCCGAAGTGGATGATCCTTTGGTACCCGTTGTTCAGGACTCACCGTACTGAACAACGTATCTTGCTGAATATCAGAACCGCGTATCGCTCTCAGAATGATTAGGGGTGGAAAAGACCAATATTGACGGATCCGGGAAGTTTTTCAACAGCCTGCTAACGTAAAATGATTGGAATGTTCGTTGGGAACCCCGGATAGAGCCTTTTCGAATACCGTCTTGACGCTGGTGAACTCACCGGTACAAAAGGCATTGTTTTTGATATAATTCAAAGCGGACGGAGGAATTTAATAATAATCAGCCCCTTTGCTGAAGGAGAATAATTCATGAAATCAACTGTCTTTGGCTTTTTAATCAGCCTTGCCATCTATTCACCCCTTTCGAATGCAGTCACCCTGGAAATCGATGCTGGTGAACTCACCGGTGCAAAAGGCGTTATTATTGGTGGTATCAGCTATGACGTCTCTTTCATCTCTCAGAGTTGCCTGGGACTGTTCTCGGGATGTACGAATTTTCTGTTTGGTAGCCAATCATCGGCCTTGGCTGCCAGCACAGCATTAGAGCAACAGGTTTTTAATGATTCCAGCCCTGTCCACTTGAACTACGATACCAACCCTCAATTTACTACCAATATCACAAGTAGTGTTGAAGGTTATTTTCTGACACCATATGTAAGAGTCGGGCCCAATGGCCGCGATGTTGTTTCTTCAGCATTCGTGAATGGCGTCGGCATTGTCGATTCGTTTGATACTTCCCAGATAGCAATCGGTTCAAGACCTTTTGGTTGGGGTACCTATGCCTATTGGACCGTATCTCCCGTTCCACTGCCTGCCGCCGCCTGGTTATTCGGAAGCGGTATTCTTGCCCTGGCCGGGTTTACAAACCTGAGAAAATCAAGAGCATAATTTCAGGCATGTAAACCCGACAGTTGCATAAAACCGGCGCTGTTTTCCAAGGAAACAGGGCATATACAGTGCGAACCAGGTGTGTCTATGAACCAGGCTCACGGGTTCTGGAAGTCGTGTTCGACCGCCTGTATACGCTGCGTAACCAGCCGATACACGGCGGCGTCACCTGGAACAGCTGGCAGACCAGCGGGCCCACCGGCTGCATCCCGGGGGGTCAGCTCTCCAGGTCCAGTTCCTCTGCTGTGCCGTTGGGTTCGGCATCTTTCACTTTGACGACCGAGTTTGTGTTCAGCGCGCTGAAGAAGCTCGAACTGCCGGACGGCATGTTCCCTGCTTCATAGGTGGTAGCTGCGTGTACGGTGTAGGTGATGCCCAGCAGGGTGACCGATGCACCGGCTTCAAAACGGTCCAGTGGTGCTTCAAGCCGGGTCTTCTGTCCGCTGGGGTCTTCGCGCCGGATGCTGGTGGCGACCAGTTGACCGGCATCATTCCTGAAGGCTTCTATTTCCAGGAACTCGCTTCCGGAAGCCAGTTCATCGAGGTTGAAGCTTTCATCGCCATTACTGTCTGCGGCACTGTTGTCCTCGAACAGCGTGCTGTTGTCGGTGTTCACCGTCAGGCTCTGGCTGTTGCCCAGGTCCAGGGTGATGCTGCCGTTTTTGGCATTCGAGAAGCGGACATCGATGGTCCGGGCATCGATCCTGATGCTGCCCTCTTCGGTCTCGTTTTCGTCCGCGATCAGCGTGCCGTTCCGCATGTGGCCTTCAACCTTGACTTCCATGCCGGCAGCGAGACGATCCCCCAGGTTTCCGGGCTTGAACTCGCTGTCACTGTTGGTTGTGAACGGGACGCCGTTTACCAGGAAGCCGCCGTTGCCGTCGTCAGCCAGCACACCGCGAATACTGACATCGTCTTCGTTACCGTCGAGCAGGTCCTCGTCGTCGGTTTGTATGCGGATGGCGACCAGGCGGCCGCCCTGGTCGGCGAGCTTCACTTCCACAAACAGACCGTCCGGGGTGGCGGGGATCTGCAGTACGGCGGTGGAGCTGATATCGAAAGGTCCGGCGCTGGCGCCATTCTGCAGTGTCAGCGTAACGGTGCTTCCATCATAAGCCGCGACGGTGCCTTTGACTTCAAACTCGTTGTCCAGGTCATTCTGCCGTTCAATGCGGGTTGCATTGATGCGCGTGCCGTCAAAATAGCCGCTTACTTCCAGTTTCTGGCCATCGGCCAGGGTATCGAAGCCGGCACCGGCGTCGAATACGGTCCGGGATGCGTCCACCATGATATCCAGGCCAAAGATCCGGAATGCCTTGTGGGTGGCATCGATGACGGTCAGGCTGCCGGTATCGATCGGTCCTTCCACATCGTCGTCATAGTGCACGCTGCTGGCGGTGCCGGTTACGCCATCGGCATTCACTGTCCCCTTGATCCGGACTTTCATGCCCACGGCAAGCGCGGAGTCATCGAAAGCGGTTTCATCGTCTATTTCATAGCTGGCGTTACCCGTCTCGAATTCGACGCCGTTGACGTAGACGCTGCCAAAGCCAGTGATGGTGCCAACCGAACTGGTGCTGACGAGAGCGGCGCCCGTGGTTCCTCCGCCACCGCTGCCGCCCCCGCAGGCGGTCAGCCCACCGGTTGCGAGTGCAATGGCCAGGGCGGTAATCAGTCGTTTCTGTGTCATGTCCGTACTCCTTCTGAGGCTAAGCCGTTCTCAGGCATGGGGAGCGTGAATCCTCCCCCGGGTCTGGATAGTGGGAAAATAAACCCAATATTTGGGATAATAGTCCCAAATATTGGGTGGCGCAAGCGGTGTCCTGTGCGGATTCGAAAATATGTGATACAGGTCACAGATAGGAGGATGTACAGGAAAATGTGGCTGAAACAGATACTGCAAGAACGCGCCGGGCGGCATGAAATTATGAAATTCGCAGGCGTATTCCTTGCGTCCAGCCGTTGCATGGCTGCCGGGACAGCGGTGTTGCTGTGCACTGCAGTACGTCTGGCATCGGAGTGGCCAGCCAACGTTCTGATCCCGGGCGCAGCAGGACAAGGCCGCGTAAAACGTCCACAGAAACGGGTTCCAGGGTGACCGCAGGCGTGCTGTCGCGCCTGCTGGTGCATGCAGTTATGATAGCGGGGAAACCCGGGGGCTCCCCGGCGGTCTGTAGCAGGTGCGGGAGCCTGGTATGCGTCTATCCGAACACGTGTTCACCCTGTTGATCCTGCTGCTGGCGGAACCCGCGCAGGCGGCACAGGATACGCAGTTGCTCGAACAGCTGCGGGTCGATCAGGCGGCGCTGCAGGCGGCGCGTACGGATTTCGAGCGGCACCGTCAAACCGGGAGCCTGGGGGCGGATGAAAGTCACGAGTACGCCGCGTATGTGGAACGCCTGCGGCGACGGGTGGCTGCGGATTGTGCTGCCCTGACGGCGGAGCGGATTTCGTTACCGGCCGGCCTGGATTGCCCTCAGCCGGTCATCGTGTCGCGCCCCGCTGCGATCGATCCACAGACCGAGCAGACCGAAGCCGAGCGGGCTGCGGCGCTGGACGCCGAACTCAATGCGGGCCTGGGTGAGTTTGACCAGCGCCTGCTGCGCGAGCAGGAACGGGTGAAGGCTGCCCGGCCCCGTAGCGCTGGCGGCGCAGGCCAGGCAGGGCGCAGTGGTGAAGGTGGGGCGGGGCAGGCGCGTGCAGAAGAGGGCGGTTCAGGTGTGCCCGCGGAAATGGACGATCAGGGTGAACTTGCCCGGCCCCCGACCACGAACGGCAGTGCGGGTGGCCCGGGGCGACAGTCGAGCGCCGGTGAACCTCCGCAGGACGTCGGGGATGGCAGCGGTGATGATGTAGTGGCTCGCCAGTTGCGCGAAGCGGCCGAACGAGAGACGGACCCGGAGTTGAAGAAAAAGTTGTGGGACGAATACCGGAAGTACAAACAGGGAACCGGAACCCGTTGAGGTGGTTGCCCCCCGGGCTGGTCGTGCACAGCCTGATGCTCGTCACGCTGGTCCTGCTGGCCGGTTGCAGCACCATCGCTTCCCATCGCAGTGTCGACGGCAATGTGGTGATCGACCGGCCGGACGGTGAGCTCAGCGAGAACCAGTTGCTGGATGTCTGGATCGAGTTGTTTGAGCCGGGTGAGTTGCCGCAGGACGAAGACGATGCACAGGGTCTGTCGGTAGATATTCGCAGTGCCGAGGCGCGCTACCTGCCAATGTTGTTGCGCGACACCATGGAGAAAACCGGGTACTGGGGTGCGGTTCGGGTGGTGCCCCGTGATACCGAAGGCGGCGAGGTCCTGGTGCGGGGCGTGATTCTTGAGTCGGACGGTGAACGGCTGCAACTGAAAATCACCGCCCTGGACGCCAGCGGTCGTGAGTGGTTCAGCAGCACCTATGATGCCAGCGTTTCCCTGCAGGCCTACCAGGATGCGGAACGGGCGGGCAGGGACGTCTTCCAGCCCCTGTTCAATGCCATTGCCAACGATCTTGCGATCTACCGGGCGACCCTGGAACCAAAGGACATCCTGACGATCCGGCGTATCGCCGGGCTACGCTTTGCCGCTGACCTTGCGCCGGACGTTTTCAGAGCCTACCTGCAGCGTGACGACAACGGCCAGTTTACCATCGTACGCCTGCCGGCCGGGGAAGACCCGATGGTGCGGCGCGTGAACGCCATCCGGGAACGGGACTTCCTGCTGATCGATACCCTGAACGGGCATTTCGACAATTTTTACCAGACCATGCGCGAGCCGTATACGCAGTGGCGCAAAACGCGTCTCGAAGAACTGGAATCGATGCGCGCCATCCAGCGCGAAGCCAGGAACCGGAAACTGATCGGCGCTGCAGCCATTATCGGTGCGATTGCCATCGAAGCGCTGGGTGGCAACAGCACCCGCGCGTCTACCGGTACGCTGCGTAACGTCATGGTGGTCGGTGGCGCCTATGCGCTGAAGACCGGTTTTGACAAGGATTCGGAAACCACCATCCACCGGGACGCCATCAAGGAGCTGGGTGAATCGTTTGCCGCGGAAACCAGGCCGCTGGTAGTGGAGGTGGAGGGCCAGACCCATGAACTGACCGGGTCCGCCGAGGTGCAGTACGCCCAGTGGCGTGCCCTGCTGAAGCGAATCTATGCGGCCGAGACCGGCCTGCCCGGGGACGTACACTGAGGCAAGCGCATGTCATCCGCTGACCGCAACAGCGCCGGCGGGTCCGACCCCGCGCTGCATCCACCCCTGCGTCCGCCGGGACAGAAACCCGCATCCCCCGCGCGGGGTGCGCCCGGGCGTCGCCGCGTGGGACTCGCGCTTGCCGTCGTCCTGTTGCTTGGCCTGCTGGTGGTGCTGGTATTGCCGCGACTGGTGCCTGTACCGGGCGGCGTTGGCGACGCAGTGGTCGGCAAAGCAGCGCCTGCTGCAGGAAGCGCAGCGCCGGTTGCGCGTGCAGCGGCTGAACAGAGCCTGCAGCAGTACCTGAAGTTACGGGCGAGGCTGGAGCTGGAACAGGCGCCGGTGTGGGGAATGCCGCTGTGGGAGGACGCCGCGGCACTGGCCGGCAGTGGCGATCGCCTGTTTGCGGAACGACGCTTTGCCGCCGCAGCGCGCAGTTATACGGATGCGCTGCAGCGCTTGCAGCAACTGGACGGCCGCAAGCAGCAGATTTTCACCCAGGCCCTGGACGCCGGCCTGGCGGCACTGGAGGAGAACCGGCCGGACAGCGCGCAACAGCAACTGGCGCTGGCGCTGGCGGTTGAACCCGAACACGAGGTCGCGTTGCGCGCACTGGCACGGGCCAGGGTACGTCGCCGGGTGCTGGCGCAGGTGGCTGCCGGTGAAGCGGCTGAAGGTAATGAAGACCTGGAGGCGGCGGCTGCGGGCTATTCAGCGGCGCTGCAGCTGGACAGTGCGTATCAACCGGCCCGCGACCGCCTGCAGCGGGTATCTGCGCAACTGGCAGAGCGGCGCTTCCGTGCCGCCATGAGCCGGGCGCTGGCCGCGCTGGACGAGGGGCGGCTGGATAGCGCAGGCCGCGCGCTGGAAAGCGCTGCACAAATACAACCTGAATCCACGGCGGTGCGGGATGCACGCCGGCGACTGGTGCAGGCGCGTCAGCAGGCGGAACTGTCGCGCTTGCGCGGCCGGGCGGAGGCCGCGGCCAGGGACGAAGACTGGCAGGCCGCCGCAGGCTGGTACCGGAAAGCGCTGCAAATCGACGCGGATGCCGGTTTTGCCCGCAACGGTCTGCAGCAGGCGGAAGCACGTCTGCAGTTACACCGGCAGTTCGATCGTTACCTTGATGCGCCGCAGCGGCTGTATTCCGAACAGCCGCTCGCCAACGCTGAGAAGCTGTTGTCTGCCGCCGGTAGCGCACCCGCCAGGGAATCACGTCTGGCCAACAAGATCGGGAAGCTGGCGCAGCTGGTGGCCGCAGCGCGTGTTCCGGTCCAGGTGCGCCTGCGTTCGGACGGAGAGACCGAGGTCGTCGTTTACCACGTGGCCCGCCTGGGACGTTTTGTCGAGCGACAGCTGGAGTTGCGGCCGGGAACCTATACGGCTGTCGGATCACGGCCCGGCTACCGGGATGTGCGCAAGGTGTTCCGGGTAGTGCCCGGGGAGCTTGCGCCAACCATCGATATCCGTTGTGAGGAACCGGTGTGAACCGCGTATATGTTATCCATGACGCGCGTGGGCAACGGCAGGTCAGTGAGGCGCAGTTGCCCCTGTCCGTGGGTGGAGGGGCAGACGTGGATATCCAGCTGCCCGGTATCGGCGAGGGTGTGCACGTAGCACACATTGCGGTTGCCGACGGGCACGCATTCCTGCAGCCGGAAGATGCCACTCTGCCGCTGTTCCACAACCACGAGCGCCTGCTGGATTCAGTATGGCTCAAGTCCGGTGACCGCTTGCAGCTGGGTGATGCACGCCTGCACTGGCGGGTTGAGGGCGACCAGGTTTTTATTGCCGCCACAGCGGCCGCCGATGAGCCCCGGCTGGTCGCGCCGGAACCGGCGCCGACACCATCGGCCCTGGAAACGCCGATCCTGTCCGCTGTGGATGCGCGGCCTGCAGCACATGGGCGAGGCCGACTGCGGCCTGTCCTGGTGGCGCTGCTCATCGTGCTGCTGGCAGCGGCCGCGTTCGTCCTGCTGGCAACGCCACTCGTTGTGCAGATCACACCCGAGCCGGACACGCAGTCCGTACAGGGCTTCCCGCCGCCGCTGCCCCTGGGGGGCAGGCTGCTGGCCCTGCCCGGGACCTATACGGTTCGCGCCAGCCTGGCGGGTTACCGTGACCTGGAACAGGAACTGGACGTGGACATGGGCGGGTTTCGCGAATACCGTTTTCGCCTGCAGGAACTGCCGGGGCGGGTAACCGTGAATGTCCAGCCCCGGGTGCCTTTTGAACTGTTCGTCGACGACCAGGTGGTGGCGGTTGACCGTAACGGCGTGGCGGACATTGCGCGCGGCACGCACCATCTGCGCGTACAGGCGGAACGCTACCTGCCGGCGCAGCAGCAGCTTGCGGTCGCTGGACTGGGCCAGGCCCAGCAGATAGCGTTTGCACTGCAGCCGGCCTGGGCGCTGGTACAGGTCCGCAGCCGACCGGCCGGCGCACAGGTGCGGGTAAACGGCAAATTGCTGGGAGTGACCCCGCTGGAAACCGGGCTGTTGCAGGGTGAACAGCATATCGAGCTGTCGCTGCCAGGATACAAAACGGTGCAGGTAAAACGGCAAGTGGTGGCCGGCAGTACAGTGCGGCTGGATGACATTGAGTTACCGCCGGCCGACGGGCGGCTGCGGCTGCAAAGTACGCCGTCTGCTGCCACCATCAAGCTGGATGGTGATTTCCTCGGCGTTACCCCCGCCATGCTGACGCTGTCGTCGGGACAGGTGCACCGCTTGCAACTGAGCAAGCCCGGCTATCGGCAGGCAACGCAGGAGATTGAACTGCTTCCCGAAGAAGAACGGACGCTGTCGCTGAGCCTGTCACCCGAATACGGCACGCTTTTTATTACCGCGTCTCCCGCGGACGCCAGCCTGGCGGTGGACGGCAGGGCCGTGGGTGCCGCCAGTCGCCGCCTGCGTCTTACCACCCGGCCGCACACGCTGGAGTTCAGCAAGGCCGGTTACGCCAGTCAGCGCATCACGCTGACACCGCATGTCGGTGTGAGCCGTAACCTGGATATCCGCCTCAAGACCGTGGCACAGGCCAGGCTGGACGCCATTCCCGCCACCCTGACGACCGCTGCCGGGCAACGCTTGCGCCTGGTTCGGCCGGCCGGTGCCCGCTTTCGCATGGGCGCGTCGCGGCGGGAAGCCGGGCGTCGGGCCAACGAAAGCCGTCGCCTGGTGCAGCTGGAGCGACCTTTCTACCTGGGGGATCGTGAAGTGACCAATGCCCAGTACCGCCGCTTCAGGGCATCGCATCACTCGGGCCGTGCGGAAGGCGCGTCACTCGACGGTGACAGCCAGCCGGTGGTCAACCTTCGCTGGGAGGATGCCGCACGCTACTGCAACTGGCTCAGCAGGCAGGACGGTCTGCCGGCGGCCTACCGGGAGCAGAACGGTCACCTGCAGCTGATCCGGCCGGTGACCACCGGTTATCGCCTGCCCACCGAGGCGGAGTGGGCCTACGTTGCGCGGGTGTTGGGTCGCAAATCAGCGCAGCGATACCCCTGGCAGGGTGGTTTTCCTCCCACCGCGGTGGTGGGCAATTTTGCCGACGCGCAAATCAGCGACACCCTGGCGGACGTGGTGCCGGGCTATGATGACCACTTTCGGGTTACGGCGCCGGCCGGCAGTTTTCCTGCCTACCCCGAAGGATTCTTTGATCTGGGCGGGAACGTGGCAGAATGGAGCAATGATTACTACGCGGTCTACCCGGGCGAGAGCGAGCGGCTGGTCAGGGATCCGCTCGGGCCGCCGCGCGGTGAGCACCGGGTGGTGCGCGGTTCCGGCTGGCGCCACGGTAACCTTACCGAGCTGCGCCTGAGTTACCGCGACTACAGCCGCGAGTCGCGCAGTGACCTGGGTTTTCGCATTGCACGGTATGCCGAGTGAGGAGGGTCTGATCATGCGACGTCTGTCTGTATTCCTGCTGTTGTGCGTAGCGGCTGCAAACCTGTATGCACTGACCCTGCAGGAGAAGGAAAAGACGCCGGACAGGGAGGCGGTGCAGGCAGAGCATGCGGCGCAGAAAAAAACCACCCCGCGCCGCACCCCGGCACCGGTAAAGAACTACACCCCCAGCGAAAAGATCAAGGCCGACAGTGCCGTCTCCTTCCCGGTTGATATCTGAGTTATTCCCTATGAAAAAAGCCTTTCCCGCCGAATTTTTCTACCAGCTGTTTGCGCTGCTGATTGCCTTTATCCTGGTGCATGCGCTCTACGTCACACTGGTGCGCCCGCAGGCGGACATTTTCCTGCAGCAACAGGCGGCCGAGATGCAGGACAACCCCGACTACGTGCAGCAGCGTTCGTTCTATGTGGTTATCAAGGACTACGAGCAGGAAAGCTGTTTCGTTCTGATGTTGTGGGCGCTGGCCATCCTTGCCTGCAAGGGTCGCGCCGTGTACCTGCAACAGAAACTGCTGGAACAGGACCTGCTCGGCCTGCCGGAGAATATGCCGGTGGGGCTGGAAGATACCCGCGGCCTGTCCGAACGCCTGCAGTCCCTGCCGGCCCGGGCGCGGGAGTCCTTGTTGCCGCGTACCCTGTTGACTGCGATTGAACGTTTTGCAGCGACGCGCAATGTACAGGATGTGTCGACTGCTGCGCGCGCCGTGTGTGAATCGGAAGGTGAACGGCTGGAATCGGAATTGTCCATCATCCGTTACATCGCCTGGGCGATTCCCTCGGTCGGGTTTATCGGCACCGTGCGCGGCATCGGTGATGCGCTGGGGCAGGCACACCGCGCGGTGGAAGGTGATATCACCGGTGTCACCGCCAGCCTGGGTGTGGCGTTTAATTCAACCTTTATCGCGCTGGTCATCAGTATCGTGCTGATGTTTTTTATCCACCAGTTGCAGCTGATGCAGGAACGGCTGGTGCTCGACAGTGAACGCTACGTGGACCAGTGGCTGGTACGCCGCCTCAAGGTGCAGGGCGTACGCTAGTTTGCACAAGCCCGTCATTGCGAGCGTAGCGCGGCAATGACGGGGTAACCGGAGCTTCCCTGGTAACTATGCAGCATACGCCATGAAACGCCGCACCTTGTCCGCCTTTTCGCTGTCCTTCCTCGACATCATGTTCTGCGGTTTCGGTGCCGTGGTGTTGCTGGTCCTGATCCTCAACCACGACACCGTCCGGACACGCAGCGAGCACTTTGCCGACCTGCGTTCCGAAGTGGTGAAGCTGGAACAGGAAGTGCTGGTCGGTGAAGACCGGCAGGTGAGCCTTCGCAACAGCTTGGAGGCTGCCAAGACGGAAGTACAGGTGACACAGGGAGAGACCGGGCGGGTGATGCAGGATATCCGCGAAATGAAGATCGAGATCGCCAGGATGGAAAAGGAAACGCTGGCGAACCGGGCGCACGTCAACCGGCTGACGTCCGACCTCAAAAGCCTGGACCGTAAAAAGAAACGCCTGGGCCGGCAGGCGCCGGAAACGGGAGCGCAGGGCAGCCGGGTGCACCGGGTAACCGGCGACGGGGATCGACAGTACCTGACCGGTTTAAAGGTGGGTGGCAAGCGCATCCTGATCCTGCTCGACGCTTCTGCCAGCATGCTGGATGAAACCATCGTCAACGTGGTTCGGCGGCGCAACATGGGGCCGGCGCAGAAACGCACGGCACCCAAATGGAAACGCACGCTGGCGACTGCCGAATGGCTGGTCAGCAACCTGCCGGCCAGTGCTTCCTTCCAGCTCTACGTCTTTAATACCCGCGCGCGGCCGGTACTGGCGAGTGGCAAGGACCGCTGGCTGAAAGCAGACCGCAGTGCAGAGGTGGAGGGTGTGCTCAACGCTCTACGCAAACAGGTGCCAGGGGGCGGCACCAGCCTGTACCAGGCGTTTGCAGTGGCCAGGAAACTTGCTCCCGCACCGGACAACATCCTGCTGGTCACCGATGGCCTGCCCACCCAGGGCCGTACCCGGCCCAGACAGACCACGGTGTCTGCCGAGCAACGCCTGGAACACTTCAGCGCGGCGGTACGCAGCCTGCCGGGCGGTATCCCGGTCAATACCCTGCTTATGCCGATGGAAGGGGATGCCTGGGCGGCGGCGGCCTACTGGAAGCTGGCGATCGACACCCGGGGTTCCTTCATTACGCCGGCGAGGGACTGGCCATGACACGTCGCAGTCGGCGCCCGATCGATATTTTCAACCTGTCTTTCCTGGACGTGGTGTCCTGCGGGTTCGGCGCTATCATCCTGCTGCTGGTGATCGCCAGGATTGCCGAACCGCGGGTGATCGAAAAGCTGGCGGTCGATCTCACCGGGCTGGTGCAGCGACTGGAACAGGAACAGTTCCGCTTGCGTGGTGAAACCAGCGTGTTGAACCGCGATGTGCAGAACGTGCAGCAGCAGCTTTCCCAAAGCCGGGAAAAACTCGCGCGGCTGAAGGGAGAGCGGTCCTCGCTGCGTGGCCAGTACGAGGCGACCCGCAAAGAGTACGAGGCGCAGCGCATTATCGCCGCGCAGCTGGTCACTGCGAAACAGCAGCTTTCTGCGGAGATGCAGCGCCTGCTGGGAGCGGATTTCCAGCGTCGTGATGCGCGCATCGGTGGTGTGCCGGTGGACAGTGAATACATTATTTTCATTATCGATACCTCCGGTTCCATGCAACAGAATGCCTGGCCACTGGTGCTGAAGAAGGTGAAGGAAGTGCTGGAGATCTACCCGCAGGTCAAGGGCATCCAGGTCATGAACGACATGGGGGACTACCTGTTCTCCCAGTATAAAGGGCGCTGGATACAGGATACCCCGGCGCGGCGCAAGGCCATCGTCAAGCGGCTTGCCGGCTGGCAGCCGTTTTCCAACTCCAGTCCCGTGGAAGGTATCGAGGCAGCCATCCGGCATTTTCATCGCAGTGACAAGCGTATCAGCCTGTACGTGTTCGGGGATGACTTTGCGCGGGGTTCCATCCAGGCAGTGATTGATAGCGTCGACCGGCTGAACCGAGCGGATCGCTCCGGGAAACGGCGGGTGCGCATCCATGCGATCGGTTTCCCGGTGATCTTTGCCCAGGGCGGTCTGCCCGCCAACACGGTGCGATTTGCCGCACTGATGCGCAAGCTGGCGGAAGACAACAGCGGCAGTTTTGTCGGGCTCAACAGCACCCGGCCGTGACAGGTTTCCGGTTGGATCGGGTCAGTGCTGCTGGTATTCCTCGAACACCGTGCTGACCGCCCGGTCCATCAGGGGTGCGCTGTCGAGTATCCGTGCGCGTGCGCAGCGCAGTAGCAGGGCAAACTCTTCCAGGCTGTAATTGCCGGCCTTGAGTCCCTTACGGTCGGTGAACAGGTAGGTATTGGTGATCGGGCTGATCCAGCTGAGTTTCGCACGCTGACGCTGGCCGTCGCTGCCGCTGAATTCCACCCAGGTGCCGGTGGTCAGCTGGCGCGCCCTGGCGGTGAAGCTGTCGTTGACCTCCGCGGCCGGCTGCGTGACGGCTTTCGGTGCCGTCGATTTTGCCTTTTGTGTGGAGGCCGGGTTGTGCTCTGGGTGCGGTGCCCGGCTGCCAGTGTTGTCAGTGTTACTGTATTGCGGCGGCGGGGCGGTGGCGGTATCCGCGTCCGGCGTATTGATCGCGGTACGTCCATGGGCGCGTATCAGCATGGCAATGAAGTCATCACGTTCCGTGGCTGGAATAGACAGCCGTTCCATGCCTTCGCGCAGGCGGGTCAGCAGTCCCGGTTGCATGCTGACCAGTTTCTGCCGGTCTTCGCGCGTGTGCTTGGGTTTGACGCTCCAGATCAGGTCATCCATGGTAGCCACTGCGTTTTTCCAGGCGTCACTGTCCTTGCCCTGGCGGGCGCAGGTGATGAACAGCAGGTTTTTCCAGTGCGTGGTGACGAACTCGCGTATGAAATCGAGGTTCTGTTCATCGCTGATCCGGGGTTCGATTTCTTCCAGCGTGGTGGACTTGGCTTCATCCAGCCGTTCCTTGCCCTCCATGATTCTGGCAGACCGCTCGGCGCGGATTTCGGCCTGTTCTTCTTCCTGGCTCAGGAAATCCTCGAGATCCGCCAGCAGCGTGTCGAACAGGCGGATGTCGTCATCGAAATCATCCAGTATGGTTTGCACAATACTCTGGATCTTCAGGTACAGCGGGTCCTGGTTGCCGTCCTCTTCGTCCCAGTCCACTGCGGTTGCCGCCAGCCGATTCAGCAGACGCCGGGCAGGGTGGGATTTGCGTGTAAAGAAGGCATTGTCCAGCAGCGCAACCTTGAGCAGTGGTATCTGTAGCCGGCCGATCAGGGCACGCATGGCATCCTGGATGTTCTTGTCGTCGAGGATGTAGTCGAACAGCATGGCGACAATATCGATGGTCATGTCGCCACCCTTGCCCAGCCCCTCGGCCAGCGGGGAATTACGCAGGCTGTGCAGGATATTGACCTGCCCGGACGCCAGGTCGGCCGGGTTGAGCGCGAGACCTTCGCCGCCCGCCTCGTTACCCGGTGCCGGTACACTGCCGTGCTGCAGCAGGGTCAGCGCGCTGATGGGGCTGCCCGCCCCGGCGCCCTGGTAGCCACCGTTACTGTATACACCGGTGCCGTAGGCGGCGCCGGCCAGGCCGCCGCCGACCGGTGGTGCAGCGGGCGGGTAGCCGCCTTCCTGGCTGCCCTGCGGGGGTTCTCCACCAGGCGCCACTGTGCCTGGTGCCGGGGCGTACGCGCCGCCCGCAGGGTTGGGGTTGCGCCGGATGGTGGTTTTGATCTCCGGCAGCACACCCATGGCGACCAGGTTGCTGTTGACCTCCTTGTAGAGTTCGCCGATATGATTGATGACGTGCTGGTCGAACAGCTTGAAAATCACCAGGCGGATTTCCAGACCGGTCTCGATACGCCGGGCCGCTTCATGGAAGGCGTCACAGATCGATTCCGGGCCGAGCGGATTCTGCCAGTGGTCCAGGTCCGGGTCGTTGATCAGCAGCCCGATGCGTTTGTCCAGCGCATACAGGGCTTGTTTGCTGGCGTTGCGGACCTTGTTCACCATGTTGGATATGGCCAGCTCTTCCTCCAGGTCTTTTTTGTCAACCAGTCCCAGGCCGCCGTCGTTATCGTCCAGGCTCAGGTTGAAACTGTCGGAGCTGCCGGTCTGCCGCGGTACGCCCTGGTTGAAGCGGCTCTCGAAACCGTTCAGGAAATCTTCCTCGATGTCCTTGCGGATTATCCTCAGCTCGCGCATGGCATCGAAGTACTGGGTCTGGTTCATGTTGTTCTCGGCCTTTTCGGCACGCGCGAACAGGGCATCGTCGACCTTTTCCATCATGCGGTCGATATGGTGTTTGAGTTTCGCTGTGGCCAGGTCACGGGTGCTGCGCAGGGCCTTGGTGCCGGCGCCGTTTCCCAGGCTGCGGCGCAGCTGTCCGTAATCTTCCAGGTTGACTATATTCTGTTGCACGGTCTTTGACATGTCGGTCCCCTGGTGTACTGCTGATAACTGTATAGCGACTGGATGTATAGATAGCACAGCCGGATTGCCGGTTGTGTGACGGGGTCGGCAAAATACGTCACCGTATTCTCCAGTTTGTCTCTCCGGGGTCGTTACACGGGCCAGGAACAGCGGATATTTCAGCCTATGACCAGTCAAAATGTGCACCGCAAGGGTGAAGCCGGACAGGCTTCCGTCGTCGAACTGCTGGGTGATGTGGAAGGCCTGGTATCGCCTCCCGACGTGTGCCTGCGCCTGTTCGAAATGATCCATTCGCCGACCAGCGGGGCAAAGGAAATTTCCGCGATTGTCAATGTCGACCCCAACCTGACCGCGCGCCTGCTGCGCATGGCGAACAGCTCGTTTTACAATTTCAGTCGCAAGGTCGATACGGTCTCCCGCGCCGTAACGGTCATCGGCAATGCCGAGCTGTACCAGTTGGTACTGTCGATCTCGGCTGTCAAGACCTTCAATACCATACCCAACGAACTGGTGGAGATGGAGACCTTCTGGCGCCACAGTGTGTATACCGGCCTGCTGGCCAGGTCGCTGGCGGTGCGCGCCAATATCCTGCACCCGGAGCGGCTGTTCGTGGCCGGGCTGATGCACGATATCGGCAGCATTATCCTGTATCACCAGCGTCCCGAAGCCATGCGCGATATCCTGCTCATGGCGGAAGGTGACGAGGAAGTGCTCTACCAGGCCGAACTGGAACAGTTCGAGTTCAGTCACGCCAGCGTGGCAGGCTATCTCATGGATCAGTGGCAGTTGCCCGAGGAGCTGGTCGACGCCGTGGCCTGGCACCACGAGCCACAGCGGGCACAGGTATCGCAGCGGGAAGCCAGTATCCTGTATCTCGCCAATCACCTGGTGAACGAATCGGAGCAGGGGAACTTCATGGGTTCCCCGAAGGCGGATATCCAGATTTCACAGTCCATGCTGGACACCATCGGCCTGCAGGAAGACGAACTCTTCTTCGCCTTCGAAGAGGCCGCCGAGCAATTCCCCGTCACCCTCCAGGCGCTGATCTAGACAAACTTCTTATCCCGGCTCAAAAAGGAAAAGGAGTCGGTGACAAAACGCAATCATTCCCATTTGTTACCGACCCCTTTTTACTCTCAGGTTGAGGGTGCTGCCAGTGGCGTCCAGCCGCACGTCGGTGGCGCCGACACTGCCCAGGGTGTCGAGGCGGTTGCTGTTGAGTTCGTAGCTGTAGGGCGTGGTGACGGTATCCTGGAGGAGTTGGGTGCGGTTGCTATTTTTATCCAGGTCGTAGTCCCGGGTCCCGAACGGGCCGCTGGCGGTATTGAGCCGGTTCAGGGCATCGTAATTTGTTGATCATTCGCCGAAATCCGGCTCTAGCCAGCCCGGTTTTTGCCGCTATGGTGGCGGTACAGGACAAAAATCACCGTTTCAGGACGTACGATCAACAGCTTATGGAAGAAACCGCTGTCGAATATACGGTCAAGCCGTCTGATCTGCCGGCTCCGCCCAAGGAAGCCATCCGCATTGTCCAGGCCTGTTCCAGGTCGGGTATAGACAGCCGCGACCTCGCGCAACTGGTAAGCAATGATCCGGTGCTGACCGCGGAGTTGCTGCGGGTGGCGAATTCCGCCTTTTTCGGGCTGGTCAGCCAGGTAAAATCGGTCGCGCGAGCGGTCACCGTGCTGGGCAACCGGGCCCTGCGCAACCTGGTGCTGTGCATTTCCATGCGCGACGCCCTGCGCAAGGATTCGATCCCGGGTTTTGATATCGATGCCTACTGGGAAGATGCGCTGTGGCGCGCCGTCAGCGCCCGCACGCTGGCGGGCCTGGCCGGCGTGGATGCCGACGAATGTTTTACTGCCGGGCTGCTGCAGGATTTCGGCCTGCTGGTGATGCTGTATCTCCGCCCGGAGCAGGTCGACCAGTGGGAGCTGCTGGCCACTGCCACCCCCGAGACGCGCCGTGACCTGGAGATCGAGCTGTTCCAGTGTACTCATGATGAAGTAGGTATCACCCTGGCCATCGGCTGGGACCTGCCGGCGGACCTGGCGCTGGCCATGGGATATCACCACGAAGGTCCGCCGGAAGATACCGGTGAACAGGACGTGCGGCTGTGCAAGGTGGCGGCCTGTGCCGACTGGATGGCGGCGGTGTACCGCAGTGGGAACAAGCGTGTTGCGGTGCAACGTGCACGCGAGCTGCTCGGGGAGCATTTCGCGGCCAGCCCGGAGCAGAGCGATTTCCTGTTGCAGCAGGTGACCGAATCCGTTGCCGAGGCGGCGACGGCCATGGGTATGCGGGTGGGTGAACAACTGCCTTTCGAGGAAGTACTGCGCGAGGCCAACCTGCGGCTGGCCGAGGAAAACCTGAGTTACCAGGAGCTGACCTGGCGGCTGGAGCAGACGCTGGCAGAGCGCGACCGGCTGGCCGGCGAACTGGAACGCGAGCTGGAGCTGGCGCGCGAGGTGCAGAAAAGTCTGTTACCTCATTGCGAAGCCGGTATCCCTGGCGTGACCGGGCTGAACCTGTCCGCCCGCGCGGTATCCGGTGACTTTTACGATTATTACCAGCTTGCGGACGGACGTGTCGCCTTTTGCCTCGCCGACGTGTCCGGCAAGGGCATGAATGCAGCCCTGCTGATGGCCAAGTCGGCCAGCCTGTTTCGCTGCCTGGGCAAGGGTATCCACGATCCGGGCAAGTTGCTGGGCATGCTCAACCGCGAGATTTTCGAGACCTCCATACACGGTATGTTTGTTACCATGGTGGCGGGTGTACTGGATACGGTCAGCGGTAAGGTGCTCCTGTCGAACGCCGGGCACCTGCCGGTATTGCACATGGGGCCGGCCGCACTGATCGGTTCGTATGCGGCGGCGGCTCCGCCACTGGGCATCATCCACGACTGCCAGTTTGACAACCAGGCTTTCACGCTGGACGGAGGTTGTCTATACCTGTATACGGACGGTTTGCTCGAAGCGCGCACCGGCGACGGCCGGCGCCTGGAGGAGGAAGGTCTGCTACGCTTGCTGAAGGAGCACAGCCACCTGCCGCTGGCGAGCCGCCCAGCGGCCATCGTCAACGCAGTGGTGGACCCGGGTGGCGACGTGGAAGATGATCTGACACTGGTGGTGATTGAAGGGACTAAAGTACATGGACTGCGATGACCAGCTGGTCACACTGAGCTTCTGTTCCAGGACCAGCCGCCTGAAGCTGTTGCGCTGCGTGTTGCGCGATGCCGCGGATATCGCCGGGCTGGACCGGCAGGCGACGGACGCCGTGGTGCTGGCTGTCAACGAGGCCTGCACCAATATCATTCAGCATGCCTACGGCATGGACCCCAATGGCCGGATCGATGTTACGCTGGTACAGGAGCAGGGTGCGCTGGTGATCCGCTTGCGCGACTATGCGCACAGGGTCGATGTCGAAAAGGTCTGCTCCCGCGACCTGGACGATGTGCGTCCCGGCGGGCTGGGGGTGCACCTCATCGACTGCCTGATGGACGAGTGCGGGTTCATCGATCCGCCCGAAGGCGTTGGCAATCTTTTCCAGATGAAGAAATACACAGGGTAACAGGAGTCTGTCATGGCTTTTCCGATTGAAGACAGGCAGGGGTTTGCAGTGATCGCTCTCAGCGGTGAGGTCGACCTCAACAAGTCGCCGGATGCGCGCAAGGTCATTCTCGCCTGTCTGAAAAAGCAGAAACACGTCATGGTAGACCTGTCAGCAGTCGAATATATCGACAGCTCGGGGGTGGCGAGCCTGGTGGAGGGGTTCCAGTACGCGCGTTCCAACCACCTGGAGTTCGGGCTGATCGGTGTCAGTGACGCAGCCATGAACGTGTTGCGCCTGGCGCGGCTGGACAAGGTGTTCCGGATCTATGACTCGCTGGACGAGCGGCTGGCCAATGGCAGCTGAGCACGCAGCCACGGGGTTCCGTCGCCTGAGCGAGCAGGTCGGGCGGAAGTTTGTCAGTGGTGTGGAGGATTTCGGTTACGGCGCTGCGCTGCTGGGTGAAAGCCTGTTCTGGATAGTTTTCGGCTACTGGTTCCGGCAGCGGGTGCGGCTGCAGGCCGTGTTTGCGGAGATGATGAGTATCGGTGTGCAGGCGATCCCGGTGCTGGCGGTGCTGGCGTTTGCAAACGGTGCGATGATGGCCATGCAGGGCATTTATACACTGCGGGAGTTCGGTGCCGAGTCGCAGATTATCAGCGGTATCGCTACCTCGGTGACGCGCGAGTTCGGTGTGCTGATCGCCGGTATCGTGGTGGCGGGGCGTTCCGGTTCGGCGATTGCCGCGCGCATCGGTACCATGCAGATGGCGCAGGAGATCGACGCCCTGCGGGTCATGGGCATCGCACCGGTGCGCTACCTGGTCGCACCGGTGCTGGTAGCGATGCTGGTGATGATGCCGGTAATGACCCTGCTCGCAGACGGTATGGCACTGCTGGGCGGCGGCATGCTGTCGGTCATGGAACTGCATATCAGTATGGAGACCTACTTCGACCGGGTACTGGCGTCGCTGGTGCCGGGGGATCTCTGGCAGGGCCTGCTCAAGAGCCTGGTGTTCGCCGTGCTGATCGCGCTGGTGGCGACCAGCAACGGCTTCAATGCCAGTGGCGGCGCCGAGGGCCTGGGTCGTGCCACCACGCGTTCGGTGGTGCTCTGTATCGGCGCCATCGTGGTGGCTGACATGATTTTTACGTTTTTCCTGATCCAGTGATGCAGACGCAAGCACAAACCGCCACGCAGCCGGTGATCGAAGTCGAGGAACTGGTGACCTGTTACGGTCAGCAGAAGATCCTCGACCGGGTGTCGCTGAACGTCGAGGACGGCGAGATCATGGTCATCATGGGTGGCAGCGGTTCGGGCAAGTCGACGCTGTTGCGCTACATGCTGGGATTGCACCACCCCGACAGCGGCTGCATACGCCTGTTTGGCAGGGACACCCGCACCCTGGGCGGCCGGGAGTGGACGGAACTGCGCAAAAAGATCGGGGTTTCCTTCCAGGGCGGCGCGCTGTTCAATTCCATGACCGTGGGCGAGAATGTGTGTATGCCGTTGCGGGAGCATACCCGGCTGGACGAGAACACCATCCGCATCATGAGCCGCATGAAACTCGAAGTCGTGAACATGGCCGGCTACGAGAACCTGATGCCCGCGCAACTGTCCGGGGGCATGATCAAACGCGCTGCACTGGCGCGCGCGCTGGTCATGGACCCGAAGCTGCTGTTTTTTGACGAGCCCTCCGCCGGCCTGGACCCGGTGGTGGCCGCAGACCTGGACAAGCTGATCCTGCGCATCCGCGATGCCATGCAGGTGGCGATCGTGGTGGTCACACACGAACTGGAAAGCGCTTTCAAGATCGCCGACCGGATCACGGTGCTGGACCGTGGCAACATCCTCATGACCGGTAGTGTCGACGAGATTCGCAATTCGGATAACCGGCGAATACGCAACCTGCTGACGCGCACCTCTGAAGATGTGCCGGTAGATGCCGAACAGTATCTGCAGCGTCTGACTGAAGGAGCAGACTGATTTTGAAAAGGGATACCATCAACTATTTCTCGGTCGGACTGTTTGTGCTGGCGGGACTTGCCGCCCTGCTGTACGTACTGTTCCGCCTGCTCAACGGGGTGGGGGAGCGCGATCTCTACTACACCTGGTACAGCAACGTAAGCGGCTTGACCAGCGGAACCCCCGTCACCTATGAAGGCTATGGTGTGGGACACGTAACCGCAATCGAACCGCAAAGGAACGAACAGGGCATGCGCTACCGGGTGGCGCTGCAGGTAAGCAAGGGCTGGGAGATTCCGGTCGACAGCGTCGCGCGTATCTATTCCGAGGGTTTGCTGGCGGATACCGTGGTCAATATCGAGGAAGGCCGATCCGGCGAGTTCCTCGCACCCGGCAGCGAGCTGAAGGGCGAGCAGGGTGTTGACCTGTTTGCCACGCTCGGCGCGGTTGCGGGAGACTTCGGCGATCTCAGTGAACATGCGATCCGACCGTTGCTGGAAACCCTGAACCATACCGTGCAGCAGGTCGGTGGCGAGCTCGACACGGGTTTGCCGGCGATCATGGAAGGCATGCAGGCACTGATTGTCAAACTGGACCAAAGCGCCACCTACCTTTCCGGTATCCTCAATGCGCAAACCGAGGCACAGGTACACAGGACCCTGGACGACGTCGAGGAAACGGCCAGGGATGTGCGCACGCTGTCGGCGGGACTGGTGGAGGTGAAGCAGGAAACACAGGTACTGATCCGTAAACTGGACAGCCTGGTTAGCGCGACCCGGCCGGACCTGCAACAGGCGACGGCGGACCTGCGCAAGGTGCTGGAGCAGGTGTCCCGTTACACCGGCGATATCCTGCAGAACCTGGACAGCACCAGTCGCAATATGAGCGAGTTCAGCCGCCAGATCCGGGAGAATCCCGGTCGTCTGATTGGCGGTTCCGCACCACGGGATACGGGGGTGAGTCGTGACTAGATATGCGGGTGCCTGTTGTGTGTTGCTGTTGCTGCTGACGGCCTGCAGCAGTTCCGGCCCGGTGCCGGAAGACCGCTTCTACCAGCTGCAGACCAGCCTGTCTGCCGACACGGTGTTGCCCGCTCCGGTACTGACAGGGGGGTTGCAGGTTGACTACGTGATGGCGGATCCGCTGCGCAGCGGGCGCGCAATTCTGTATCGTGATGCGGACAGGCCGCTGGAGCTGCATCGTTACCACTACGAGTTCTGGGTGGACCAGCCGCCACGTATGGTTCACCAGGCACTGCTGCACTACCTGCGCAGCAGCGGTATTGCGGACAGCGTCGGGGATGATCGCATGCACACCGGCAGCGGTTATCACCTGCGTACACGCCTGTTGCGCTTTGAGCGGGTGGTGGGGGGCGGGCCGCCGAGCGCTGAACTGGAGCTGGAAGCGAGCCTGTATGTGGGGCGCGATACAGCAGCATTATGGACAGGTGTTTACCTGCAGCAACAGGCAAGTGATGGCAAGGATATGCACGCTACCAGCCGCGCCATGCAGCAGGCGCTGGAAGCGGCGCTGGAATCCCTGCGCAGTGACCTGGCTGCGCTCGATGTAAAAACCTGATGGCCGTCGCTTCCGGGTGGGTCTACACTTGATAGTATGGTAGCCCGGGCAGAAACCACGACACCTTCCAACGGACAGGCACTGGACCTGGATGCCTGGCTGGCCGCGGTCGGCAAGGATCGCAGCGAACCGGAGCAGCAGGTCATTCATGCCGCGCTGGACATGGCGCAAAAGGCGCACCGCGAACAGCGGCGGGCCTCCGGTGAGCCCTACCTGGTGCACTGCCTGGCGGTGGCCGAGATCGTGCATCACCTGAACCTCGATCACGAGGCGGTGGCTGCCGCGATTCTGCATGACGTGGTCGAGGATACCGATGTCTCACTCGAAACCATCGCCAGCGCCTTCGGCAATGACGTGGCCGCGCTGGTCGACGGGGTCACCAAAATGGGCCACATCGACGAAATCCGCGGTGTGGCCCCGGACCGTAGCAGTGCAGAGATCAGCCATTCGGAGAGTGTGCGCAAGCTGCTGCTGGCTATGGCGGAAGATGTGCGCGTGGTGCTGATCAAACTGGCTGACCGCCTGCACAACATGCGCACCCTGCGTTACCTGAGCGAGGAGCGTCAGCGCCGCATCGCTGGCGAGACCCTGGACATCTATGCACCGCTGGCCAACCGGCTGGGTATCTGGCAGGTCAAGTGGGAACTGGAAGACCTGGCCCTGCGCTACCTGGACAGCGAGGCCTACCGGCGTATCGCCTCGCTGCTGGACGGCCGCCGCATCGACCGTGAACGGCACATCGAGCTGGTCAAGGAGCGCCTGCAGAAGGCCTTTGAGGAAGCAGGCATCAGGGCGGAGATCAGTGGCAGGCCCAAGCATATCTATAGCATCTGGCGCAAGATGCAGCGCAAGAACGTCGACTTCCACGAAATCTTCGACGTGCAGGCCGTCCGCGTGCTGGTGGATACTCCGCGCGACTGTTACGCCGCACTGGGCATTGTGCACAGTCTGTGGCATCACGTGCCGCACGAGTTCGACGACTATATTGCCAACCCCAAGAGCAACAACTACCGCTCCCTGCACACCGCGGTCATCGGGCCGGAGGGCAAGGCGGTCGAGGTGCAGATACGCACCCGCGAAATGCACGAACACGCCGAACTCGGTATCGCCGCGCACTGGCGTTACAAGGAAGGCGCGCACTACGATGCCGGCTTTGAGAAAAAAGTGGCCTGGTTGCGCCAGGTGCTGGAGTGGAAAGACGAGGAACAGTCGGCCGACGAGTTTGTCGACCGTTTCAAGTCCGAGTCGATCGGTGAGCGGGTCTATGTACTGACCCCGCAGGGCAAGGTCGTTGACATGCCTGCCGGTGCCACGGCGCTGGACTTTGCCTACCATATTCATACCGATGTGGGTCACCGCTGCCGGGGCGTGAAGGTCGACGGTCGCATCGTTCCGCTGAACTATGAGCTGAGCAACGGTGAACAGATCGAAGTACTGAAAGCGCGCCAGCCGGCTCCCAGCCGTGACTGGCTCAACCCCCACCTGGGTTACCTGAAAACCCCGCGCGCCCGCGCCAAGGTGCGTCACTGGTTCAAGCAGCAGGACCGTGACATCAACATCAACGCGGGACGGACAGCGCTGGAGCGCGAACTGCACCGCCTGGGCCTGTCGGTCAGCGAACTGGACAAGGTGGTCAAAAAGCTGAACTACAGGGATACCGACAGCCTGATGGCCGCACTGGGGCGCGGTGACCAGCAGCTGGGCCAGGTGGTCAATGCCGTGCTGAACCTGAGCCAGCCGGCTGACGATGAATCCCTGTCCCTGCCCAGTTCAAAGCGACGTCCCGCACCACGGAAGGAGACTGACGATTTCAAGATACTGGGTGTAGGCAACCTCCTGACCAATACGGCCCGTTGCTGCAACCCGGTACCCAATGATGCCATCGTCGGCTACATCACGCGCGGGCGCGGGGTAACCATCCACCGTCGCGACTGCGCCAACGTGCTGCGCCTCAAGGACGAAGACCGGGATCGCCTGATCGATGTCGAGTGGGGAGCATTGCCGGACCGGGTGTTCCCGGTCGATATCCATATCCAGGCCTACGACCGGCCCGGGTTGTTACGCGATGTGTCAGCCCTGCTGGCCAATGATCATATCAATGTGCTGGGCGTGAACACCTGCACTGACAAGAAGGATCTCGTGGCACGCATGGAGCTGCATATTGAAGTGACCGACATCGGCCAGCTGAGTCGTATCCTCAGCCGCATCGGGCAACTGCCGAATATCATCGAGGTGCGGCGCAAAGTGTAGCCCGAGAGCAGATGGCGTCCCGGAGAGGATTCGAACCTCCGACCTAGCGCTTAGGAGGCGCTCGCTCTATCCAGCTGAGCTACCGGGACTGAACTGCGCGCCAATGGTAGCAAAGCCACCGCAGGGCGGCCACCCGCCCGCGTTGTTACGCCCAAAATAGTCAGCGTATTGAGCGGCTTGAATACTGTACGGCGGATGCGCGCCAATTTGTGATTGAACGGCCGTGTTGCGGTGGGCTATATTTACCACTATGAATTTCCTGCGCGCAACACTGACGATCCAGGATGCTTCCGAGCCATTGCGCAAGCGCGCGCCGACGGTGGACGAATACGGCAAGCCGTTGTCGGATTTCATGGTGATCATTCCGGGCCTGCGCAAGAAACCCAATCAGCATATTCAACGCACCATCGACGAGTTGCACCGGGTGCTGGCGCGTTTCAGCGGCGTGGTGGTGTTCGCGGAATTCAACCTGGCGCTGAACCTGTTGTGGGTGTCTATCCGGCCGGTGCATGGCGTACGCCACGAGATTGCCACGGCGATCCGCTCCAGCGTGCCCGCCGCCAAACTGGTTTCACATATCTGACCGAACGGGCCGGATCCTTTCCCCTCGCAGGAGCGGCTCCCTGACCGCGAAAGCACAACGAAATCATCACGCCGAACGCTGGTGAGAAATCCGGGCTAAAGCACGCTTTCCAGATTATGTTGCCGGGCAATGCCCTTGTACACAATGTTGGACACATTGCGGATTACGTTACTGCGTGCGCGGATCCAGGCGGTGTAGTTTTCACTGCGCTGCTGTTTTTCGATGATGCCGATGATGGTGTAGGGGTAGCGTTTGCCGTCACGGCCCCTGACACTGAGGATGCCCATGTCACCGCAGACACGCGCGGTGCTGCCGGTCTTGTTGTAGACCCGGGTGCCTTTCGGAATTTCCCGGGCGCCGGTGTAGATCCGGTCGGAGCCCGGCATGGCCATCAGGCGTTTGATCTCGCGTGAACCGGTAATCCTGCCTTTCCAGAGCGCGTACAGGAAGCGGCTGTAGTCGTGCACAGACGCCTTGTTGCGGTAGCTGCGCCCGTTGGCCGGAATGAATTCCACCAGCCGCGTGTCACGGAATATCTTCGGGTAGCGCTGCTTCAGGATGCGCTCGACCTTTTGCGGCCCGCCCATCTGGCGCATGACCCAGTTGGTGGAAGCGTTGTTGGAATGGTGGATCATCTTTTCCATGTGGCGCCGGCTTTTGGGTCCGTAAATGAGGTCGCCTTCCTTCACTTGCTGGAAAAAGGCGGCCGCGATAAACGGTTTCACCAGGCTGGCCGCCTGGAACTGTACGTCCTCATTGATGGTGACCAGCTTCTCACCCGTGGTGAAATCAAACACGGACCAGCCGGTGCGTTCGTCCGGCGCGATCTTGCCTTCCCGGCGCAGGCGTTTGATGTAGTCTTCCACCGCCGCGCCGATGTCGCGGATTTCGCGGGCGCGCTCGGCGCTGGACATTCTGCTGCGCGGTACCGCGCGCGTGCCGGCCTGCTTGTCGGTGTGTTCGGCGTTGCCGGCCTTGACAAAGTGCCAGTTCCGGGAGGGTACCGCGGCAGCGGCTTCCAGGCCGCGCGAGCGCAGCAGACGGGTGTGCTCACGGGCCAGCTTGCCGGCCCGGTTGCTGTCACTGCGCCGGTCATAGATGAGTCCGTACAACTTGCCTTTGGCGACCACCCGGAGGTCTTTGGAAACGCCGGGCCCCAGCACTCTGGCAACGCGGTCGCGGTATTCCAGCACACTGCTGACGTCCCGGTGCCAGAGATAGGACACGTCGTAGCGGCCCGTGGATGCAGTCGCCAGCGACAGTGAGAATAGGCCGGCAAGGGCCAGGAAGAGACTGATGACCTGTCTGATGGTGTGATGCATAGCGGGTGACCAGATAAAATAGCAAGCCAATTCAGGCTATTGGAAAATCATTCTAGAGTAATTTCGTGCAAATGGACAGGGGGCCGGCGAAAAAAATCAGGGCGGCCGGAAAGCCGGGCGGGGAGGCTGTTTACGGCAGGCTGCGCAGTTCCACGCGCCGGTTTTGCACCAGGCCGGCCACTGTGGTGTTGTCTGCCACCGGTTGCTGGTCACCGTAGCCGCGCGCCGAGATCCGTTTTCGGTCCAGCCCGTGCCTGACCAGGTAGTCCCTGACGGCCTGCGCCCGTTGCTGGGACAGCCACTGGTTGTAGACCGGGTCACCCTGCGAGTCAGTATGACCCGCTACCTCGAGCCGGATGTCGGGCTTATCGGCCAGGATGGCGGCTACCCGGTCCAGCACGCGTCGTGCGCCGGCGGTGAGTTCGTGCGAGTTATAGCGAAAATTCACGCCTTTCAGCGGGATGGTTGCGCCGGCGGCGCAGCCTGTCGGTCCCACGTCAACGCCTTGCGCCGTGGCAGCGCAGAGATCCGTGGCGTCCGCCACGCCGTCCCCGTCGCTATCCGGTGCTGCGCCGCCTGCGCTTGTTGCCAGGTGTTCAGCGCTTTTCTGCGCGGCTGTTTCCGTCTCCGCTGCAGCCGGGGCCCGGCTTTCCAGTGCCGCGACTGCTACAGCCGCAGCGGGTGCGGCTTGTGTCCTGTTGTCGGCCGCGGCCTGGCGAAGTTGCTCGGCCTGTGCCAGCGCGTTTTCCAGGCTGGCCTGCACCCGTGCCAGTTCATCGGTCGACGCGGTCAGGTCTGCGCGCAGGCTGTCACGCGCAGAAACTATTGCGGCCATCTGCTGTTTGGCTTCCAGCATGGCCTGCTGCTGCTCTTTCAGCCTGGCGTTCAGTGCATCGAGCTGGCGTTTGTAACTGCCGGCCTGTGCCTGGCTTGCCGCCAGCTGCTGCCGGGATTCGTCTCTCCCGGACTTTGCCTGCTGCAGTTCCATCGTGGTCGTTTGCAGCGTCTCCCTGAGTGTGGCCAGCTGTTCATCGCGACTGGCAAGCTCGCTTTGCAATTGCTTCCGTTGCTTCGCAAGCGTGGCATTCTCCTGCTGCTGTTCCGTGAGTGATGCCTCTATGGTGGTCAGCTCATCGAGCCGCTCCCGGTAGCTGTTCGCCTGTTGCAGTTCCTCGCTAGCCGTTTGCAGTTTTTTCTCAAGGCCGGCCAGCTGCTCATCACGCTTTGCCAGCGCGTCCAGCAATTGTTTCTTTTCCTTCGCAAGGGTTACATTCTTTTGCTGCTGGTCCGCGAGAGAAGCTTTTACTGTATTCAGTTGTTCCAGCTGGTCCTGGTAGTCTTCGACCTGCGCCTGGCTTGCGGCCAGTTGCTGTCTGGATGCTTCTATCCCTGCTTTGGCCTGTTGCAGTTCCGCCCTGGTGGTCTGCAATCCTTCCTTAAGTTCAGCCAGCTGCTTGTCGCGACCGGCCAGTGTGCCTTGCAGCCGGTCGTGTTCCTGTGCCAGCTGTTCGGTCTTTTGTTGCTGTTCGGCGAGGGATGTAGTGAGGCTCGCCAGCTCGCTTTCCAGTTGCGTGACACGCGACTTCAGGCTCACGTTCTCGGCGGTGGAAACTGCCAGCCGTTCACTGAGTGCATTTTGCAGATCGATGTCCTGGCGGTGTTCTGTCTGTGCCTGCTCGAGTGCGGCACGCGTTTCCTGCATGTCCGCCTGTCCCTGTTGCAGATCCTTGCGGGCAATGTCCAGTTCCGCACGGTATACCGAGAGTTCTTTCAGCAGCCGTTCATACTCATCGCCCGAGCGGTGCGCGGGCATGGGCTGCGGATAGCGGGGAGCGGCTTGCCGGTATGCGGGCGCCACCTGTCGGTAGTTCCAGGGTGTTGAACCCCAGGGACCGGACTGCCAGTACGGGGTGGGCGGAGGTGGATAACGGCCCTGCGCGGGTCCGCGCGCAGGCAGTTGTTGCTGCGGGACAGCTGTACTTCCATTCGGCAGCGCCGCGTCTGACCACGCAGTGCCGCTGGAGAGCGGTCCCAGCAATACCAGGACAAAAAAGGCTGAAAACAGCTTCTTGTTCATTGTTGATGTAGCTAGAGGCATATCTGTGCCGGTGAGTTAAGCCATAATTGTACCGCTTCAAGCTCCATTAGTTCAAACAAGGTAATAATACTTGCAACTTCACAACGCATAACCGTGCCGTGTGCCGAAACAGTGGGGATAACCGTTCCGTTTGTCAGGATGTGAGAAAATAAGTTTCTGTTTGGTTGATCTCGCCAAGGCACAGAGATTATTGGCAATTTTTCCAAGAGGTGGGTGGGGCAGGAAACAGTTCATGATAGTGGCTTAAGATTGCATATTGGTGTTTTGTGGATTCTTGCCGGCACTACAGGCGGGCGCTATATCGTACAGACGAGAGGTGCCTTATCGCTGCACACACCATAGGTTAGTAGTGCATAGGAGTTAGAAAAACTCTCAATTCTGAATTCGTATGTCTCACCGTCTGCGTCGACAAGGGCGTCTTGTGCGTCAACAACTGGCCCGCTTTTTCGGCAGGAAGCATGTTTATCGATCAGGGCATAGACCTCCTCCGGGCGTACGTTGGAGAATTGATCCCTGAACCGCTGGGAGCGAATGAAATAACAAATATCCCCATCTTCACCTTTTCCAATTTCAGGGTGTCGGGGATGGGCGGAGATCATACCAAAGACCGCGCGTTCGGGTTCTCTCTCTTCAACGATTCTCCACAATGTTGAGGTAATGGTATTCCCATATTGCTTTGCCAAGCCACGAATGGAGTCGAAACTGAGGGCTGTATCCCGGGCCTCACTCCCAAACCGACCCCCAATAAATAGTAGTCGACCCGCGCCATAGTTTGCTTCCGCTTCAATGATGGCATCACAGGCAGGGCTAAGTGTATTTCGATTATCGCCGAAAAGAAATTCCTCATGCCAGGGGATTACGCCGTGAGAGATTTCATGCCCTTCAATCCAGCGGTGTTTGGGTTTTGGCACATCGCTATCAATCAGAATCCGTTTGGTATCCGGAACCCAGAGCGCAGAAAGGTTGGCTTTCTTGATGACATCCAGTACTAATCCCGGTCTGGCTATGATTTGTTTGCCAGCCATGACCAGGCGATGTTTGATTTCCTGGAGATGACCGGGGTCAGTGCTGCTGTAGTATTTCAGATCCAGCCGCAGTAACTCCCGAACCTGTGCCAGTGACAAAGGCGGTTCGGGATTACCGAGGTCCCGGAGAATTCTATCAACCTGATCATTGATATCCCTGGTTTCATGTTCACCAACGTACTCGCTGACCATGAAGGTCTAGTGCTCGTTCAGGAACTTTACATATTCATTAAGGATTTCATGCTCCTCTTTATTCAACGATGAGACGCCATCCGATTTTGCGGCAAACTTAAGTGCCTCCTCCTCAAGTGATTCATCATAAGTCTGTGTGGCGCCGGATAGCTCCATCATCTTTTTCAGGTTTATCCCAAAGAAGTTTGCCAACTGGTATACGGTTCTTGGTTTAGTTACGTAATGTGGATCATTTTCGATGGCGTATAGTTCGGTTGCATCAATATGCGCGCATTCAGCAAGTGCTTCGACAGGTAATTCCCTTGTTAAGCGGAGGTTTCGAATAAATACGCCGAATGCATGTTTTAGGCGAACAAGCCGCTCATCTTCTGCAGGTTCCTCAGCGGATTCACGAGGCAGGAACATGCCGATGCTCTCCAGCATCATGACAGGAATACCCGCTTCGATTTCTGTGTCGGGGGCAGTTTCTATCTTATTACGGAGCCACCCTGGTGTGATAATCATTTTCATCAGAGCCTCCCTTTACTAGGTTGTGATGTAAGTGTGTGCTTGTGCAGCGGTCATTTCAAAGTAACACAAGTTATTTGGATAGTTGGCATCTGGCCCGAGATCTGTCATCCTGCATTGGTCGCGATACCACGATTCCGATTGTGGAAGAGAGTGGAGCCCAATTCTCCCATCAAAGCCCTGGTCAATGCTGAAGTTGATGGCGGTACCCAGAAGCAATGGGCCCACACCGCTATACAGCCGATTGTCAGTGAACCCGGGGCGATTCCAGGGTGCTGTAGAAACCAGGTCAACATAGATCAGGAACTGGTTGAGTTGAGAGGACTCTCTGGCGAAGTCGATGGTACGAACAAACATCAGCCCCTGGGTAGTCCCGCCACATTCAACCGAGAATGATGCGTAGTCCATACGGTTATTTCGTGTTGCGGTCTTTTCACGCCATTTCCAATGGGCATCCTGGATATTGGCAGAGGCGGTAGTCTCGTGGGGTGCAAGATTGGCTTTTCGCTCATCCAGCAGCGGGCGCCAGCGGGTTTCAAAGTCCTCAACATTTTGTCCATCAATCGGCATGTAAAGCTCGGCATCTTCATATTCGCCTGTATGAAGATTGCGAAGCGGGAATATGCCGAGCAATTGCTTCACAGAACCATGATCTCCGCTTTTTCTTCTTTTTCGGCATCCTCGACAAATAGCTTGTCACCCCGGTCGAGACGCTCGGTCACAGACTGGTACAACCGTAGCGCCTGACGAACCAGGCCCGTCTTAGATACGCCTTTCTCGGATGCCAGGCGCTCGAGAACGGCCATTTCCTGGGCGCTCAAATTTAAGGTCATTGTGCGTTTCGTGGTCATGCGTTTTCCCTCCAGCAGAAGAAGTATAGTTGTAGTCAGCCAATAGTTCAACTAAATAAGGCTATATAACGGCCAACAAATAGCTATACTTTAGCTATCAGGCGTGGTAAAGTGCATCTCGAGCTCATAAATTTGATTGGAGAACGCTGATGTCACACGAAAATCATGAGAATTATCAAGATATTGAAAATCTGGCTCAGGAAGGGCACTTGCCTACAGGAAGTCAGCTGCGCATCCGTATCGATGGCGAATACTATTTGATTGATGACCCGATCGTGACAGGACGGCAGCTGTTGAACCTGGCCGACCGGAACCCCGTTGAAGAACACCTCATCTACTATTTGACCCCCGCGGGTGTTCTGGAAGACCTCAGTCTCGAGGAAAAGATCGATCTGCGGACTCACGGGGTCGAGCGTTTTTTGACGTTCAACAGTGATCGCTCATTCCGTTTCGAGCTGGATAGCACGCGACAGGATTGGGGCGCCCCTCAAATCACGGAGCCGACCTTAAGAAAGCTGGCAGGGGTGCCTGATAACTATCGGGTTTGGCTGGAGCGGCGTGGCACAGAAGATGAATTGCTCAAACCCGGTCAGTCGGTACCGTTGACAGGGGCGGGTGTCGAGCGGTTCTACACCGGGACTGATGCGACAACAGCCGGCTCAGTACCACAGGCACTTCCGGAAGCCGATACCCGTTATTTGCGTGACCACCAATTGTCTTTCACCCTTGTTCAACATGGTAATCAGGCGGGCGTGATCTTCGAGAACTACCCGATACCGTCTGGTGCTCTGGATATGTCGCAAGCGGACCTCCTGGTGCTGCTCCCTCCGGGTTACCCGGACAACGGTCCGGATATGTTCTACCTGCACCCGTGGGTCCGTATGGCACAGTCCGGTAACTGGCCCGAAAGAGCGGATCAGGCCTTTCAGTTCGGAGACCGGGATTGGCAACGCTGGAGTCGCCACAATAATGTATGGCGTCCGGGTGTCGATGGTATCTGGACCGTACTGCGGCGTGTCGACGCTGCACTTCGGGCCGTGCCATGTGCCGCCTAGCACTTACGCTCAGGGAGGAGCAGCTCAGTGCATTACGTCGGCTGCTCTTCCCGGACACGGGGCATGAAGCGATGGCCTATGTCCTGTGTGGTCAGGTACGTTGCATGGACCCGATCTCAGGTCAGCCGTTGGAACGTTTTCTTGCGCGGGACATCATCCCGATTCCCGCCGAAGATGTGCGCGCCTCATCCCCAACCCATATCACCGTGGATACCAGGGCGCTTGCGCGTGTGCTGCGTTTGGCAACAGACAGTGGCGCGACTGTCATGGTAGTGCACTCGCACCGTCCAGGGCCTGCAGAATTCTCGCTGCAAGATGATGCGGATGAACCGCAACTTGTCGAGCTTGCGCAACACCGAAATGGTAGTGACACCCGACTGATCAGCATGATTGTGAGCGAGGCCGGACCAATAACGGCTCGGGTTTGGTACGGTACAGGTTCTTTTGCGAGGGTAGATAAAGTGGCTGTAGTGGGAGATCGGTTTTCGTTGCCAGTTATTACATCGACCACCAATGAACACAGCAGCGAACAAATCTTTGCACGCCAGATTCTGGCGCTCGGGCCGCATTTCCAGGAGCTCCTTGGCGTTCTGCGTATCGGCATTATCGGAGCAGGTGCAACAGGCAGTGCCGTTGCGATGTTACTCGCGCGACTAGGGGTTAACGAGTTTGTCGTCATCGATGAAGATATCGTGGAAGATACTAATCTCAACAGGTTGCATGGAGCGACCTTTGGCGATGCTGAACAGGGCACCCCCAAAATCCTTGTTCTGGAACGCCATATCCCATCATTTAGGCCCGGTATCAAGGTGCACGGCATAAAATCGTGGGTCGGGCATCCAGATTGCCGTGACGCGCTGCGTACCTGCGATGTGATATTTAGCTGTACAGATGACCATGATGGGCGATTATTACTGAACCGCCATGCCTATTTTTACCTGACGCCTGTCATTGATATGGGGATCGGCATCGATTTTATCGATGATGAAACACCTCGCATCACCGATGCAGCAGCGCGTGTGACGACGTTACTCCCAGGCCACCGTTGTTTGCTTTGTCGCGGTGTTATTGACCCGGAGATTGCCCGGGAAGAGGCGCTCGAACGTTCCAACCCTGAGGAATACCGGCGGCAAAAGGAGGAAGCCTATGTCCGCGGCGGAGGGGCGCCCAGTCCTTCTGTTGTGACGTACACCACCGAGGTGGCATGCATGGCGGTTGATGAATTGATTCAACGCCTGACGGGGTATAGAAAAACGGGATCAATTGCTCACCGTGTCAGAAAGTACCCGTTGGCAACAGATAAAACGCCTGGCCTGAACGATAGCGAGATAATATGCCCGCTTTGTCAGGACAGCCATTACTGGGGACGTGGTGATATGACGCCGTTCCTGGATCGAATGGGTTAGTGGTGCCTATCCGTCGCTGGTTACGTCGATTCTTTGAGGCCGTAGGCTGGGCATCACAGAGCGATATCACGGCTCGCTATGTGGAGCGCCATCCTGCGCCTGCCGATTTACTTGGTGGAGAGATGCTTGTCGTACGAAATGGCCGTCTGTTAAAGGCAGCCTGTCTTCGTTGCCCGGGTGGATGTGGTGAAAAGATCATCCTTTCTCTGAGTACAAAACATGTCCCGAACTGGACCATAGAAATGGATTCTCTTGCCCGTCCCACTGTCTACCCTTCGATTCGTTTGTTAAATCAGTGTCGGTGCCATTTTTGGTTGGAAAAAGGGAAAATACTGTGGTGTGAAGATTCCCGCCGTATGCCATTTGAAGGCATAACCGTTCCGAACCGGCACGGTTATGCCTTCAGTGACATTTAGCCTATAAATATAGGGGTTCTATTGGTGGAGCGGAGGAGGATCGAACTCCCGACCTTCGCATTGCGAACGCGACGCTCTCCCAGCTGAGCTACCGCCCCGATTTTCCGTACGGACAGCATGTTACACACCTTGCGGCGCACTCGCCAGTGGGCTCCCGTTCTTCCCGGGTGCTGAAAGCAAACACTTTGGCACGCAGGGATTAACGGTTTCCGGTCTTTCCGGGTCACCCTTATGTTCCGTTTAAGCTGACCTGGAGTGCCTGAAAATGCTGGAAGCGGTGGACAGTCCTTTCCGCCTGTGGGGCTATGGACTTGCCTTGCAGGCGATATCGTTAACCCGCAAGGGCCTGGTGATACGCAACGGTGACCAGCAGGTGCTGATCCCGCGTGAGGATATCGAGCATTTCCGGGAACAGTTGACGCTTTTGATGGCCGAGGCCGGTGGCGGGGCAGGGAACGCTAGCGCGGCCCGTGGCGCCTGAGTTTGCGCTGCTGTTCGGCCAGGAAGTGTGCGATCTGCCGCTCCTGTGCCGGCTCCAGGTGTACGAAGCGCCCCCCGACGCGCAGCAAATGGTGCACCTGTTCCAGTCTGGCGAAGCGAACTTCCACGTCGGCCCGTAACGGCGAGCTGCATGGCATCGATATACAGAGGCTGTGCAGGAGCTGGCCACGAACGGGTACGTTGCGGGTGTGCAGGAACAGGCCGACGCCACCGGCCGACAGATCGAGCGCTTCACCGTGGACGGTTTCGCCTTCAAAATGCGCGATTGACACCGGGACATTCAGGCCCGGACTCAGGCGCAGGCGAAAGCTTTCGCGCCGTTGCAGGCGGATGATGTTTTTTGGCAGCACCAGTTCATACAGGGCTATACCACTGGTGGTATTGGCCTTGCGCAGGTGTATGGCAAAGACCAGTTCCGTGCCCTGCAGGCGGCAATCGATGCGTGCCTTGCGGGTTTTCAGAAAGGCCTCGTGTGCCGGCCTTGAGTTGAATTCGTCCAGGTAGAAACAGCCCTGTTTTTCTCGGATGCCGAGGATGGCGGTGTTGGCGCTGTCCGTGCAGCCGGGCACGGTCACGCCCAGCAGTTCATGGTCTGCCTTCAGCTGGTGAAGGATGGCAATGATCTTCTTCCGGTCAGTGACTTTTTCGCCTGCCGGACTGCGATCCCCCCGAATGGCGCGTTTCAGTGTTGCGAGCATGAGTTGTATCAAGCGCCAACAACCGGCGCAACGGTAAAGCGGGTAATGGCTTGTTGTTAGCGGGTGATCGGCCGGTCGATGCCCGGTCTTGAGTACCGAATCAGACTTTCCCGAGTTCGCGCTGCCCCAGGTTGGCGGATGCATCGCCGCTGGGGTCGTACAGGGATGGAGCGCCGGACTGGCCGCGCAGGATCGACAGGGCCTGTTCGATGTGCTGGCGGCTGGATTCGAGTATGCCGCCGTTGGTCAGGTTGCCGGTCTGGCAGGCCCGGGTATTGTCCAGCACCTGTTGCCAGAGGTCGGCCAGCCTGTCCGCCTGTGGCAGGCCCCGGAAACACTCCGGCGGGGTGCGGGGTGCGGAAGCCGGGTTGAGTTCCGTCATCAGGGTTTCGCGCTGCTGTTCCAGTTCTTCCAGCCGGCGGGTGTAGCGGAGCTTGCCGCGGGTGGTGTTCTCCAGCAGTTCCAGGTCGCGCCGGGTAAGCGCCGAGCGCTCTGCTTCAAGGCATTCCAGCAGGCGCCCGGTGCACTGGACTTCCTGTGCCAGTACCTCTTCCAGTGAATGCTGCGTCCTTTCAGCGTGCATGATGACGATTACCTCGCGTCGGTCAGAGCCTCTTCAAGACTCATCATTTTGTCGGCAATCCGTTCCGGATTGACGGTAAAGGTGCCGTCTTCCACCGCGCTGCGTACGGCGGCAACGCGCTGGCTGTCCACGACCGGTTCGCTGGCGAGCCGGGTTTCCAGTTCCTGGAGCCGGCGGGCTTCACCCGTGAGGCTGACCCGGTCCGGGCTGCCGCTGGTGCTGCCGGATTCGGCCGATGAGGAATTGGTGTTCCCCTTCCCCTGGTTCTCAACCGGCGCACCCTGACCGCTTGCAGGTGTTACGAGCGATGCTATACGGTTGTTTTCAATCTCCATTTCAGAGTCCTCAAAGTTGCACTTACGATGGCTACAGTCACAATATCGTCACTGCTTTCAATAACTTTAGACTCTTTTTTGACTGGCGTCACTAAAGCGTCACTTTTATGACGCCCGGTGAAACCACGATGCCATCGACCATGCGGCGCGAGCCGTCAGACCGGACCTGCACCAGGTCACCGGTCTTGCCGTCACTCATGGCTTTGCCGGTGCTGCGGATCCGCAGGGTGCCGGTTTCGAGGATCAGCGTGACACGCTGACCGCGTTTCACCAGTTTCGGCGCCTGCAGCATCTGCGGTGTGATGACCGTCGTGGGGGTGATGGTGCGCTTCGCCAGTTGGCCTTCGATGGCGGCGGTATCGGTGTAGTAACCGTAGGGCAGACTGGACAGGTTGTGTTCGACCAGCTCCAGGTCCGCTTCCTGAACGGTCGTGCCGCGGCTCAGGGGCTGGCGTGCGACCAGTACCCCGCCGTACACATCGATGCGGGCGGCCACATAGATGCTCCAGCCGCCAACGTCCGGACAGCGCACCCCGACGGTGGTGTTGCCCATGGAGCGTCCACCCGGAGACATAAAGGCTTCCAGCGGTGATGCACAGGCTTTCAGGCGCAGCCGGGAATCGAGTTTGCCCAGCCGCACCTCGCTGCGTGTACCGGGCTGCCGGTTTGCCACATAGGCGTCGAGAAAACTTTGCGCGGTGTCGCGGATGGCGGCATGGTTTTGCCACTGGCTTGCCGCGCCGGCGGCCAGGAGTGTGGCCGGTTGCCAGGACAGCACCGCTAACAGTATAAAAATTCTTGAGAATGTACTTTTTCTGTGCATCGGATTTTCCCCCGGTTCGGTACCTGCACAGTGAAGCTGCAATAGGCGTGCCATGCTGATCGCCCGGTCAAGCTTCACGCGCCAGCGCCGATAGCCCGGCATGAAATTGCCAAACCACATATACAGGGAGTAACTGCCATGAGCGGCGTTCTGGCCAATGTAGACATGCGTACCCAGCTGGCCGGCCACAACCGGCTGGAACTGTTGTTGTTCCGGCTGGACGGGAAACAACTGTTCGGGATCAATGTATTCAAGGTGCAGGAGGTGATCCAGTGCCCGCCCCTGACAAAGATTCCGGATTCGCACCGGGTGGTTTGCGGTGTGTCCAATATGCGCGGTCGCATGGTCACCGTAATGGACCTGAGCCGGGCGATCGGTGGGCGAGGTGTTGCCGACCCGCAGGAGAACTTTGTCGTGGTTACCGAGTATAACCAGTTTGTGCAGGGCTTCCTGGTGGGTGGTGTAGATCGCATTGTCAATATGAACTGGGAGGAAATCCTGCCGCCCCCGAAGGGGATCGGGAACGATAATTACCTGACTGCCGTGACCAGGGTGGAAGGCGAGCTGGTGGAAATCATCGATGTGGAGAAAGTGCTGGCCGAGGTAGTGGGCTGGAACGAGGAGGTCTCCGCCGAGTTCATCGACCAGGCGGCGGAGCAGGAGCACAATGAGCGCAAGCCGGTGGTGCTGGTAGCCGATGATTCTTCGGTGGCGCGTAACCAGATCAAGCGTACCCTGGAAAAACTGGGTGTGGAGTGCGTGCTGGCGAATGACGGCCGGCAGGCGCTGGACAGGCTCAGGGAGTGGGCGGAGCACGAAAGCGAGATGCCACTGCATGAGCGCCTGTTCATGGTGATATCCGATATCGAAATGCCCGAGATGGACGGCTATACCTTTACCACCGAAGTGCGCGGCGATCCGCGTTTGAGTGATCTGCATATCCTGTTGCATACCTCGTTGAGTGGCGTGTTCAACAATGCCATGGTGGAAAAAGTCGGAGCCAATGATTTCATTGCCAAGTTCCAGCCGGATGTACTGGCCAAAACGGTGCTGACACGCCTGAAATGCTGGCAGGACGCGCACGCTGCCTGACCGGCTCTTCAGGCTCGTTGTTCCGTGCCAGCCGTATCTGCGCGGTCGCAGTAACAGGGAAAAGGACTGCCTGGTTTGACACTGGCACGTATCAGCACTGACGAGTACGAGGACTTTCGCCGGTTTCTCGAAGACGCCTGCGGTATCCTGCTGGGGGCGGACAAGCATTACCTGGTACAGAGCCGGCTGGGCCGGGTGGTCAGTGAAGCCGGCCTGGCTTCGCTGGGCGAGCTGGTCGGGCGCTTGCGCAGGGAGCGCAGCGGCGGAGCGCTGCGCGAGCAGGTGGTCGAGGCGATGACCACCAACGAGACCTTCTGGTTCCGTGACAGGCATCCCTTCCGTATCTTTTCCGAACAGATCCTTCCCGGCTACGTGGAACGCAAACAGCGTTCATTGCGGGTCTGGTCGGCTGCCTGCTCCACCGGCCAGGAACCGTACTCGATCAGCATGACCACGCAGGACTACCTGGCCGCCAATCCCGGCAGGGCCATCGATGTACAGATCGTGGCGACCGACATATCACCCGCGGTACTGGCGGAAGCCGAAGCGGGGTACTACGACGCAATGGCGGTTTCCCGGGGGCTGCCGGAGGATATTCGCAGTCGGTACTTCGAAAAGGACCAGGCGCACTGGGAGGAACGCTGGCAGGTGTGTGTGGAGATCCGCAGGCGGGTGCGCTTTACCCGCGGTAACCTGCTGGCCGATTATGCTGCACTCGGCCGCTTCGATGTGATCTTCTGCCGCAACGTGCTGATCTATTTCTCTTCGCAGTCGAAGAAAGACATTATCCGCCGCATGGCGGATATCCTGAACCCGGGAGGGTACCTGTTTCTTGGTGCTTCGGAAGCCATTACCCAGTATTCGGATGCCTTTGAAATGCTTCGTTGCAACCCGGGCGTGGTGTACAGAAAGAAATAAGCGGGTGCGCCGGGCCGGCCACCACGGTTTGCCGCCCGGCGGTCAGGGCTTGCCGCCCGGCCCGGCACGAATGCGCTCTTTCCCCCCCAAGTAGCTGATTACACATTATTCTCGAGAGTTGGCACGGGCGTTGCTGATATTCCTGTAATCGTGAATTGCAGGAGGCAAAATGCCGATCAGTTTTGACAAGGCGCTGGGAAATCTGCCGGGTAACCTGGCTCTGTACGGACAGCGTTCCAGCCTGCTGGCATCCAACCTGGCCAACGCAGACACCCCGGGATTCAAGGCGCGTGATATTGATTTCCGCAAGGTGCTGGCAAAAGCGGGTGGCGACCAGCTCAGCCTGAAAACCACGCAGGGAGCCCACCTGGGTGGCGCGTCGACCGCCATTTCCGGTGCTGCCAGGCTTTACCGGGTTCCGATGCAGCCATCGGTGGACGGCAATACCGTCGACACCCAGGTCGAAACCGCGGAATTCACCAGGAACTCCATTCAATACCAGTCCACGCTGACTTTCCTGAACGGCAAGTTCAGGAGCCTGAAACTGGCCATCAAGGGAGAATAATCGATGTCTTTACTGGATGTTTTTGATATCGCCGGATCGGCAATGAGCGCACAGAGCGTGCGCCTGAACGTGACTTCCAGCAACCTGGCCAACGCGCAGAGTGCCGGCGGGACCGAGGATTCGACCTACCGTGCACGCAACCCGGTGTTCTCGGCAGTGATCCAGTCCCTGCACGGGGATATGGCCAGTGTGGGTGTAAAGGTGGACGGGGTCTACGAAAGTACAGCCAAACTGAAACAGGAATACCAGCCGAACAATCCACTGGCGGACAAGGATGGTTACGTATACCTGCCGAACGTCAATATGGTCGATGAGATGGCTAATATGATTTCTGCGTCGCGCTCGTACCAGAGCAACGTTGAAGTACTGAACACTTCCAAACAGATGCTGCTTGCCACGCTGCGGATGGGGCAGTAAGCGGCTAACCGGGACAGGATTATGATCGATACACAGAATGGAACGCAGGGAATCGATTTACGCACGGTCAACGAGCTGAATGCGAAGACCGCCAAAAAAGGCATCGGCCAGGAAGAATTCCTCAAGCTGATGACGACACAATTGCAGAACCAGGACCCTTTCAAGCCAATGGAGAGTGGTGCTTTCCTTACCCAGATCGCACAGTTCTCTACTGTTGAAGGCATCGGTAATCTGAACAAGGGGTTCTCCGAACTCAGCCAGTCTCTGGTATCGAACCAGGCCCTGCAGGCAACCAGCCTGGTAGGTCGCCAGGTGCTGGCCCCCACGGGTGTCGCCGCACTGGGGCAGGGCGGCACGATCAGCGGCAGCGTCGAGTTGCCGGCCGCGAGTGGTGATGTCGTGGTCAACGTCTACGACCAGGCCGGGCAGGTCGTGCGCCGGCTGGAACTTGGCGCGCAGCCTTCCGGGTCGGTCGCGTTCAAGTGGGATGGCCTGAAGAATGACGGCACTTTTGCAGAGCCTGGTTCCTATTTTGTAAGTTCCGAAGCGAGTATCGATGGCAAAAATGAAGCCGTCGAAACCCTGCTCGTTTCGGATGTTCGCAGTGTGACTTTGAGCAACAGCGGTGGGCTGTTGCTGGATCTTGACGGTGTCGGGGCGCTGGACTTCAAGGAAGTCCGGCAGATCCTGTAACCGCCTGGCTGAAGGAGATACATTATGCCGTTTCGTACAGCACTCAGTGGTTTGAACGCAGCGTCCGCAGAACTGCGGATTATCGGTAACAACGTGGCGAATGCGGGCACCACGGGATTCAAGGAATCGCGTGCCGAGTTTGCGGACATCTTTGCGACCTCGAACCTGGGCGTTACCGCCAACGCCATTGGTACCGGGGTGCGGGTGTCCTCGGTTTCCCAGCAGTTTACCCAGGGCAATATCGGGTTTACCGACAACAACCTGGACCTGGCCATCAGCGGGCAGGGTTTCATGATCATGAATGATAACGGCACCAACGCCTACACCCGCGCCGGTGCACTGGGTGTCGACCGCAACGGCTTCGTGGTCAACAATCAGCAGCAGCAACTGACCATTTTCCAGGCGGATGCCAGCGGCAACATTACCGGTGCCACCGGTCCCTTGCAGCTGGATCGCTCCGACATCGCGCCGGCGGCCACCACCACGGTCGACGTGCAGGCGAACCTGGATGCCTCGGCCCCCGTTATTCCTGCAGCCACAACATTCAGCCCGGCCGATGCCAGTTCCTATACCAACTCGACGTCGCTGACGATATTCGACAGTCTGGGATCACCACACCTCAGCACCATGTACTTCCGCAAGACGGCGGATAACGCATGGGATGTGTACCAGTACGTGGACGGTAACCAGGTGAATGCCGCTGCGCCGGGTGGTGATCCGATCACATTTGATAACACGGGCGCCATTACCGGTGGCAGCCCCACCAGCATGACCTTTACGCCCACGGGTGGTGCTTCAGCCATGACTGTGAGTGTCGATTTCAATAATACCTCACAGTTCGGCAGCCCGTTCAGCGTCAACGCGCTGACCCAGGACGGTTTCGCAACCGGACGCCTGAGTGGCATCGATATCAGTGATACCGGGGTCATTACTTCGCGTTTCACAAACGGCCAGTCCCGTACCCTGGGGCAGATTGCCATTGCCACTTTCAACAACTCGCAGGGCCTGCGTCAGCTGGGAGATACCAGCTGGGCCGAGACCTTCGACTCCGGGGCGCCGCTGGTGGGTGCGCCGGGTACCGGTGCGGCCGGCCTGATCCAGTCCGGTGCGCTGGAAGGTTCCAACGTGGACCTGACCAAAGAACTGGTCAGCATGATCACTGCGCAGCGTAATTTCCAGGCCAATGCCCAGGTGATTACCACCGCGGACACCATCACGCAGACCATTATCAATATTCGCTAGAGCTGACTGAGGACTGATCATGGATCGGGTGGTTTTTGTTATCGGGAATGCCGGCAAGCAGTTGCTGCAGGCGCAGGCGGTCAACGCGAATAACCTCGCCAACGCCACAACCAACGGTTTCCAGGCCGAGATGGCCAAATTTTCATCACGGGCCGTGAGTGGTGCCGGTTTCCAGAGCCGCGTGTTCGCCGTCGCCGAGAACAACAGCGCCAGTTTTGCCAAAGGTGAAATCCAGCGTACCGGTCGTACCCTGGATGTGGCCGTGAATGGCAACGGCTGGATTGCAGTGCAGGCAGCGGACGGCAACGAGGCCTATACCCGTGCCGGTAACCTGCACGTCGATATCAACGGCCAGCTGCTGACCCGTTCCGATTACCCGGTGCTGGGTGATTCTGGTCCGATTGTCATACCGGATAACCAGAAACTGGAAATCGGCAGTGACGGAACCATCAGTGTGCGTCCGCTGGGCCAGCAGCCGAATACCCTGGCCGAGGTGGGTCGTATCAAGATGGTGTCACCGGACAAGGACGAACTTGAAAAAGGACCGGACGGCCTGTTGCGCATGCGCAATGGCAGGGATGCGGAGGCCAGCACCGACGTCAGCCTGATCAGCGGTGCGCTGGAAGGCAGTAACGTGAACGGTGTGGAGGCCATGGTCAACATGATCGGTCTGGCGCGCATGTTCGATGTTTCGGTAAAGATCATGAGCACCGCCAAGGAAATGGACGAGCGCACTACCCAGATCATGAACCTGGGCTAGTGCCCGAAGAGGACAACGAGGTAACGATATGAACAAGGCACTGTGGGTAGCGAAAACCGGTCTCGAAGCGCAGCAGATGCGCATGGGGGTGATTTCCAACAACCTCGCCAACGTCAACACCAACGGTTTCAAGCGCGATCGGGCCGTATTCGAGGATCTTTTATACCAGAACGTGCGCCAGCCCGGCGCCCTGTCGTCGCAGAGTAACCGCCTGCCGACCGGCCTGCAGGTAGGTACCGGGGTACGCACTGTGGCAACGGAAAAGATACAGACCCTGGGTAATATCGTGCAGACCAACAACAGCCTGGACATCGCCATCCAGGGCAGGGGCTTCATGCAGGTGTTATTGCCGGATGGCAACCTTGCCTACAGTCGTGACGGTGCCATGAAGATGGACGAGACCGGGCAGCTGGTTACCTCCAGTGGCTATGTCATACAGCCGGCGATTACCCTGCCCAGCAACGCGACCAGCGTTACCATCGGTTCCGATGGCGTCGTGTCGGCGCTGATCCCGGGCAGTACCACACCGACCCAGGTGGGCAGCATCCAGCTGGCGGATTTCATCAACCCCACCGGCCTGCAGGCCGTGGGCGAGAACCTGTACCTGGAGACGGCCTCAAGTGGTTCGCCGTCCACCGGGACTCCCGGTCTGAATGGCCTGGGTACGGTTACCCAGGGTGCACTGGAAACTTCCAACGTGAACGTGGTGGAAGAACTGGTCAATATGATCGAGACCCAGCGCGCCTATGAAATGAATTCCAAGGCCATCCAGACCACTGACCGCATGCTGCAGTTCGTGACTCAGAATCTCTAGTTGATACGGGATAGAAAGCACATGAAAAAGCCACACCTGACTGCCGGCCCGAGACTGTTGATGATGGGGTTGCTGACGCTGTTGTTCAGTGGCTGTGCCAGCGTCAGGCCACCGCCGCGCGACAACTACCGCCCGACCATGCCGCGGGCCTATACCGATGTCGCGCCGGTCGGCGGGTCGATCTACCAGGCTGCACGCGATGTACGCCTGTTCGAGGATGTCAAGGCACGGCGCATCGGCGACGTGCTCACGGTTGTGCTTCAGGAGCAGACATCAGCGTCCAAATCCGCCAAGACCACGGCTGACAAGAACCAGGAAACGACGGTTGCCAACCCGACATTCTTTGGTGCGTCACCGCAGTTCAACCTGCCGGGGCTGATCCCGCTGGACAGCAACCGCAACAACAACCTGCAGCAGAACCTGAAGGCGGAACGTGCCTTTGATGGTGAAGCAGGCTCCAGCCAGAGCAACAGCCTGACCGGAGAGATCACGGTCACCATCGCCGATGTGTTGCCCAACGGCAACCTGGTGGTGCGTGGCGAGAAATGGCTGACCCTGAACCAGGGCGAGGAATTTATCCAGATTTCCGGCATCGTGCGTCCCCAGGATGTGGGTACCAACAACCGGATACTGTCGACCCAGATTGGCGACGCACGCATTACCTACAGCGGCAAGGGTGTGCTGGCCGAGTCCAACGAAATGGGTTGGCTGGCACGCTTCTTCAACCACCCGGTATGGCCGTTCTAGGCGTATGGAGCACACTCGAATGATACGTACACTGTTTCTGTTCCTGTCGTTGCTCGTGCTGGGCAACCCGGTCTGGGCCGAGCGCATCAAAGACCTGGCGCACCTGTCCGGGGTGCGGGAGAACCAGCTGGTCGGCTACGGGCTGGTGGTCGGCCTGGACGGCAGCGGTGACCAGACCAGCCAGACACCCTTTACCGTGCAGAGTTTGCAGAACATGCTGAAACAGTTCGGTATCACGCTGCCGCCCGGGGTGACACCGCAGTTGAAGAACGTCGCGGCGGTTTCCATACATGCCAGGCTGCCGGCTTTTGCCAAGATCGGTCAGACCATCGATGTTACGGTGTCCTCGATCGGCAATGCCAAGAGCCTGCGCGGTGGCGCGTTGCTCATGGCGCCGTTAAAAGGTGCCGATGGACGTGTGTATGCCATGGCCCAGGGCGACTTGCTGGTCAGTGGTCTCAATGCAGAAGGCGCTGACGGGTCCAGTATTACCGTGAATGTACCGAGTGTCGGCACCATTCCCAACGGTGCGACCGTTGAGCGGGTGGTGCACAACCCGTTTATGCAGGGCGATTTCATTACCTTTGACCTGAACCGTTCGGACTTTACCACCGCAAATCGGCTGGCCGAGGCGATCAACGAAACCGTGGGTCCGGGTATTGCGAACCCGATCGATTCGGTTTCGATTCGTGTCAGTGCACCGAGAAATCCTTCCCAGCGGGTCGCCTTTGCCTCACTGGTGGAAAATATATCGGTTGAACCGGGCGAAGCCGCAGCCAGGGTCGTGATCAATTCGAGAACCGGTACGGTGGTGATCGGGGCAAACGTGAAGATACTGCCGGCCGCCGTGTCACACGGAACGCTGGTGGTGACCATTACTGAAAACAAGCAGGTCAGCCAGCCGGGTGCCTTTGCCCGGCGTGGCCGCACTGCCGTTACCGATCAGAGTGACCTGGATATCGGCCTGAAAGGTAACCATACCTTCCTGCTGAAGCAGAATATCACCCTGCAGGATATTGTCGACGGGGTAAACCGGGTAGGGGCTACTCCGGCCGACATCGTGGCGATACTCCAGGCGCTGAAACAGGCCGGTGCCCTGCGCGCCGAGCTGATGGTGATCTAGTGACCTCCCCTGTCCTGCAGACCGACGTTTATACCGACTTCAAGGGACTTGCCGAGCTGCGCAGTCGTGCAAACGACAACAGCGAAGAGACACTGCGCGAGGTGGCCGGCCAGTTTGAAGCCCTGTTCATCCAGATGATGCTGAAGAGCATGCGCGATGCCGGTCTGGGCGAAGGCCTGATGGACAGCGAACATACCAAAACCTACCAGTCCATGTATGACCATCAGCTGGCGCTCGATATGAGCAGGAAACAGGGTCTGGGACTGGCGGAAATGATGGTGAAGCAGCTGCGGCGCCCGGGCAGTGCGGAACCGGGCACAACGGATGCGGTCGCAGATGCTGCGACCCTGAGCTTCGACCCGCAACAGCGTGTGTCACGCGCACAGCAGATGCCGGCACCGGATACACTGGCGGCACAGGCACCGGTTCGGCCGGATGTGGCGGCCCTGCGAGACTGGCAACCGGCATCCAGGGGGGATTTTGTGCGTGCACTGTGGCCGCATGCAGAGCGTACCGCGCAGGCGCTGGGTACCCGCCCCGAGGCTCTGGTCGCCCAGGCGGCGCTGGAGACCGGTTGGGGCAGGAACATGATCCGCACGGCGGATGGTCAGAACAGCTTCAACCTGTTTGGTATCAAGGCGGATACGCAATGGCAGGGTGAGCGGGCGGTGAGTGAAACGGTTGAATACAGGGACGGCCTGATGCGCAGGGAACGCGCTGCTTTCAGGGCCTATCCGTCGCTGGCAGACAGTTTTGCCGACTACGCGGATTTCCTGAAGTCCAGGCCGCGTTACCGGGAAGCGCTGCAGTCGGGCGGCGATGCACCGGCTTTTGTGCGCGCGCTGTCACAGGCCGGCTACGCGACAGACCCTGGTTATGCAGACAAGGTTGGTGAAATCATGAACAGCAGACCACTCCGCGAACTGGCGCCCGTCGTACGGGAAGAAGCCGGGGAGCCGATGAGTTGATGAAGGCGAACGATTTCATGGCGTGGTCCACAGTACGCTGTCACAAACGGCAGAGGTATACATCATGGCGGTAGGATTACTCGGCACAGCGGCATCCGGCCTGCAGGCTTTTCAGAGAGCCATATCGGTGACCGGTAACAACATCAGCAACGCCAACAATGAGAACTACTCGCGACAGCGGGTCGAGCTGGGTACCCGCCAGTCCAGCTTTACCGGTCAGGGCTACGTCGGCAATGGTGTCAAGATTGAAAAAATAGAGCGCATGTTCGATCAGTTTACGATTGACCGCCTGCGCGAGACCAGCAGCTCCACTTCGCAGTACGAAACCTATTTCAATTACTCCGCTCGTGTGAGTGACCTGCTGGGCGACGCCGATGCCGGTCTCGGTGCGGGCCTGGAGAGTTTCTTCAATGCCGTGCAGACGGTTGCCGATGATCCCGCATCCATTCCGGCGCGCCAGTTGCTGCTGTCGGAATCCGGTTCGCTGGTGTCGCGCCTGCAGAACCTGGACAGTCAGCTGGATTCCATGCGCCGCGAGATCAACGGTGGGCTGGATAATATCGTAAACGAGGTCAATGGCCTTACTGCAGCGATTGCCGATGCCAACCGTAGCGTGGTCGATGCGACCAGCCAGGGTACCGGTGCCGTGCCGAACGACCTGATGGATAAACGCGACGGGCTGATCAACCAGTTGTCAAAGCTGGTTTCGGTACGCACGGTACAACAGGATGACGGGGCGGTGAATGTATTCGTGGGCAGCGGGCAGGCGCTGGTAACGCGTTTCCTGGATTCGCCGCTGCAGGTCACCCGCAACGAGTTCGACAGCAATCGCGCGGAAATTGCCATTGTCAGTGGCGGCACTTCCGCCGTGATCACAGATAATCTCAATGGCGGAAAGCTCGGCGCGCTGCTGGACCTGCGCGACCAGGTGCTGAACCCGGCGCAGAACTCGCTGGGCAGGATCGCGGTGAGCCTGGCGACGGAATTCAACCTGCAGCAAAGCGCCGGGATGGACCTGGACGGTGTGGCCGGGGCGGCCTATTTTTCCGTCACCACGCCACTGGTAGCGGGTACTGCCGCGAATACCGGCACCGCCACTGTGACGGCCGTGTTCGATACCCCCAATATCAGTAATCTGAGCACGCAGGATTATACGCTGTCTTTTGACGGGGCGGCGTGGACCGCCAGCCGCGTCAGCGACAGTCAGGCTGTCAGTATGACGGGTAGTGGTACGGCAGCCGACCCGTTTCTGTTCGACGGACTCAGTGTCGAGGTGACTGCGGGAGCGGTCGCAGGTGACCGTTTCCGGATCCGTCCCACGCGCAGCGGTGCTGCGGGCATGGGTGTGCTGCTCAGCAACCCGCGTGAAATTGCGGCGGCTGCGATGGCCGGCAGTCCGGCACCGGGCGATAACAGCAATGCCCTGCTACTGGCAGGGCTGCAGACCGCGCAGACCATGGAAGGCGGGACGACCAGTTTTCAGGGCGCTTATGGTCAGTTGATCGCGCAGCTGGGTACGCAGACCAGCAGTGCGAAAATCAGTGCGAAGGCACAGGCTGCATTGCAGGCACAGGCGCAGGAGTCACGTGACAGGGTGTCCGGCGTCAACCTGGATGAAGAAGCCGCGGACCTGATTCGTTTCCAGCAGGCGTACCAGGCGATTGCACAGGTAATTTCGGTCGCGGACTCCACCTTCCAGACCCTGCTGGCAGCGGTAGGGAGGTAGCCATGCGTATCGGCAGCCTGCAACTGTTTCGCCAGGGTATTGGCTCCATACTGGACCAGCAGAACCGCCTGTTTGAAACCCAGAATCAGCTCTCGACCGGGAAGCGTATCAATCGGCCCAGTGATGACCCGACCGGTGCAGCACAGCTGGTCGGTTTGTCGGAATCGACCAAACTCACGAAACAGTACCAGAGTAATATTCTTGCCGCGCGTACCCGACTGGAAATCGAAGATAATACGCTGGGTGCAGTGGGCGATGCCCTGCAACGCGTCAGGGAGCTGACGGTGGCGGCACTCAATGACACCAACGGCGCCCAGGAGCGCGCCGCGATGGCGGCCGAGATACGCCAGCTGTCCGGTGAAGTGCTGGGTCTGGCCAACCGCAAGGACGGCAACGGGCAGTTCATGTTTGCCGGGTTCCAGGTGCAGACCGTGCCCTTCAGTGAAACGGCACCGGGTGTCTTCAGCTATGCCGGTGACAGCGGCCAGCGCCAGATCCAGGTCGGACCGGCCCGGCAGATCGCGGACGGTGACTCCGGTCAGGCGGTCTTTATGGATATTGCGGATGGCAGCGGGGGGTTCGAGAGTATTTTCGCAACGCTGGAAACGCTGGCGACCGATCTCGAAGCCAACACGCCCAACAGCAACAGCCTGGCACAGGTCGACCGGGCCATGGAGCACCTGCTCGGCTTCAGGGCCGGCGCCGGGGCCCGTCTCAATGCGCTGGACAGTCAGCAGTCCATCAACAAGGGTCTGCTGGAGCAACTGGAGCAGACCCGGTCCACGGTCGAGGACCTGGATTATGCCGAGGCCGCCAGTCGCCTGAACCGCCAGAGCGTGGGCCTGCAGGCGGCGCAGCAGGCCTTTGTCCGGGTGCAGGACCTGAACCTGTTCAAGTTCCTTTAGCAGGCTTTTTCAACCGCCTGCCGGGGGCCTGGTCACCCCGGCGTGATCCGTGCCAAACCAGCGTTGCACGATACGGAGTTCATGCGCCTGGTCTGTGTGCAGGGCGACAGCTGCAATGTGTGTTGCAGCAGGCCGGAGTAAGCGGAATTGCCAGCGTGCAGGATCTTCGTCCAGTTCCGGTGTGAACCGTACCCGGATCGTCCGGTCATCCCCGATATCAAAATGCAGTTTTCGCACCGGGTAAGAGATACCGATGCCCTTGGCCTTGACGAAGGCTTCGCGCAGGGTCCAGCGGGTAAAGAAGGATTCGGTCAGGGCTGCGCCGGTCAGCGTTTCGAGCTGCCGGTGTTCCTCTGCCGAAAACATGCGCCGCGCAATACCGGTCAGGTGATGGTGCGTATCCAGTTGTTCGGTATCAATACCGCATGCACAGCCGCGCGTTACGATGCAGGCTGCCAGACCACGCGTATGGCTGAGATTGAAGCGGATATCGGCTGTTCCACGGTTGGCGATTTCAGGGCGCCCGTGTTGTGAGCGGGTAAAACACCATTCGGCCGGAGGCAGGTCGGCGTAGCCTGAAAGCACCTTGCGAACCATGGCGTGTGACACCAGGTAACGATGACGGTCATCCTGGAAATGGAAGCGTCGGTAGCGAGACAGCTCGTCGTCCGACAGCAGGGAGCGGAAATGCTCCAGTTCGTCCGGGTCCTGTACGGATTCCGGGACAACCAGCCAGACGTGTGCTTCCTGCTGCAGTGTTTCCGGCATCCGAAGGCAGGGCGGGGAAGTCAATGATTGCCTGCTATGACATAGATCTCCGCTGCGATATCCGGGTAACGTTCCCCCAGTTGCATGAATGCGAAGATCATCTCCCGGCTCCAGTTTTCCTGGATCTGGGTATTGGACACAGGCTTGAGCCAGTAACCGCCGAATACCCGGATGTCGAGTCCGGCAGCGGTGAATTCATGCCGGAAGTTCTCCGGGTCATATACCCGGCGGTGTCCGTGTTGCAGGTCAGCATCGTTGAGAGCGGATTCGACCGGCAGCTGTCCCAGTAGCACACCGACCTGTCGGTGCAGCGAACGGCTGTTGGGAACCGCAGCGAGAATTCTTCCGCCGTCAGCCAGCCATTCTTTTGCCTGAGCGAGTATGGCCACCGGATTTTCAACGTGCTCGAGTACATGGCCAAGTATGATGTTGGTATATTTCCGTGCGGGGGAAAAAGTTTCAAACAGGGATTGCACAACCCGGATGCCCGGGTGTCGTGCTTCCAGATCACTGCAAAACCGGCTCGATGCCTCAACGACCGTAAGGTCATAGCCGGCATCAACAAGAAAACGGGTCATCACGCCTTCCGCCGGCCCCATTTCCAGCGTGGGGCCATTTCCCAGGTGACGCTGAAAAACCTCGAACGAGTATTCAACCATGTATTCGTTCGGGCCCTCTGCGTATTTCGGGTCAAGGGCGATGGTGTCCAGGCGGACCTGTTCTGCGTTGTTCATGGTGTGTTATCCAGCAGCAAGATCATTCTTCCTGTATCAGTTCAATGAGCGACATGGTGGGGAGCATGAGGAAGCAGACAGGGCGTCCGGCGAATGCAACAGCAGGTGTGGGCGCAACCATCAGCCGTGCCCGCTGTGATTGCAGCTCTTCGAGCTTGCCGTGAATGTCTCGGGTGGTGTAGGCCTGATGATACATCCTCGTTCCTGCTTGCAACCACGGAGCAAGCGTACTGGAGCCGTCGAGCGGGGACAACAATTCCAGCCGTGGGCCTCCCCCGGTGAGAAAACGGCCCCGGACGCCCTGCGCCGGGTCGACAAAATCGCCCGACTCCATGCGATAGCCAAGTAACTCGTGGTAGCGGGATTCTTTCTCCAGGTCCGTGCACGCAATGCCGATGTGATGAAATTCCACGATATTTTACCTGTTGAGCAAGGCGGCTATCTGCCGGGCTCTTTCTTCCATGTGTTGACGGCAGGATGGCCAGCTGGAGGCGTTCATTACCTGTTCAACTGAATCGTGGCTGACGCCATTGATACGGACATAGTCGGGCAGATCCCGTGCATGGGAAAGGCCACAGGAGGCGTGGAAGGAAACCACGCGTTCGTTCCGGGCAACGGTGCGGCAGTACAGTTCCTTCAGGCCGAGTTCCTCCAGGCCGGCCCGGTACACCAGGCAGGCGCTTTCCACCGCGGCCAGGGAATTTTTCCTGAGAATCCATCGTCCCCACTCGGCGCTCTGTGAGCGGTGGTCGATACCGTAGATGGCCAGCATGCCCTCCGCTTCCCCGGAAGTCTTCCCCTGAACGATAAAGTAATAGTCTCCCGGTGTGGAGAAGTAGTTTTCCAGGTAGACCTGCTGGTCTTCCAGGTGCCCGGAAGTGGGGTTCAGGTACGTGGCCAGTTCGGGGTCTGTGCGCAGGCTGATCATGAAAGCCGCATCCTCCAGCCTGACCGGGCGGAGCTCGAAATAGTACCCGCTTACGGTGATACTATGGTCCATGCTTGCCGGCAACCAGGTGAACGATGTCCTGCGAATCCCGAATGCCGGTAATTTCCTCCTGTGTAAAACGGATGCCGGTGCGCTCTTCCAGCAGAAAGACCAGTTCAACGTGCCGTAGCGAATCCCAGCTCCCGTCATCCTCCCGGGCAACCGCTGTGCCGGCCTGGATGGGTCTTTTCAGCACCTGCGAGAGGCACTCTCGTACCAGTGTTTCAATATCCGGCTTGTGCATCGTCTAGTTCTCCCAGCGTATAGTGACGCAATGGCAGGTTGGAATGTTTAGCAGCTGTTGTGCACCACAGCTGTACTCCCCATGGTCGCTATCCTGTTGTCCGTCAGGCCGGAAAACAGCCTCAAGGCATGCAACAGCCGGCGCGTTCTTCGGCCCACGGGTCAGTTTGATGATGGCGGTATCGGTGGCGGAAAGATGCATCATTTTTTGCAGCGACTCAAGCAGGATGACAGCTTCGATCTCGCGCCCCAGTGCACGGCAGCTGATACAGATTTCGTCCACCACCAGCGTTGCATTCTCCTTGCGCGCAAACAATGCAGCAATAACCCCGCTTTCGGATAAACGGTCCCCGAGTTCCACAGCGATGGTAAAACAGTCCGGGTCTGCCAGCCTGGAGGTAATGTCGTGTTCGCTGAGGCGTAGCATGGTTGTGTTGAACTGGTTGGTTTTGACGGACAGTTCGTGCAGTCGTCCGCGCAGGTGCCGCGGGTCCAGGTGAAACGTCAGTTTCATCCCGAGTGCTTCCAGGTAGCTGCCACTGTCCGGAATCTCGTTGCGCAGCCTGCGCCGTTCCCGGTTGGCGAGCATGTCCGCAGATCGCAGTGTATCTTCCCTGTGCGCCTGCCACTGGTGGAGGCGTGGATAGCGGGGCAGGACCTCGTGCGTAGCCACTGGGCCTGTGCCTGCCAGCAGCGTGTGGATTCCCGGAAATGCGGCTGCAACCTCAGCCAGTTCAGCGGGGTTGTCATCGATAAACAGGATAGCATCCATCCCGATGGACAGTGTGCCGGCAATGTTGCGTAGTCCCTTGACCTTGGAAGACCGGCTGGCAGCGATGGCGGAAAAATGCTCCAGGCCCAGGGGAAAATCCCTGCGTTGCCGGAACAGTTTGTCCACCGTCCGGGGATTGTTCCTGGAACAGATGGCCAGCAGTACGCCGGAGTCGCGCAGGGTGGACAACTGTCGCTGCAGTTCGATATGGCCGCTTTCCAGTCGCAGCCTTGCGATCCCGTCCTCCTCGGCGACCCCGGCATAGAGTGTATGGTCGAGATCGACAACGATAGCCTTCAGGCGTGGATATACAGCTGCGGGTAACCAGCTCAGGCCAAACATCCTGGCCGTTTCCATGCAGGCGGCATGACTCAATGCGCTGCCGGCCAGCGCGATATTACGGTCATCGAAGTAGTCATCGCCGAGACCGGACATCAGCCCGGCCTGGTCACAGACCAATGCATCTGCAATTCCCGCCAGGCGCGTGTTCAGCTGTCGGTTGAAACGGTCGGCCGCAGGATGGGTCGAGGCCCAGTTGCAGACCAGGATACGACCCTGGGATCGTTCGCGCAGGTGGGCAAGTCGCCCGAACAACCACGCCAGCAACTCATCAGTCGCCAGAAATTTGGCGTAGCGATCGTAATCGAGCCACAGAATTTCGACATCCGCTTCCCTGTGCCCGGAGAAATTCAGGGCGTCATCGTATTCCGAGTAACTGAACTCCACACCCAGGTCGGTGTACGCGGCAAAGGCCGGAACCAGTCCGGCGACAAACTCGAAAGGGTGGTTCCTGTGTACCTGGATGCGGATGGTATTCAGCGGCCAGGCCGCTTGCAGAAAGCCAAGCCGGTAGCGTGAAGGCCGCGGTGCAAACAGCACACTTTGCCATTCGGCTTTTTCCAGGGCTGCTACCACACCCGTCTCCGGCCGGGTCGGGGTGATTTTCCGGGCTGATTCTGTCATCGCGAGTGGTATATCAAGTTGGTCGTGGTGCCGGTCCTGTACATACGTAAAAGCACTATGCCAGATTCGTACCAATTTTCCCCGAACCGGCATGAGTGAACTGGCCCGATGTCGCGGTACTCCGGTCACGGGCCGGTGGTATGTATCTTGCTATGTGTTTGTGCAAACAGGCCACTGGGATTCACTATGTCCAAGTCCAATGTTGCTGCAGCACAAAAACTGCTGGATTTTCCGTCCGCAGAACCGCGTGTCCCCGCCCGGCAGGCCACACGACCGGTTTGCGTCGGGGTGATCGGTTACGGTTACTGGGGTCCGAACCTGGTGCGCAACTTTTCCCGCGCTGCCGACTGCGAAATGGCGGCGGTTGCAGACCGGGATGCGGGACAGCTGAAGCGGATGAGCGAAGAGTTTCCCGGTATATCCGGCACCACGGATTACGGTCGCCTGCTGTCAGACCCTGATATCGAGGCGGTTGCCATTGCTACGCCGGTAGCCAGCCATTTCCCGATTGCCTCAGCGGCCCTGCGCGCCGGCAAGCACGTGCTGCTGGAGAAGCCGCTGGCTACCAGCGTCCGCGAGGCGGAAAGACTGGTCGCAATAGCGGCAAAGCATGACCGCCTGCTGATGGTGGATCATACCTACCTGTTTACCGGTGCCGTGGAAACGATGCGCAGGCTGGTTGCTGCCGGTGAACTGGGCGAAATACTGTATTTCGATTCCACGCGCATCAACCTCGGCCTGTTCCAGCGCGATGTCAATGTGATCTGGGACCTGGCCCCGCATGATCTCAGTATCCTTCTGCATGTGCTGGATAAAAAACCGGTAGCGGTATCGGCACTGGGCGCCGCACACGCCGGTACCGGCCTGGAAAACCTGGCCTATATGACACTTACCTTTGACGACAACACCCTGGCGCATTTTCACGTCAACTGGCTGGCGCCGCGCAAGGTGCGACAGATCATCATCGGCGGCGTGAAAAAGATGCTGGTGTTTGACGATATGGAGTCGAACGAGAAGGTCAAGATCTATGACAAGGGCATTACCGTGGAGCAATCCGACCGGGAAGCAGTGTACAACACGCTGATCCAGTACCGGGTCGGTGACATGTGGGCACCGCGCATCGATGCCACGGAGGCTCTGTACAAGGAGTGCGCCTATTTCAGCAAATGCATCCGCGGCGGCAAGCGCCCGTTCAACGACGGGGTCGCCGGCCTGAATGTCGTGCGGGTGCTCGAAGCGTCCACGGAATCGATCCGCAACAGCGGACAGCTGGTTCCCATTATCTATTAGCCCCGGTCGAGGTTTGCACCGACGGTCATTTAATCCCGTAGCAGCCGGTCCTTTCCGGCTCCCGGGCTGACAGAGAGTACAGCAGGTCATGGTACAAATACTGGAAGCAGTACAGCAGGAAGCAGACAGCCGTATCCCCTTTGCCGATCTCGCCCGGCAGAATGCCGCAATTCGCGACGAGCTGGAAGCGGCGGTTAAACACGTGGTGCACGGGGCATCGTTCGTGCTTGGGGAGGCAGTCGAGTCGTTTGAATCCGCTTTTGCAGCGTACTGTCAGGCAGACTTCGCAGTGGGCTGCAATTCCGGGACATCCGCTGTCCATATGGCGCTGCGGGCGATCGGCACAGGCCCCGGTGACGAGGTGATTACCGTATCCAGCACCTTTGTAGGCACGGTGTGGGGCATTCTTTACTGTGGTGCCACGCCGGTATTCGTGGATATCGAAGCGGATACCATGATCATGGATGTGCAACAGATCGAGGCACAGATTACCCCCAGGACCAAAGCCATATTGCCGGTCCACCTGTACGGGCACCCGGTGGACATGGAGCCGCTCATGGAGCTGGCGGCGCGCCACGGCCTGTACGTGATCGAGGATGCGGCGCAGGCGCACGGTGCCCGCTACCGGGGAAGGCGGGCGGGCTCGCTGGGCCACATGGCCTGTTTCAGTTTCTACCCGGGCAAGAATCTTGGCGCCTGGGGAGAAGGCGGGGCGGTAGTGACATCTGACCCGGACCTGCACCGGCGTTTGCGCAGTTTGCGCGATCACGGTCAGTCGCAGCGTTACTGCCATGACGAACTGGGTTTCAACTATCGTATGGACGGCATCCAGGGTGCTGTGCTTGCTGTAAAGCTGCCTTACCTGGAGCGGTGGAATGCCGCGCGCCGGGCAGTGGCCGGACACTACCATCGACTGCTTTCGGATGTGGACGGTATTACCGTACCGACCGTCAGGCCGTGGGCCGAATCGGCCCATCATCTTTATGTGATACGTCTTTCCGGCAGGGATGAGATACACAGAAAAATGCAGGCGCAAGGGATTTCCTGCGGCCTGCACTACCCGGTTCCCGTGCACAGGCAGCCGGCATTGGCAGGAACAGCCGCCCGGCACGCCGGGTTGCCCGTTACCACGCAGGCGGCCGGCCAGGTACTGAGCCTGCCCCTGTACCCTGAACTTGAAAACGCGGCCGTTGAACGTGTTGCGGAGACGCTGAAGTATCTGCTGGGAGAGCGTACGCTATGAGTGTCGGTCAAAACGCCGGTCAACAGCCGGCACGCATCAGTGTCGTTGTCATCGCCCATAACAACGAACAACACGTCGCACAATGCCTGGACAGCCTGCTCGGGCAGACCCTGCAGCCATTTGAGATCATCGTCTGTAATGATGCGTCGACGGACGGGACGCGTGCAATACTGGAAGACTACGCCAGCCGGTTCCCGGCCATCGTCCGGCTTGTGACTCACCAGGTGAATATCGGTATTCCCGCCAACCTCAATTCCGGTTTCCGGGTGGCCAGGGGTGACTATATTTCGCTGATCGCCGGAGATGATATCTGGCTTCCGGAAAAACTCGAGAGAGAATACCTGCGCCTGCAGGAGACGGGCGCGGCCTGGGTGTACTCCAAGGTCGTTCTTTACTGGGATGACCTGGCCAGACCGACCCGGACCCAGGCATTCTGGGGGACAGAACCCGGTTTCGAGGGGGATATTTTCGAGCAGGTCCTGCGGCGCGAGATGTCTTTGCGAAACTATCTCCTGCGGCGCGACGCCATGGAGTCGCTGGGGTTCTTCGACGAATGTGTCGGTATGTACGAAGACTGGGATTTCAATATCCGCATGAGCAGCAGGTATCCCATTGCGCACGTATGCGACGCGAATGTCGTGTACCTGATCCATGGCGGGGGCGAGCATCATGCGCCCATGTACCGCCACATGGCGGAAGTAAACAAGGTGTTGCGCAAGAACGCGGCGCTGATTCCGGATAGTATGGGAGACGTGGGGCGTGCAACGATACGCCGCTTCTGGCCGGAAAACAGCATGTCGACGGCACGCGACAAGGCGACCTACAGGATGGCGCTGGACAGTCTTGATCTGCCCTATATGCCTGCTCAGATCAGCGCGGATGGCGAGGGCCTGATCTTCCTGGTTTCACTGCCACGTTCCGGTTCCACCATGCTGCAACGCGTGCTCGGCAGTCACCCGGATATCCACACCGAGGCCGAACCCTGGCTCATGCTGAATCCCCTGTATGCGCTGAAGCACGAGGGTGTCAGCGCCGAGTATGACGCCGGGACCTGCAGGCAGGCGCTGGCAGAGTTTCTTGAACAGCTGCCGGGCGGGGAAGAGAATTATTACGACAGTGTGCGCCAGATGAGCAAGGTGCTGTATTCGCGCGCAGTCAGGTTTTCCGGCAAGACCCGCTTCCTGGACAAGACCCCGCGCTACTTCTATATCCTTCCCGAACTTGTCAGGACTTTCCCCAGGGCAAAGGTTGTCGTTTTATTGCGCAACCCGCTTGCGGTGCTTGCCTCGGTACTGGAAACCTGGTTTCAGAACAATACCACCGCATTCGAAAACAGCACACATTGCCGGGACATGCTTGCCGGACCGGCCATGCTGGCGCAGTCCATCAGGCAGCTGGGCGACAGAATCTGCGTGACGCGGTATGAAGACATTGTTGCGGAAAGTGGTTCGGAGATTGACCGGATCTGCAAATACCTGGGAATACCGACCTATCACCCGATGCTGAAATACGGAGAAAATCCCGCACCGGAAGGTGGCCTGGGTGATTCCACAAACGTCAACGGTCACACCGCGCCGGTTGACGAGTACGTTGAAAAATGGCGCGCCACATTCAGGGATAACGGGCTTGAGCCGTACGCCCTGTCCTACCTGGAGCATCTCGGAGAAGAGGTACTGCAGTGTCTCGGGTATCCGGGCGATGCGTTTGAAAAGCAGCTGCGATCGACCGCATTCCCGCAAGCCTGCGCGAAGCCCCCGGTGCATGCGCGTACACCGGCTTCGCTGAACAGGGAAGGGGAACGTGCCTTCGAGGCCGGTGATATCGGCAAGGCCAGCGAACTTTTCTACCAGGCGCACCGGCTTGATCCGGGAGATGTCATCAGCTGTAACAACATCGTTGTGCTGCACTGGCAGGCCGGCGAGGTGGATACTGCACTGAAGTACCTCCTGAAAGCACTGAAACTGGACCCCTTGAACCGCGACGTCATCATCAACGGCGGCCGGATCCTGGATGCCCTGGACAAAAAAGACGATGCCAGGAATCTTTACAACGCCTACCTGGAGCAGAATCCCGGCGACATGGAAATTTCCCGCCTGCTGTTCGGCCTTGACGGCACGCCGTCATCCGATGGCCTGGATCCAGGTTTGTGCGAGGGCAATGAATCCCTGGCGGAAAATGTGCCTGCTGCAATGGTTGTCGGCACGGCGATGTCAACAGGAATCGCCGTTACAGGGGCGTACCGGGGGGGGCACGATTCCGGGCAGGGCAACGACATACTGGTTACAGCGATTGTCTCAACGTATAACAGCGAACGGTTTATCAGGGGCTGTCTCGAGGATCTCGAAGCCCAGACCATTGCAGACCGGCTCGAAATCATTGTGGTGGACAGCGGCTCGGAACAGCGTGAAGGCGAGATTGTCCGTGAGTTTCAGCAACGCTATTCGAATATCCGTTACCTCCGTACTGGGCAGCGGGAGACTATCTACGCCGCCTGGAACCGGGCTATCGCGCAAGCCCGCGGGAAATACCTGAGCAGTGCCAATACCGATGACCGCCATGTCCCTCGCGCTTATGAACGCATGGTGTCCGAACTGGAAGCCAATCCCGATGTTGCGCTGGTATACGCGGATTCCGCACTTACCCGGGTAGAGAATGCCAGTATTGAAGATGCGCCTGTAGAGGCCTGGTTTCGATGGCCCGGGTTTGACCCGCGTCACCTGTTTGCCGTCTGTTATATCGGCCCGCAACCCATGTGGCGCAGATCGCTGCACGAAAAATACGGTTCTTTCGATGCTGAAATGGAGGTGGCCGGGGATTACGATTTCTGGCTGCGCATGGCGGCCACCGAGATGTTCAGGCACATACCCGAGGTGCTCGGTCTGTACCTGGCCTCTGCAAACAGTATTGAACATGCGAGTGCCGGGGCGGGTGCCGCCGAGTCGGAACAGGCCAGGGAGCGTAACTGGCCTGCCGAGTGGGGTGAACGGCCGCAACTTTGCCCGGGCTACCTGGTGCCGGTCGAACACGACATTACCGGCGCCCTGGATGATCCCGGTCAGGAAACCCCGCACATCAGTATTATCATGCCAACCAAAGACCGCCTGCACCTGCTGGGGCGGGCGCTGGATTCTGTACTTGCACAGGGTTACCGCAACTGGGAACTGATTGTGGTCAATGACGGCGGTGAAAGTATCCGGCACCTGGTGGAGGAACGAGCTCATTCAGGCCGTATCCGCTGTATCGAATTCGGCTGGTCACGGGGACAGGCGGCGGCCAGGAATACGGCGCTGGCCGAAGCCCGGGGTGAGCTGGTCTGCTACCTGGACGATGATGACTGTTACCTCCCGCATCACCTGCAGACCGTTGTCAATGAAATGGCCGGTGCAGGGGAGTCGTTTATCTATACCGATGCAGTGGTGGTGAAGGAAACCGTTGCAGATGGCAGTGTGCAGGAAGTTGGCCGCTCCAATCCCTACCGGCACGATGACTATTCCCGGGAACGACTGCTGGTCAATAACTATATCCCCATCAATACCTGGGCGCACCGGCGCTCCTGCCTGGACCAGGTCGGCCTGTTCGATGACAGTCTGTCGTGTTACGAGGACTGGGAATTCCTGCTGCGGCTGGCCGACCGGTACGGTTTCCGCCATGTGGGCAAGACGACAGTGGAAGTCAGACACCGTACCGATCAGGTCGATAATGTTTCCCGCCGGCGGCTGAGCGATACCGTGCAGGCGTACCGGGATATCTATGCGCGTCATGCAAAACAGCTCACGGAAGATCTGCGCGCACAGCGTGAGAAAATGCTTGAACAGCTGACCAGTAATATCGACGCGTGGACGGCGACGGACGGGCACATCGACGCGCAGTCCGCGGTGCCCGGGGTGGGGGGAAAAGACAGTTACAGCGCCTGGATGGAACGGCACGACCTGAATGACAGGGATATGGTCCGCTATGCCACGCGCATGGAGACAGCATGGACTTTACAGCCGTCGGTACACCTGGTGATGACCCACGTCGCCGGCCAGGAGGCGGCCGTGGCGGATACCCTGGACTCTCTTGCCTCCCAGCTGTACGGCGGCTGGGGACTGAGTATTGTTTCCGGTGAACCCTGTCCCGACCCGGTGTTCGCAGAGCTGGATAACCTGGAGTGGCACCAGGTCGATGGCGCGCTGATGGATGGTGTAAATGAAGTGCTTGCTGCCAGCGGAGCAGAATGGCTGGGCCTGCTGGAGGCCGGCGTGGTCCTGGAACCGCACTGGCTGTACCGGCACGTGGACCATCTGCACCGGCACCCGGAGTGGCGGCTGGTCTATATGGATGAAGACCGGGTAGACCCGGATGGCCGACGCTATGACCCGCTGTTCAAGCCGGACTGTAACCTGGAACTGTTGCGTGCGATGCCGTACATGGGCAATACGGTCCTGATCGAGCGGGCGATGCTGCTTGCAGCCGGCGGCTGGGGTCAACAGAACGGTGCGGAGGTTTATGACACCGTTTTACGAGTGATCGAGTGCTGTGGGGAACAGGGGGTGGGGCATATCCCGGATGTGCTGGTACACCGCCAGGACCGCTATCAACTGGCGCTGGACCAGGAACTCATTGCCGCCAATCGCAGGTCTTGCGTTGCCGGGCACCTGGAACGCTGCGGGATCGAGGCTGAAGTGAGACCGGGCACCCTGTTTGGCAGCTGTTTTGTCGACTATGCCTGTGCGGACAGGCCGCCGGTGGACATCATTGTCCCGGTCAGCGGCAAGCCGGATATGCTGGAGCTGTTCCTGGATAAGCTGTGGTCCCGGACAGCGTACCCGGACTTCCGTGTGCGGTTGTTGTTGAAAGACGACATCGAGCTTCCTGCCACGGCGACTGGCGGGGAGCGGATCGAAGTGGTGCGCTGTTCATCGTCTGTCGACCACTGGCAGGCTGTGCTGGAACTGGCGCGCGCTTCGCAGGCCGAACACGTATTGCTGATGAGCCCGGGCGCCATTGCCATTCAGCCCGACTGGCTGGGGCGACTGGTGGCGTTACTCGACAGGCCGGGTGTCGCCGTGGTGGCGCCCCGCCTGGTTTCGTCGGAACAGAAGGTGGTGGGCGGCGGTATTGTTACCGGGGCCGGTTCCTACGCAGTCGGTATGGGGGCCTTCGGCGGGCTTTCCCTGGATGAATCGGGCTACATGGGACGTGCCCAGGTGGCGCAGGAGCTGTCGGCAGTATCGAACAGCTGCATGCTGGTCCGTAAGTCGGTGCTGACATCGGCAGGAGATTCACCGTTGTCCCTGCGGCTGGGTTTCTACCAGGCTGTTGATTTCTGCCTGCGGGTGCGTGCGGCAGGTGGAAAAATCCTGTGGACACCGCATTCAACCCTGATGTTTGCCGGTGAGGCTCCGTCCGGGCTGGATGGACTCGATCTGGATCAACTGGCGCTCAGTGAATCCGGTCAGCTATGCAGGCAATCACTGCCAATACTTGCGCATGACCCGGCCTATAGTCCCAACCTGGCGTTGACAGGGGAGCGCTTTACGACCGATGACCGCTTTGTGCCGGGCTGGAAGCCGGACGACCGGAGTGCAGCCAGGATTATTGGCTTTGCTGCGGGATCCATCGGATCCTGGAAATTCCGTATTCAACAGCCACTGGAGGTGTTGCACCGGGAACAGCGCGCCAACAGCCTGGTTCTGCCATTCAACAAGGAACTGGTGCCCTGGCCCAGCATGGCCGAGCTGGAACGCCTGCAGCCGGATACCCTGCTCATGCACAACACCATGCACGATGCTTACATGGACAGCATGGAAGCATACAAAAAGATCAACAGCGCGTTTATCGTGTTCGGTCAGGACGACCTGATATTTGCCCTGCCGCCCAAGAACCCGTTCTCAAAAACCGGCTACAGGGACGTCAAGAAGCGCCTGCGCCGCTGCCTCGGTATTGCTGATCGGCTGATTGTGACGACCGAGCCCCTGGCAGATGAACTGCGTGGCATGACGGACGATGTGCGCGTGGTGCCGAATTACCTGGATGAAACCGTCTGGGGCGGCCTGGAATCGCGCCGGGCGACGTCGGCCAAACCACGCATAGGCTGGGCCGGCGCGCAGCAGCACCTGGGTGACCTGGAGCTGCTCGAAGAAGTGGTGCGGGAGACCGCGCAGGAGGTCGACTGGGTGTTCTTCGGTATGTGTCCCGATTTTCTGCACCCGTACGTAAAGGAAATACACAACCCGGTGACCTTCGGGAAATACCCGCAGAAGCTGGCGACGTTGAACCTTGATCTCGCACTGGCGCCGCTGGAACACAACCGTTTCAATCAATCGAAAAGCAACCTGCGTATCCTGGAATACGGCGCTCTGGGCTGGCCCGTCATCGCGACCGATATTGCACCCTACCGGGAGGCGCCGGTATGCAGGGTGCCCAATCAGCCGCGTGCCTGGATCAAGGCAGTGCGTGAGCGTATCCACGATATGGATGCCACACGGCGCGAGGGTGATGCACTGCGCGCCTGGGTGCGGGCTGAATGGATGTTGCAGCAGCACCTGCAGGAGTGGCTTGCGGCGCTGGACCCGGCGGATGTCCTCGGGGCGCGGCAGGCCGGCCGGCAGCGGGCTGCCACGTTGTAGAACGGTACGCGAACGGTCTGCCGGGGCGCTTGCAGGTTTCTCAAGCTGTTGAAAATACAGTGTATAAGAACGCCAAAAAAACCTTTCCGGTGGCTTAAAGTTTCCTTGCCCGCGAACGCTAACCTTGACGGAAGCGGTGAATACCATAGCGATGGTATATCCGCTAGTGATAACAGACGTCGATCCCCGCATACCTCTGCGGGTATCCGTCTAAAGTTCAGGAGTATCTACCATGGCTTTGACCATTAATACCAATATTGCGTCACTCAACGCACAGCGTAACCTGAGTTCTTCCCAGGGAATGATGGAAACTTCCCTGCGCCGCCTGTCTTCCGGTCTGCGTGTATCTTCCGCCAAGGACGATGCGGCCGGCCTGTTCAGTATCCAGAAGATGACCGCTGATATCCGCGGCCTCAACCAGGCAGTACGGAATGCCCAGGACGGCATTTCCCTGGCCCAGACGGGCGAAGGCGCGATGGACCAGATCCAGTCCGCCCAGCAGCGTATCCGTGAAATCGCCGTGCAGTCCGCCAACGCCACGGTCGAGGACCGTACCGGTCTGCAGGCCGAGGTCGACCAGCTGACCCAGGAAATTTCACGTATCGTTACCACTACTTCCTTCAATGGCACCAGCCTGCTGAATTCCAGCGCTACCACGCTGAATTTCCAGATTGGCCAGGATTCCGGCAGCGAAAACCGTATCGGTGTGACCGGCCTGGACCTGACCACCATCACGGGTTACAACGCGACCCTGACGGCGACCGGCACCATTGATGTCAGCACTTCGGCTGCCGCTGTGACAGCGATCGGCAACCTGGATTCCGCCACTACCGGTATCGATTTCGTGTCCAAGTCACGTGCGACCTTCGGTGCGGTCCAGAACCGTTTCGAGTCGGTCGTGTCAAACCTGACCACGTACTCGGAGAACCTCTCGGCTGCCCGCAGTCGTATCCAGGATACAGACTTCGCGGCTGAAACGGCTAACCTGACACGTTCGCAGATCCTGCAGCAGGCCGGTGTGGCCATGTTGGCGCAGGCCAACACCATACCGCAGACGGCACTGACCTTGCTGCGGTAAGCACCACGTTCGTAGCAGTATCTTGGCAATACCAGGGAAGGGTGGTGGCATGGATGCTCCACCCTTCCGCTTTATACAGGCAGGTGAACGATGTCATCCGATATAACTACATTCACACGGGACGCAGGGATCGATCGTTTGCAGGGAATGCAGCCACAGGCACCGCAGGTGTCACCAGTACCGGAACAAGCAGGACAGGTAGGCCGGAATGAATCCGCCGCGCGCGGACAGGATCTGCCGCTGCGCCAGGTGGAACAGGCCGGGACTACAGAAAATACAGCGGAAGTGGAAAGTGCGGTCAGTCAGATCAGCGACTTCGTGCAGAACTTTCAGCGTGACCTGAGCTTCAGCATCGACAAGGACAGTGACCGCCTGGTGGTCAAAGTGGTTGATTCTGAAACACAAGAAGTGATTCGGCAGATTCCTTCCGAAGAGACCCTGCGGATCGCGAAGAACCTGGATGCACCGGAAAGTGTGATTCTCCGGGAGCAGGCATGAGGCTGGCACTGCTTTTGCAGTGTAGTGTTCAGTCAGTAATAACCAATGAGGTCAGCACGTGATCAGCGCACCCGGCATCGGTTCCGGACTGGACGTCAACTCGATCGTCGAGCAGTTAATGACGGTCGAGCGACGACCGTTGCGGAATCTGCAGAGCAGTCGACAGGACCTGGAAGTGCAGCTCAGTGCCTACGGTACGCTGCAAAGCTCGCTGGCCGGTTTTCAGACGGCACTGGGGGACCTGAAAAGCCTGGATGCCTTTGAGGTCTACAAGGCGGTTTCCGCTGATGAGGCCGCCTTCACGGCGACCGCTGACAGCACCGCTGCTACCGGTTTTACCAATATCCAGGTCGTCAATCTGGCCGAATCCCACAAGATGGGGTCACTGGCCATCGCCGATACCGCTACCACCACGCTGGGTGGAGCGGGGGACCAGGTCACTTTTACTGTCAACGGTAATGCATTCACTGTGAACGGGGGTGGCATGACGCTCTCCCAGTTGCGGGATGCCATCAATGACGCACCGGACAACACCGGCGTGTCGGCAACCGTTATCAGCGAAAACAGCGGCAGCAACCGGCTGGTCCTCACGGCCACTGAAACCGGTAACGCCAATGCCATCGGTCTGTCTTTTACCGGATCCCTGGGCAGCGACCTGGGACTCACCGATATCAATGATCCGCTGCAGCTGGATTCCGAGCTGCTGGTGGATGGCCTGTACACCATTACCCGTTCCAGTAACACGATCAGCGATGCCATCACCGGTATCACTCTCAACCTGAAGGGAGAAACCACGGCCGCCGTGCAGCTGGATATCAGCCGCGACACCGAGGCGGTCACTGCCTCGGTGCAGTCTTTTGTCGACGAGTACAACAAGCTGCAGACCACCATCGACGGTCTGTCCGGCAAGGGCAACGACCTGGAAGCGGATAATACCCTGCGCAGTATCGAGAACCAGATCAAGGCGGTGTTCAATACTCCGCCGGGTACGCTGAACAGCAGTTTCACCTACCTGTCCGAAGTGGGCGTATCCTTCCAGCGGGATGGCAAACTGGCACTGGACAGTAGCAAACTGCAGAAAGCGGTCGACGGTGATTTCAGTGGCATGGCAGAATTGTTCGCCAATGACAATCAGGGTTACCTGTTCAGGGTCGATGCGCTGGTCAGTACCTTTGTGCAGAGTGACGGGCTGATCGGTACCCGGCAGGAGGGACTGAATACACGTATCGGTACGGTTGACCAGAGGATCCAGGATTTGGAGTTCCGCCTGGGGTTGCGCGAGCAGCGCCTGCGGAGCCAGTTCACCGCGCTGGACACCCTGATGGGAGAACTGCAGGGGACGAGTACCTTTCTTACCCAGCAGCTGGCGGCGTTGCCAAAGATATAGACCGGCAGTAGCCGGTAACCGCTTATGCTCCAGGACACGGGGCATGTAGTAACAAGGAGCAGGAAATGAGCTTTGCAGGTGTTCGAAATGCGCTGGATCAATACAGTGAGAACGCGGTACGGACCGGTATCGAGTCCGCCAGTCCGCACCGGCTGATACAGATGTTGCTGGAAGGTGCGCTGGACAAGATCGCAGCTGCCCGTGGGCACATGGAACGGGGCGAAATCCAGCCCAAGGGTGAACAGGTCGGTAGTGCGATATCGATCATCGAAGGCCTGAAATCCAGCCTCGACAAGGACCGTGGCGGCGAAATCGCCCGCAACCTGGAAGACCTGTACATCTACATGGAACGACGGCTGATCGAGGCGAACCGCGACAACGATACCTCCTTGCTGGATGAAGTATCGGACCTGCTGCGGCAGATCAAGGAAGCCTGGGACGCGATCGCCGACCAGGCTGCGCAGCACGCGACCGGCGCCTGAATCCGGGAGAACAAACCATATGGATATGAATCGCAGTCGACAACTCAGGGATATTATCGAATTGAGCAAGGATATGCTGTCAAAGGCACAGGCCGGCGAGTGGGCACTGGTCGCCGGGCTGGAAACCCGCCGCAAGGCGCTGGTAGGGGACTGTTTCCGGCAGCCTGCCAGCGGACAGGATGCCCCCGAGGTGGCCGTGGCTATCCGTGAAATACTCACCATCAACCAGCAGGTCACCCGGCTGGGTCAACAGTGTCGTGACCGGCTGGGTTGCGAATTACAGGCGGGCAGGGCAGGCCGCAGTGCCGCCGCAGCCTACCGGGGCTGTGCACCTTAGCGGGGCAGACCTGCTTCGTTACAGAGATTCCTTGCAGTGATGCAACCCGGCCGCGCGACCGGGCCATGTTACCCGGTATCCCCCGGTTTTACCTGAAAATCCCTGATATTGATCCGTTTCCGGACCTGTGCAGGTCGCTGGCAGCGTGCGCTGTAAATTCGTAAATTTCCAATAAAACAGTTGTTTGCATTATCAATAGAGTCGCAGCCAAATTTACGACAAAATTTTGACATTCTTGCCCAAGAGTGCTTAACTTTGCAGTACAGCTGTTTAAGGCAGATTTTAAAAAATTCCATTCAGCCAGAGGCCGGATTGATGGGGGAAACGCAGGTGGCAGTCAGTGATCCCAGGGTACTAGTGATCGAAGCCGATGCAGAGCGCGGCCGCGAACTGACGTCGGTATTGCGCTTTATCAATTACCACCCGGAGCTGGAAACCGACTGCGGGCACTGGAAATCCGCCATCGAAGATCCCCGCGACATCCTCGCGGTGCTGGTGGGAACCTGCAAGTCCGACAAGGCGTTGCAGAAGCTGCTCAAGGAAGTCCACGACCTGGATGAGCACCTGCCGATCTTTTTGCTGTCGGAAAAGAACAAGGAACTGACCGTCGCCATCGAGCCCAGTTCGTGCATCCTCGGGCGTGTCGAACTGCCGGTCCACTACACCCAGCTGACCAGCGCCCTGCACCAGGCCGAGGTGTACCGCGAAACCCAGTCTGAAGGCGCTAACCAGCGCCCGGTCGACCTGTTCCGCAGCCTGGTGGGTACCAGCCGTGCCGTGCAAATGGTGCGCAAGATGATCCAGCAGGTGGCGAAATCCGATGCCAATGTGCTGATTCTCGGCGAATCGGGCACCGGCAAGGAGGTGGTTGCGCGGAACCTGCATTACTATTCCAATCGCCGTGAACAGGCCTTCGTGCCGGTCAACTGTGGTGCGATCCCCGCGGACCTGCTGGAATCTGAACTGTTCGGCCATGAGAAGGGCGCGTTCACCGGTGCCATCAGTACCCGCCAGGGGCGTTTCGAGCTGGCGGAAGGGGGCACCCTGTTCCTGGACGAAATCGGTGACATGAGCCTCAACATGCAGGTCAAGTTGTTACGGGTTCTGCAGGAGCGCACCTTCGAACGGGTGGGCAGCAACAAGAGCATCAAGGCCGACGTGCGTATCGTTGCCGCTACCCACCGTAACCTGGAAGAAGCCATCACCGAAGGCAAGTTTCGTGAGGATCTGTTCTACCGCCTGAACGTATTTCCCATCGAGATGCCGCCGCTGCGGGATCGCGTTGAAGACGTCCCGCTGCTGGTCAATGAACTGATCCGCCGCATCGAGCACGAAAAACGGGGTTCGGTACGTCTGACTCAGGGTGCCACCGTTGCCCTGTGCCAGTACAACTGGCCGGGTAATGTGCGGGAACTGGCCAACCTGGTCGAACGCCTGGCTATCCTTTACCCCTTTGGCGTGGTCGACGTGGCTGACCTGCCGGAGAAATTCCAGAGTGATGTGAGTGGCGCCGAAGCCTCGCGCCTGAACGAGGAGATCATAAGCGCGCAGAACAGCCTGCCGCAGTACCAGCTGGACACAGAGCCCCGCCTGCCGCGCGGCGGACTCGACCTGAAAGAACACCTCAGCAACCTGGAGGTGGGCTTTATCCGCCAGGCCCTGGATGACGCCAACGGGATCGTCGCCCAGGCCGCCAAGCGTCTGGGTATGCGCCGCACCACGCTGGTGGAAAAATTACGCAAATACGGTTTGCAGCGTTCGGACAGCGCGCCGAGAGTTTGACGCACCGCGCAGCTGTTGTCTTTAACCATCTGTTTTAACTCTAGATAATATTCCAGGCATACTCCTTGCTTTGTAATGCACGGGCTCACCAGCCCCGCTTTTGCAACGCATTTGGGAGTACGCCTGTATATGAGCCAACCGGCTGCCAGACAGCAACAACTGCAGGATGCCTTTGCCCGGTTCGCGGAGGTTTCCGAACAGCTCACCGGGTCGTACCGCTTGCTGCAAAACCAGGTTGCCGGCCTGAACCGGGAGCTGGCGGCGGCGCGCAGCGAGCGCACCCGACTGCGTAACGAAATACGCACCCTGCAACAGGACGCCTCGCGCAGCCAGCGGCTTTCCAGCATGGGTGAAATGACCGCCCGCCTTGCCCACCAGGTCCGTACCCCGCTTTCCACCGCACTGCTGTACGCCTCCCAGCTCAGTCAGCCCGGCCTGCCGCGTGCGCAACATGATTGTTTTGTGGAGCGCCTGCTGACAGGCCTGCGGCACCTCGATCATATGGTCAACGATATGCTGGTGTTTGCCCGCGGCGGCCAGGGAAGCGAGGAAACAGTCGGGCTCGGTGAGTTGCTGGAGCAGGTGCGACAGACGCTGTTACCGCAGCTGAAAGAGCGTGATGCAGACTGGGCGGTGCAGCTGGATCAGCTCGATATCCAGCTGTGTTGCCAGCGCGAAATCCTTGCCAGTGTACTGGCGAACCTTGCCATCAACGCGCTCGACGCCTGCGACTGCCGGCCGCAACTGGCCTGGTACGCCGGGGCAGAGGATGAAAGCGTCTGCATCACCCTGCAGGATAACGGGCCGGGTATCTCTCCCGACCTGCACGAACATATTTTTGAGCCCTTTTTCACCACCCGCTCCAGTGGCACCGGCCTGGGTCTGGCGGTTGCGCGTGCGGTCATCCGCGCGCACCAGGGCGATATTGAAATTGATTCCGCTTGCCAGGAGGGTGCGCGGTTTGTGATCCGGCTGCCGCTGCACGATGGACAACAACTGCTCCCCGCTGAGCAGCGGACTAAGCAGCAGCAGGCAGACAGTGCCAGCTTGAGGTATGTGTAATGAGTCAATCCACTGTGCTGATTGTTGAAGACGACCCGGCCCTGCGCGACGCCCTGTGTGCCACCGTCGAACTGGCCGGCTTCGGTGTGCAGTCGGCAGATGATGGCAGACAGGCCATGCAGTTGATCGATCAGCAGTCGTTTGACCTGGTGGTCAGTGATGTACAGATGAAAGGTATGGACGGCAACACCCTGCTGCAGAAGCTCAAGGCAGGCATTCCGGAACTGCCCGTGGTACTGATGACCGCTTACGGCACCATTGAGCAGGCCGTCGATGCCATGCGCGCCGGTGCAGCCGACTACCTGGTAAAACCGTTTGAGGCGGAAGTGCTGGTGGATATGATTCGCCGCTACCTGCCGGTCGATGGCGAAGACCCGGAAGTGGTCGCCGAAGACCCCGCCACACGCAAACTGGCTGCGCTGGCGAAACGGGTGGCGGGTACCGATGCCACGGTCATGATCAGCGGTAATTCGGGCACCGGCAAGGAAGTGTTTGCCCAGCTGATTCATCGTCATTCAGCGCGCGCTGCAGGACCGTTCGTGGCCATCAACTGTGCAGCCATACCGGAAAACATGCTGGAGGCCTCCCTGTTCGGTTACGAAAAAGGAGCCTTTACCGGTGCCTACCAGGCGCGCGCCGGGAAATTCGAGCAGGCGCAGGGCGGTACCCTGTTACTGGATGAAATATCCGAGATGGACCTGGGCCTGCAGGCCAAGTTGTTACGGGTGTTACAGGAACGCGAGGTTGAACGCCTGGGCGGGCGTGAAACCATTGCACTGGATGTACGTGTACTGGCGACCACCAACCGCAGCATGCGCGAAGAAGTGGCGGCCGGTCGTTTCCGCGAAGACCTGTTCTACCGCCTGAACGTATTCCCGCTGCACCTGACGCCCCTGTGCCAGCGCAAGGCCGACATCCTGCCACTGACTAACCGGCTGATCCGCAGGTATTCGCCGGCCGGTCGTTCCTTGCCGCACCTGTCGAAGCAGGCGCAGCAGGCACTGCTGGATCATGCCTGGCCGGGTAACGTCCGGGAGCTGGACAACGTGATTCAGCGCGCACTCATTTTGCTGAACGGGGAGCAGATCGAAACGCATGACCTGTGTTTTGAAATGGACACAGGACCGGCCGATACGGCCGGGAATCAGCGGCCGATGCCGGCAGAAGATGCCGCGGCGACCGCGCAGGCCGGCCTGGACGGTGGCCTGAAAACACGTGAATTTGAAATGATCCTGGATGCCCTGCGCGTGGACAAGGGCAGCCGCAAGGCGGCTGCCGAACGGCTGGGCATCAGTCCGCGCACGCTGCGTTACAAGCTGGCACGCATGCGCGAACAGGGTATAGCGGTTCCGGCCTAGAGGGGGTAGAGACATGAGCAGCATCAATAGTGTGGAGCAGGTACTGGCGGAAATGCGGCGGCTGACCGCCGCGGCACAGGGCGGAGCGGCGGAAACGGGCGCGGCACAGGCGCCGCGTACCGAGTTCGCCGACCTGATGAAGCAGTCGATTGACAGTGTCAATGACACACAGCAGGCAGCCTCGAAACTGTCCAGTGCATTCAGCGCGGGTGATCCAGGCGTGGATGTCACCGAAGTCATGATTGCCCTGCAGAAGGCGGGTGTCGCCTTCCAGGCCATGACCGAGGTGCGCAACCGCCTGGTTTCGGCGTACCAGGACATCATGAGTATGCCGGTCTGACTACAGGTAGAGCATAGCAATGGCAATGGTTAAAGCAGAAACAGTTCAGGGCTTCCAGGGGTTGCCGGCATTGCGGCAGATCGGTCTGATGGTCGGTCTCGCTGCCAGTGTTGCTATCGGCGTGGCGGTGGTGCTCTGGTCACAGCAGCCCGGTTACACTCTGTTATACGCCAACCTCGGCAGCAAGGATGCCGGTCAGGTGATCGATGCCCTGCAGAAATCCGGTATCGCTTTCAAGGTGGACGAAACCACCGGTGCGGTCATGGTGGAGAGCGGCAAGGTGCAGTCAGCGCGCATGGAACTGGCGCAGGACGGTCTGCCGGAAGGCAATGCCATGGGCTTTGAAATGCTGCAAAAGGAGCAGGGCTTCGGCACCAGCCAGTTTATCGAGACAGCGCGTTTCCAGCGTGCCCTGGAAGGGGAGCTGGGCCGCACCATCACTACCCTGCGCAACGTGGAAAATGCGCGTGTGCACCTGGCGATTCCGAAGCGTTCCGTGTTCCTGCGCGAACGTTCCGATCCCTCTGCATCGGTCATGATCGACCTGTATTCCGGGCGTAGCCTGGACGAGGGGCAGGTGGCCGCCATTGTGCACCTGGTGTCGTCCAGCGTGCCGCACCTGAAGCCCGGCAAGGTCACTGTCGTCGACCAGCGCGGCGAGTTACTGAGCAGCGCCGGCGATGATAACGGCTTGGCGTCGACTTCCACGCAGTTTTCCTACAACCGCAAGCTGGAGTCGACCTACGCGGAGCGCATCCGCCAGTTGCTGGAACCGATTGTCGGTGCCGGCCGGGTGCGTGCCAGCATCAGTGCCGACCTGGATTTTACCGCCACCGAACGGACCCAGGAAGTCTATAACCCGGGCCGCCCGGAACTACGCCTGCTGCGCAGCGAACAGACCAGCGAGGACAGCACCACGGGCAGCGCCGGTGCATCCGGTGTTCCCGGTGCGCTGTCCAATCAGCCACCGGATGAAACAGCGTTGCAGCCGACGGCCAGTGCGCCGGGTGCAGGGCAGGATGCCGGCAGCCAGAGTACCTCGTCGAGCGCCGTACCGATCAACAACAGCAAGAGCAGTATCCGCAACTACGAACTGGACAAGACCATCAGCCACACCAAACTGGCCAGCGGTACCATTCGCCGACTGTCCATTGCCGTGGTGCTCGATGACAAACAGGAGCTGGATGACAATGACGAACTGGTCAGCAAGCCCTGGAACGATGACGAAATCAAACGCTTTACCGGTCTGATCAAGGATGCGGTCGGTTTCGACGAACAGCGTGGCGATACCATCAATGTCATCAATACGTCGTTTATGCAGCAGCCGGAAGCCGAGCCCCTGCCGGAACCCGCACTGCTGGAACAGCCCTGGGTATGGGATGTCGCCAGGCAGGCTGTCGGTGCCCTGGGTGTGCTGCTGGTGATCTTCGGTGTGCTGAAGCCGGTGATGCGCAGCCTGGCCGAGAAAGGTGCGCAAGGCAGCCGGGCCGCTGCCATGGTCCCGGCTGCGGCAACAGCGGCTGAGGCCGGTGTCGGCGAGGACCAGCTCAGCCTGTCCGGTGCCAGTCCGCAACAGGCGCAACTGGCTGCGCCGCAGATGGGCTATGAGCAGCACCTGGAAGCCGCCAGGGGTGTCGTGGGCGAGGATCCGAAACGCGTTGCGCAGGTAGTGAAGAACTGGGTAGGCGAAGATGGATGAGAGCAAGCTGAAACTGAGTGGTACGGATCGTGCCGCGGTGCTGTTGCTGACGCTGGGTGAGGAGAATGCCTCGGAAGTGCTCAAGCATATGGGGCCCAAGGAGGTCCAGAAGGTAGGTTCGGCCATGGCCGGCCTGACCAATGTACCGCGTGAACAGGTGACCCGGGTACTGGAAAACTTTACCGAGACCGTTCAGGAACAGACCGCACTGGGTGTGGACTCGGATGATTACATCCGTTCCGTGCTGGTGGGTGCCCTCGGCGAGGACAAGGCCAAGGGACTCATGGACCGCATCCTGCTGGGCAGCAGTACCAAGGGGCTGGAAGCCCTGAAATGGATGGATGCCCGGGCGGTGGCGGAGCTCATTCGCCTGGAACACCCGCAGATTCAGGCGATCGTGTTGTCCTACCTGGACAACGATCACGCCGCTGAAGTCATCAAATTCTTCCCGGAGCGCACGCGGCATGACGTGTTGTTGCGCATCGCCACGCTGGACGGTATCCAGCCTTCCGCCTTGCAGGAACTCGACGAGATTCTCGAACGCCAGTTTGCGGGTAACCAGAACGTGCAGTCCTCCACCGTGGGCGGAGTGAAATCCGCCGCGGATATTCTCAACTTCGTGGACAGTTCCATCGAAGGCGAAATCATGGAGGCGATCAAGGACGCGGATGCCGAACTCGGGCAGCAGATCCAGGACCTCATGTTTGTATTCGACAACCTGATTGACGTCGATGACCGCGGCATCCAGGCCTTGTTGCGCGAAGTGTCCTCCGAGACCCTGATCCTGGCGCTCAAGGGCGCTGAGGAGGGCATGAAGGAGAAAATCTTCAGTAATATGAGTAAACGCGCGGCAGAGATGATGCGCGATGACCTCGAAAACAAGGGGCCGGTGCGCCTCAGCGAAGTCGAGGGCGCGCAGAAGGAAATACTCGCCATTGCCAGGCGTATGTCCGAGTCCGGTGAACTGGTGCTGGGTGGCAAGGGAGCGGAGCAGTTTGTCTAGGGTTATACGCAGCGAAGAGTTGTCGGACTGCCAGGCCTGGAACGTGCCGGAGGTGCAGTCCGGCCAGGACGCTGGTCGTAACCGTCCGGTCACTGCGCGCCAGCTGGAAGAAATCGGGGAACAGGCCCGGCAGGAGGGGTTCCGGCAGGGTCTGCAGGAAGGAAGGGACCAGGGCCGGGAGGAAATGCTGGGCCAGGCGCGTATCCTGGAACTGATTATTCAGACACTGGCACAGCCGCTCGAGCAGCTGGACGACAGTGTCGAACAGCAACTGGCGCAACTGGCCATGCTGGTGGCGCGCCAGCTGGTGCGGCGGGAACTGAAAACCGATCCCGGACAGGTGATCGGTGTGGTGCGCGAAGCCCTGGCGGCACTGCCGGTCGCGGCACGAGAGGTACAGCTGGTACTCAACCCGGAAGATGCCGAGCTGGTGTGCGAGGCTTTGTCCCTGCAGGAAGGCGAGCAGGCCATCCGGGTGGTGGAAGACCCGGTGCTGGATCGCGGCGGTTGCCGGGTGGTAACCAGCACTTCACAGATCGATGCCACCATTGAAACCCGCCTGAACTCGGTGATCGCCGGGGTGCTGGGCGGTCAGCGTCATACCGACAGGCAGGAAAGCTGATGCTGGCGGGGGGCCGCAATGAACGCCTCAAACAGCGGCTGGACCCGTATCTTCAGCGCGCTGTGCAGCCGCGGCCACTGGTGGTGGCCGGCAAACTGACGCGCATGGTAGGACTGACCCTGGAGGCCGTGGGTTGCCAGGCCGTCATCGGCGGACGCTGCCTGATCGAATCCCGCCTGGGCCGGCCGATTGAAGCCGAAGTGGTCGGCTTCCACGCAGACAAACTGTACCTGATGCCGATTGGTGACCTGCAGGGCCTGGGGCCGGATGCGCGGGTGGTGCCGGTCGACAGCGGCTGCGAGGTCCCGGTCGGCGATCACCTGCTGGGACGGGTGCTCGATGGCGCCGGCAATGCGCTGGACGACAAGGGCCCGATCCAGGCGGACCGGCACGTACCGCTGACCGGGAGCTCGATCAATCCGCTCTCGCGCCCGCCCATCAGTGAGCCGCTGGATGTCGGTGTGGCCGCGATCAATGCCCTGCTGAGTGTCGGCCGTGGTCAGCGCATGGGTCTGTTCGCGGGCAGTGGCGTGGGCAAGAGTGTATTGCTGGGCATGATGACACGCTACACAGACGCCGATGTCATCGTGGTCGGACTGATTGGCGAACGTGGCCGGGAGGTCAAGGAATTTGTACAGAATATCCTCGGTGAGGAAGGGCTCGCGCGGGCAGTGGTGGTCGCCACGCCTGCCGACAACTCGCCGGTGATGCGCATGCACGGGGCCATGCTGGCCACCAGTGTAGCCGAGTATTTCCGCGACCAGGGTAAACAGGTATTGCTGTTGATGGACTCATTGACACGCTTTGCACAGGCGCAACGTGAAGTGGCGCTGGCCATTGGTGAACCACCGGCCACCAAGGGGTACCCGCCGTCGGTGTTTGCCCGTCTGCCGCAACTGGTCGAACGTGCGGGCACCGGCGACAAGGGGGGTTCGATCACGGCGTTTTATACCGTGCTGGTGGAGGGCGACGACCAGAATGACCCGATTGCCGATGCGGCGCGCGCTATCCTGGATGGTCATGTCGTGCTGTCGCGCGAACTGGCAGAAGCAGGGCATTACCCGGCCATTGATATCGAAGCCTCCATCAGCCGGGTCATGGTGAACATCGTGGCGCCCGAGCACGAACAGGCGGTGCGGCGCTTTCGGCAGGTGTATTCGAGTTACCGCCAGAACCGCGACCTGATCAACGTGGGTGCCTACCAGTCGGGCAGCGATGCCAGGGTCGACGAAGCCATCAGCATGTACCCGCAAATGAGCCGGTTCCTGCAACAGCACATGCACGAACGGGTGACGTGGAACGATAGCCTGGCCGGTCTGGCGGCGGCGCTGGGAACAGAGTCAGAGGTGTAGGAGCGGGCAAGCCCGCTCCTACGGGAAGATTATTTCAACAGTTTTCGGTCTGGAGAGATTGATACGAGATGACACGCTCCAAACGCATGCAGCCGGTACAACGGGTCGCGCAAAACCGTGAACAGAACGCGGTGCAGGAACTCGGACAGAGCCAGCAGAATCTGGATGCCCAGCGCGCGCGGCTGGAAGAGCTGTGCGCCTACCGGGACCAGTATGCCAGGGATTTCGAACAGTCCGGCGGCAGCGGCCTGGGCGCTGCCCGCGTACGCGACTACCGCATTTTTCTCAATCGTCTCGGTGAAGCTATCCGCCAGCAGGAAAACCTCATCGAGCAATGCTGCAGCCAGCACGAACAGACCCGCCGCCAGTGGCTGGAGACTCGTTCACACAGTCAGGCCATCGACAAGGTGGTACACCGCTATCGCCGCGAGGAACACCGCCAGCAGGAGCGCCGCGAGCAGCAGGAACAGGACGAGCGTGCGCTGCACACCCACAGAAAATAGGATTGGCACAGGCCTTGCTCCGTTAACCTGCAGGTCACTTGGATGGATGCAGGAGCAACGGGATGAATGCCCCCCTGGCAACACTACAGCTAACCCCCGGCAGTACCGGAAACACTGCCGCAGCCGGGAGTAATTTAACTATTAATCAGCAGGATGCGGCTATTCCTGGCGAATTTGCCCCGTTGCTGGACGAAGCGCATGCGGCGTTGCCATCCCAGGCGGCCGACGCAGCGGCGGTTTCCGCCGGGGCGGATGAACTGACCCGGCAACTGCAATCCTTGCCACAGGGAGGCAAGTTGTTGCCGTTGTTGCAGCAGGTGCTGGACAGTGCGGAACAGGCGGGTATCGACACCGGCCCACTGGTCGAACGGATGACCGCCCGGCTGGAACAGCTGCAGGCCGATGGCGTGGCTGATCCAGCCGGCGAGCTGGCCGTGGTGTTGCAGCAGGTACTGACGGCCATACCGGCTAACGGTGCCGTTGCCGGTTCGCAGGCGGCCGTGCTGGCCGCGGTGGATGGCAAGCTCATAAAGGAGGAAGGCCCCGGCGTGGAGCAGCGTCAGCGGGCACCTTCAGTCGCAGTCGATGGCAGACCGGCTGTACACGCTGCGGGCGACCGGGCGACATCGGAAGAAACGCCTTTTGAACTGAAAAATTCCGGCCTGGACAGGGCGCTTGCGCAGCTTCCGCAAGCGGATAGCAGTCAGCGGCAGACCCCGCTGGCAGAGCTGCTGTCCAGTATCAAACAGCGCGATCCGGGAGTACCCGGCACGGCTGACTCCCTGCCGCGCGCGGATGCCGCGAGTGCAACGGGAGCCGCTGCAGCGCCGCCGGCGCCCGCTCCTGCTACGCCGGTCGGGTTGCCTGCCTTTACCCTGGGTGCGCAGTTCAACCAGGATGGCTGGGAACAGGCACTGGGAGAACGCATCCAGTGGATGGCCGGCCAGAACCTGCAGGGGGCCAGGATCCAGTTGAACCCGGCGCACCTGGGCCCGATGGAAGTGCGTCTCCAGGTGCAGAATGACCAGGCCAGTATCCAGTTCCATGCAGCACACGGGGTGGTCAGGGATGCGCTGGAAGCAGCCTTGCCCCGGCTGCGTGAGATGTTCGACGCCAGCGGGGTCGAACTGGTGGACGTGGACGTTTCCGGACAGTCCTTTGCCGGCCAGGAACGCGCTGCCGGGGAGGGTGGTGACAGGACCTGGAACGGGGGAAATCCCCTGCCGGAAACAGGGTCGGAAAGGGTGCCGGAGACCACGCTCGGCAGCTTCCTGGAGAGCGGGCGGCTGGATCTTTTTGCCTAATCGACCGGTTTTCAAGAACTTGTTCCAGCCCGCGCCGGCGGGTGCTGACAGATTGATTGTATTTATGCCGGGTCTTGTGCTAACGTCTTGTTACAACTATAACAATAGCTGGATTTGGCAATGCCAACACCACCGAAAAAGAGTACACGCTCCAGGGAGGAAGGGAGGCGCAGTACGCGCAGGAAATCCCCTGCCAGCCCGATTCAGGGTAAGGAGTTCAATTACGTTCTCCAGCTGAACGGCGAGGACGCGCTGCTGCTCGACCGCTACCAGGACATCCTTGCCCAGGGCGCCGCGGGTTTTGCGGAGACCAGCTACAACTACCTGTTCGATAATCCCGACATCGCTGATGTGATGTACGCCTACGAGCGTTCCGGTGGCAATATAGGTGAACTGGTACGAGGCATGCTCCAGCACAAGCTGAGTCTGCTGAAAGGGCAATTCGATGAAAAGGCCACGGTTCGCAGCGAGCAGGTGGGCCGGGCGCACTACCGGCTGGGGGTGAAGCCGGTCTGGTCGCTGGGCGCCTACCGCCTGTTCATGGAGCACCTGCGGCGCCTGGTGGCCAGCGATCCGCAAATCGCCGACGAAGACCGGGACGCGCTGGAATCCGCGCTGATCAAGATGATCTTCCGCGACATGGCGGTAATGACGGAAGCCTACTGGCGCACGGCGGTCGAGCAGATCCGTGAACAGCGCGATGAACTCGGTGTCGAGCAGGATCTGGCCTCTGAAATCCTCGGTCATATTCCGCAGATGCTGTGGACCGTCGATATCGAAACCAACCGCATCAGTTACGCGAGTCCCGGTACCCGGGGGTTCTGTGACCGCGAACTGGAAGCCCCGATTCCCTGTTTCTACCGTATCAACGGTGCTGAACGGGAGCGGGTACTGACGGCCTGGCAGCAGGTGATCGATGGTCAGCCGGTGCAGCTGGAAGTCCGGGTGGCGCCCGACGAGCAGAGCGAGCGCTGGTACCGCATGGCTTTTTACCCGGCGGCCAACCGGCGTGGTCGCGTGTTGCGCGTGCACTGCCTGATGGAAGACATTACCGATTCGCACACGGACCGTGAACGCCTGGAACAGCTGTCCACCCAGGACGAGGTGACCGGGCTGGCCAACCGCGCCCTGTGGTATGACCGCCTGTCTTCGGCGCTGGCGGTGGCGCGCCGCAACCCGGGTGCATCCGTTGCCGTCATGGTGCTGGATATCAACCAGTTCAAAATGTACAACGACTCGCTGGGGCACGAGGCCGGTGACGAACTGCTGCGCCAGATCGCGGCGCGTCTGCAGAAAGTACTACGCGATACCGATACGCTGGCACGGCTGGGCGGTGACGAGTTCGGCATTGTTTTGCCGCTGCTGCAGGATACCGGGCGCGCGGTGGAGCGCGTGGTAGGTGAAATCATCAACTCGCTGAGCGCGCCGTTCAGTTACCGGGGAAAAGAGCTCTGTCTCAGCAGCGCAATCGGCATCTCGGTCTACCCGCAGCATGGCGAGGATGCCGGGACCCTGGCCAGTCACGCCGACAGCGCCATGTATCGTTCCAAATGGAATGCCGCACCCTACCTGTTCTACGAGTCGGAATCCTCCACGGCGTCGGCCACCCGGCACCTGCAGTTTTCCGGCCAGTTGCACGGTGCGCTGGAACGCGAGGAGTTCGAGTTGTTCTACCAGCCCAAGATCGATCTGGGCAGCGACACCATCTGCGGTGCCGAAGCCCTGCTGCGCTGGCAGCATCCCCAGCAGGGGCTGGTGTTGCCCAAGCAGTTTATTCCCGTCGCCGAGCAGCTGGGCATGATTACGCCGATTACCGACTGGGTACTGGACACCGCGCTGGAAGACAGCAAGCACTGGTCTGCCGATGGCAGCCAGATGCCGATCTCCGTGAATGTGTCGGCGCGCTCCTTCCAGGCGCCCGGGCTGGTCCAGGGTATCGAACAGTCGTTGAAAAAAGCGGGCCTGGACGGGCGCTGCCTGGAAATAGAGATCACCGAAGGTACCCTGATGGCGGACCTGGACGAAGGTGCGCGTATCCTCAGGAAACTCAGCGAGCTGGGCGTGCTGATTGCGATCGATGATTTCGGTACCGGCTATTCTTCACTGTCCTACCTGAAACGCCTGCCCATCGATGTGCTGAAAATCGACCAGTCCTTCCTGGAGAACATGGTCAACAGTCCGAAGGACGCCGCCATTGTTCGTTCCATCATCGAGCTGGGTCACAACCTGGAATGCAAGGTGATTGCGGAAGGGGTTGAAGACGAAGCCGTGCGTGTACAGCTCAAAGACCTGGGTTGCGACCTGGTGCAGGGTTTCCATATCAGCAAGCCCCTGCCGGATGCCGGTTTCCGCGACTGGCTTTCAAAGGCCGCGGGCTAGCCCGCATTTCTCACCGACTTCCTGCTGCGGCGGCGTCATGCCGCGCGCTAAGCGGCGTTCACTCGGTCGGGCTGCTCGACATAGTGTCGACTATGCCTGCGCGGC
>JALSRZ010000013.1 GCA_026984515.1 Thiohalobacter sp. | reverse complement strand
TCACGCGCTGATCCGGGAAGGCGCCAAACTGGTGGAGACCGGCGACCATATCCTGGAAGAACTGGCGCCACTGCTGGCGCTGTGCCGCTCACAGCACCCCGACCAGAAGGCTCCCGGAACCGTCGCAGAGCGCGACCACGGGCCGGCAAAACTGGATGCGGAGTACCTTCGCTTACTTGATCTGATGGGTTATGAACCGGTTTCGGTCGACCAGCTGGTGCAGCGAAGCGGATTGACGCCGGAACAGGTTTCCTCCATGCTGCTGTTACTGGAGCTGGAGGAACAGATTGCTGCCAGCCCCGGCGGGCGCTACAGCCGTAGGAGATAGAGGCTTGATATGAAAGAAAATATGTTTGATGTGCTCATGTACCTGTTCGAGCACTATTACATGGACGAAGAGACCGAGCTAAGCCCGGACCGTGAATCCCTGCACACGGAACTGATGGAAGCCGGGTTTCCGTCCAGCGAGATCAATCAGGCCTTTGAATGGCTGGAGGGCCTGTCCGTCCAGCAGCATGAGCTGGAAGCCCCGCTCACCGGGAATTCCATTCGCATCTACGCCGATCACGAGGTCGAGCGCCTGGACGCCGAAAGCCGCGGCTTTCTGCTGTTCCTGGAACAGATGGGAATTCTGCAGCCCGAGGCCCGCGAGCGGGTTATCGAACGGGTCATGGCGCTGGAAACCGAGGATTTCGATATCGGCCAGCTCAAGTGGGTCATCCTGATGGTGCTGTTCAACCAGCCCGGCGCCGAAGCCGCCTATGCGTGGATGGAAGACCTGGTGTTTGAAAGCATGCCGGGTGGCTACCTGCATTAGCCCGCCAACAGCCTTTTACAAACCAAGCCGCACTCCTGTGCGGCTTTTTAACTATAGAGTCCATGAGCAAAAACCTGGTCATCGTTGAATCGCCCGCCAAGGCGAAAACCATCAAGAAATACCTCGGCAAGGGCTTTGAAGTCCTCGCCTCCTACGGGCACGTGCGCGACCTCATCCCCAAGGAAGGCGCAGTGCTTCCCGACGAGGATTTCGCCATGAAATACCAGGTGATCGAGCGCAACTCCAGGCACGTCGACGCCATCGTCAAGGCGCTGAAAAAAGCCGATAACCTGTACCTCGCGACTGACCCGGATCGCGAGGGAGAAGCGATTTCATGGCACCTGTACGAGTTGCTGGATGCCCGCAAGGCCCTGAAAAACAAAGGTGTACACCGGGTGGTATTCCACGAGATCACCAAACGCGCGGTCAATGACGCGGTCGCCCACCCGCGCGAACTGTCCACCGACCTGGTCAACGCGCAGCAGGCGCGACGGGCGCTGGACTACCTGGTCGGCTTCAACCTGTCGCCACTGCTGTGGAAAAAAATCCGCCGCGGCCTGTCCGCCGGCCGGGTGCAGAGCCCGGCGCTGCGCATGATCGTCGAGCGCGAAGAAGAGATCGAAAAGTTCAAACCGCGCGAATACTGGACCATCGAGGCCGACCTGGAAAAAGACCAGCAGGCCTTTACCGCCAAACTGACGCACCTGCACGGCAAAAAACTCACCCAGTTCAGCATCCACAAGGACCAGCAGGCCCACGCTGCGGAGCAGGAGTTGCTGGAGGCCGCCAGGGGCAAGCTGACTGTCAGCGCCATCGAAAAGAAACAGCGCAAGCGCAACCCGGCGGCACCCTTTACGACCTCGACGCTGCAACAGGAAGCCTCGCGCAAGCTGGGTTTCACTACCAGGCGCACCATGAGCGTGGCCCAGCAACTGTATGAAGGCATTGATATTGGTGACGGCGCTGTCGGCCTGATCACCTACATGCGTACCGACTCCGTGATGCTGGCGAACGAAGCGCTGGAGGAATTACGCAGCCTGATCAGCGAGCGCTACGGCGCCGATGCGCTGCCCAAACAGGTCCGTCATTTCAAGACCAAGGCCAAGAATGCCCAGGAAGCGCACGAAGCGGTGCGACCGACCTCCGCGCTCAATATCCCCGATGAAATCAAGGCGCACCTGTCTTCCGATCAGTACAAGCTCTACAACCTGATCTGGAAGCGCACGGTGGCCTGCCAGATGCAGCACGCAACCATCCACACGGTCGGGGTCGACTTCGCGGTCGGTGACGGCAATGTGCTGCGCTCCACCGGCTCCACCGTAGTCGACCCGGGATTCATGGCGGTCTATGAAGAGGGCAGCGACGACCGGAAAAAATCCCCCGGTGACGAAAACCGCCTGCCACCGCTGGAAGAGGGTGACCAGGTGCAGCTCAACAAGATACGGCCTGAACAGCACTTTACCGAACCACCACCGCGTTTCAGTGAAGCCAGCCTGGTCAAAACCCTGGAAGAACACGGTATCGGCCGGCCGTCTACCTACGCGGCCATCATTTCCACGCTGCAGCAACGCGAATACGTCACGCTGGAGAAAAAGCGCTTCCAGCCAACCGACGTCGGCCGCATCGTCAGTAACTTCCTGACCAACCACTTTACGCAGTACGTGGACTACGATTTCACTGCGCGCCTGGAAGACGAACTGGACGCCGTGGCACGCGGAGAAAAGGAATGGGTGCCGCTGATGAAGGAGTTCTGGTACCCCTTCAGGAAGCTGGTCAAGGACAAGGAAGAAAGTGTCTCGCGCGCGGAAGTGACCACCGAGGCAATGGACGAGAACTGCCCCAGGTGCGGCAAGCCGCTCAACATCCGCCTGGGCAGGCGCGGTCGCTTCGTGGGCTGCAGCGGCTACCCGGACTGCGACTACACGCGCAACCTCGACGACGACCGCGAAAGCGCCGAACCGGAAATCGTGGAAGGGCGCACCTGCCCCGAATGCGATTCCCAACTGATTATCCGCAGCGGCCGCTATGGAAAATTCATCGGCTGCTCCGGTTACCCGAACTGCAAGTATATCGAACCGCTGGAAAAACCCGAGGATACCGGCGTCGAATGTCCGAAATGCCACAAGGGCAGCATGCTCAAGCGCAAGTCCAGGCGCGGCAAGGTTTTCTACTCCTGTTCGACCTACCCGGAGTGCGACTACGCGGTGTGGAATGAACCGGTGGAAGGCCCCTGCCCGGACTGCAACTGGCCCATACTGACCATTAAAACCACCAAGAAACGCGGTACTGAACGGGTCTGCCCGCAACAGGACTGCAAGTTCTCGGAACCCGTGGAGCTGGAAACCGACGAGGACCGTAAACCGGCTTGAGTGCGGCCGCGTCACACTGGCAACTGCACAGCGCGGTACGCCGGGTAAAAAACGAAGGGGTCATCGCCTATCCGACCGAGGCCGTATTCGGCCTGGGTTGTAACCCCGGCAGTCCCCGGGCGGTAGCACGCTTGCTGGAACTGAAAAACCGGCCATGGCAGAAAGGGCTGATCCTGCTGGTCGACAGACTGGAAAAGGTTCAGCACTGGCTGCAACCGCTCAGTACCGCACAACGGCAACGACTCGACCGCAGCTGGCCGGGACCGATCACCTGGCTGCTACCGGCAGCCGACTGTTGCCCGGACTGGATCCGGGGCAGATACGATACCCTGGCAGTGCGCATCAGCGCGCATCCCCTGGTGCGTGAGCTGTGCGAACAACTGGATACCCCGCTGGTCTCTACCAGCGCCAATCGCAGCGGCCGGCAACCGGCCCGCTCGGTGCTGGGGGTGAGGATTCGCTTTGGTACCCGGGTTGATTACGTGTTGCCCGGAACCACCGGTAACCGCCATGGCCCTACCAGCATTCGTGACCTGGTCAGCGGAAAACCGGTTCGAAAGTAATACACATCCAAACCGTCAGGAACCACGGCAAGCCGATGAATACACCCGATATCAACCAGGTTGCAGAGTATCTCCTCGATCTCCAGGAACGCATTTGCTCAGCGATCGAACAACTGGAAGAGGACGGACATACCTTTCGCGAGGACCGCTGGCAGCGCGAGGAGGGCGGAGGAGGACGATCCCGCGTACTGGAGGACGGCACCGTATTTGAAAAAGCCGGTATCAATTTCTCCCGTGTACAGGGTGGAAAGCTTCCGGCTTCCGCCACTGCGCAACGTCCGGAGCTGGCCGGGCGCAGTTTCGAGGCGCTGGGCGTTTCCCTGGTGATCCATCCACGCAACCCTTTTGCGCCCACCTCGCACGCCAACGTGCGTTTCTTTATTGCACAAAAGGAACACGCCGAACCGGTCTGGTGGTTCGGCGGCGGTTTCGACCTGACCCCCTATTACGGCTTTGAAGAAGACGCGGTGCACTGGCACCGGACCGCACGGCAGGCCTGTGAACCCTTTGGCGCAGACCTCTATCCCCGCTACAAGCAATGGTGCGACGACTACTTCTACCTCAGGCACCGGGCAGAACCACGCGGTATCGGCGGGCTGTTTTTCGACGACCTCAACGAACCGGGTTTCGAACGCAGCTTTGCATTTATGCGCAGCGTTGGCGATCACTACATCCCGGCCTACACGCCGATTGTTGCCAGGCGCAAGGCGCACCCCTACGGCGACCGGGAACGGGACTTCCAGGCCTACCGCCGCGGCCGCTACGTCGAATTCAACCTGGTCTACGACCGCGGCACGCTGTTCGGCCTGCAGACCGGCGGACGCACCGAGTCCATTCTCATGTCCCTGCCCCCGCTGGTGAAATGGCGCTATGACTGGCATCCGCAAGCAGGCAGCCCGGAGGCCGAACTGTATGAACGCTTCCTGCAACCCCGCGACTGGCTGGCCCCCTGAGCGACTAAACCCCGGCACATTGCAGGGTGAAAATCCGGGTGACTGATGTACTGTGTGTGACCATTCGAACAACGGCTCAAAGAGACGGGTACATGAACACAAAAAAATGGGAATGCCTGGTTTGTGGTTTCATCTACGATGAAGCGGAAGGACTGCCGGAAGACGGCATAGCGCCAGGCACCGCCTGGAAGGATATTCCGGATGACTGGGAATGCCCGGAATGCGGTGTCTCCAAGGATGATTTTGAAATGGTGGAAGTCACCTCCTGAACCAGCGGCCCTGCGCGGTCACCGGACAAAAAAAACCCCACCTGACGGTGGGGTGAAAAACGCTTTTCAGCGTCGGAGGAGTCAGTCACACAACAACAAAGCTCTTGCAAGCTTCCTTGGGAATACGTCCTGCTGGCAAGACGCAGTCCTAAGGAATTCCATCCCTGGACAGGGATCGCTGACCTTATCCCTTGTAGCGGTCGGCGCGGCGTTATCTTTAGTCATCCAGTGACTGCCGCTTCCCTTTCCTCGACTGTCTACAACGCAAACCGGGTGCCAACTTTGGCGGATAATATCTATCTGCTTGATTAACATGGTGTAACCAGGGAATTTTGCGGACAATGGATAGCCGCGACCGGTCAGGAACCGGCTGGAAACCGGTCCCGGGCGTCGAATTATTGCCGGATTCCGACGGAATGCCGACGCAGCCAGGCGCTGGCACCGGCCGCGGTCAGGATGCACCACACGGCGAACAGTGCGCCCGGCAGGGCGGTAGCCGGCTGGAAATGCTCCAGCGCCAGTGCCACACCCAGACCGGCATTCTGCATACCGATTTCAATGGCGAGGGTCAGCTGGTGGCTTCGGTCAAAGCGATAACAGCGTGCCAGCCACCAGCCGGCCAGGTAACCCAGACCGTTTACCAGCACCACCATGAGCAACACCCAGGCACCGACCTGCGCGATGCGCTCCTGGTTGGCTGCAACCGCGTAGCTGCAGATCACCACGATCGCCGTAGCCGCCAGTGCCGGCGACAACGCCCGCGCTGCCTGCAGCCTGGTTCCCGACAGGCGGCGCAGCAGCATCCCTGCCGCCAGCGGCAACACCACCACCAGCACGATGGTCTTCACCATTGGCCAGAACGGGATGACCAGGAACACACCACCCAGCCACTTCACCAGTGCCGGTGTCAACAGGGGTGCGAGCAGGGTTGCGAAAGTCGTCAGTGCAACGGAATAGGCCACGGCACCACCGGCCAGGTACACGATGACGTTGGAGGCCATTGCACCCGGGGCACAGGCCACAATGATGAAACCCAGCGCAATCTCCTGTGGCAACGGCGCCAGCAGCGCCGCCAGCAGGCCCAGCAGGGGCATGACCGTAAACTGGGTTGCCAGCCCCAGGCCGATCGGTCCAGGGCAGCGCAGGGTGTCACGCAACTCCGCAGGCTCGAGTACCACGCCCACCGCCAGCATGGTGGCGGCAAAAAACCACAGGAAGCTGTGTTTAAAAACCAGGAACAGCGCTGGGTGGAGAAAAGCCGCCACCGCACCGAGCAGGGTCAGCAGCGCCAGGTTGCGGGCCACCCAGCGCGCGGACGCGTAAGCGCTTACCATCTTCCCGTCCCCGCCAGGTGCATGCACACCTTCAACCCAGGGTATCCGGCTTGCGTGTATGCGGTGACGGGACCGCGTTCACGTGACCGGCCAGGCGCTGGATGACCTGCGCCTCCGTCAGCAGCGCATCGAGACCGGCCGGCGCGGAAGGCTCCGGCTGCAGGCATAAGCGCTGCAACAACGCATGGCGTTTCAGTACCCGGAAATATTCCTCGGGCTCCAGCAGGTGTGCAGCCAGCGCGAACCCGCTGTCGAGGTAGTCCCCGGCCGGCAGTCGTTTGCGCGCCATCAGCAACTGGCCATACGCCAGTTCCAGCTGTGCCCGCTGGCGCCGGGATGTATACAGGGCCAGCAGGTTGCGGAACAGCGGCTCGATCTCCCTGCCACACCAGTAGCGCACCACCAGGTCGGCCAGCCGTAACGGGAAGTCGCCCGGTCGGTCGGCAATCACCGCTTGCAACCGATGCTGTATAGCAGGCAGGCAGGCAAATGCCCGTGCCGGCGCCAGCGGGTCGGCAACCCAGCTGCCGAGCGGAACCGGCTGACCGGAAAGCAGTTGTTGCAACGTGTCGGGTATCGCCACCGGGCCTCTCTGTGCGTCATCCATGACTCAATGTACACTGTAGCATCAGGATACCCAACAGGAGCACGAACTTGTCCGCTTTCGAAACCGGCCGTGGCCAGTACCCGGGGGTGCGCATGCGTCGCATGCGCCGCGATGAATTTTCCCGCCGCCTGATGCGCGAATCCAGGCTGAGCACAGACGACCTGGTCTACCCGCTGTTTGTGCTGGAAGGCGAAAACCGCAGCGAAGCGGTGGCTTCCATGCCGGGCGTCGAGCGGCTCAGCATCGATCTGCTGGTCAGGGAAGCGGAATCACTGGTGGAGCTGGGCATCCCGGCCATCGCCCTGTTTCCGGTGACGCCTGCCGAACAGAAAAGCGATGACGCACGCGAAGCCTTCAACCCGGACGGACTGGCCCAGCGCGCGGTTCGTGCAGTAAAGCAGGCCTGCCCGCAACTGGGGGTGATTACTGACGTAGCCCTGGACCCGTTCACCAGTCACGGCCAGGACGGCCTGATCGACGCCGGCGGCTATGTGCTCAACGATGCAACGGTTGAGGTGCTGGTCAAACAGGCGCTGTCCCACGCAGAAGCCGGCGCCGACGTGGTAGCCCCTTCGGATATGATGGACGGCCGCATTGGCGCTATTCGTTCCGCACTGGAGCAACAGGGGCACATCAACACGCGCATTCTGGCCTACTCCGCCAAGTACGCCTCAAGCTTTTACGGCCCCTTCCGCGACGCGGTGGGATCGGCCGCCAGCCTCGGCTCGGGCAATAAATACAGCTACCAGATGGACCCGGCCAACAGTGACGAAGCCCTGTGGGAAGTCAGCCTCGACCTGGAAGAGGGCGCCGATATGGTCATGGTCAAACCCGGCATGCCGTACCTGGATATCGTACGACGTGTCCGGGACCAGTTCGGTGCGCCGGTTTTTGTCTACCAGGTAAGCGGGGAATACGCCATGCTGATGGCTGCAGCGCAGCAGGGCTGGCTGGATGAAAAAGCCGTCGTCTTGGAATCCCTGCTGTGCTTCAAACGCGCCGGTGCCGACGCCATCCTTACCTACTTTGCGAAACGTGCGGCAGGCTGGTTGCAGGAGGCATGACGGGTACGGACAGGGTTGACCGTTACGGCGTAATGGGCAACCCGATCGAACACAGCAAGTCCCCCCGCATACACCGGCTGTTCGCAGCACAAACCGGCCGGTCGATCGTGTACGATGCCATCCTTGTTGCCCCCGGGCGCTTCGCCGATGCAGTGAACGATTTCATACAGCATGCCGGCAAGGGACTGAATGTCACGGTACCGTTCAAGCAGGATGCGTGGCGCATCGCCAGGCGGCTGAGCGAGCGGGCGCAACGCGCCGGTGCCGTCAACACGCTTACGCTGGCCGCGGATGGCGCCCTGACCGGCGATAACACGGACGGGACCGGCCTGGTGCGTGACCTGACCGGCAACCTGGGCCAGACCCTGGCCGCTAAACAGGTGCTGGTGCTGGGCGCCGGCGGCGCCGCGCGCGGCATCCTGGCGCCGTTGCTGGAACAGCACCCTGCACGCCTGGTAATCGCCAACCGCACCGTTGAACGCGCACAGGAACTCGCCGTGCAGTTTGCCGACCTGGGCGACCTGCAGGGCTGCGGCTTTGCCGACCTGGCGGGCAAGCGCTTCGACATCGTTATCAATGCAACCGCGGCCGGGCTGCAGGCGCAGGTCCCCGAACTGCCCGACGGCATCATGGACGCGGACAGCTGCTGCTATGACCTGATGTACGCCTCGGAACCTACCGCATTTGTACGGTATGCGCAGCAACTCGGTGTGCGGTCGGCATTCGATGGCCTGGGCATGCTGGTAGAGCAGGCAGCGGAATCCTTCCTGGTCTGGCACGGCATACGGCCTGACACCGAACCGGTGATCAAAGCCTTGCGCCGACAGTAAACGTCTCAGCGCATGGTAACCAGTTCCTCCGCACTGGTGGGATGAATCGCCACCGTATCGTCCAGGTCCTGCTTGCTGGCGCCCAGGCGGATGGCTACCGCAAAGCCCTGCAGCATTTCGTCGGCACCCGGCCCGATCACATGGCAACCCACCACTTTTTCCCGCGCACCCACGGTCACCAGTTTCATGGCGGTTTTCTGCTTGCGTTCCGTCAATGCGTTATACATGGCGGTAAAGCGGGTCTGGTACACCTTGACCGAGTCGCCATGCCGGTCGCGCGCAATACTCTCGGTTAAACCTACAGTACCGATCGGCGGGTGACTGAACACCACGGTTGGAATATTTTGATAGGGCAGGTACCGATCCTGCATGCCGCCAAACAGGCGGTCGGCGAGGCGGCGTCCCGCGGCAATCGCCACCGGGGTCAACTGCGCGCGCCCGGTGACATCGCCGATCGCGTAGACCTTTTCGACGTTGGTCTGCTGGAACCTGTCGGTCGGTATATATCCCTGCTCGTCCGTGTTGACACCGGCAGCCTGCAGGTCAAGTGCCTCTGTCAACGGGTAGCGCCCGATCGCCCAGATCAATTCGTCAAAGCCTTCCAGCCGCTGTCCGTTTTCACACTCGACACACAGGGAACCATCCGCCTCCCGGGTGAGCTCCCTGACCTGGGTACGGGCGAGAATATCGATACCGTCGCCAAACATTTCCTCGGTCAGGTTTTCCCGCAGCATGGCGTCGAAGTTGCGTAACAGGTGCTCGCGGCGCAGCAGCATGGTGACATCGGAGCCCAGTGCATTCAGCATGCCGGCGAGCTCCACCGCAATGTACCCGGAACCCACCACGGCAACCCGGCGCGGCAGGTGCTCCAGCGCAAAGAAGCCGTCCGAGGTAAGACCCAGTTCGGCACCCGGTGTATCGGGCACCATGGGCGCACCACCCGGCGCGATCACGATATGGTCGGCGCTGAACCGCTGTCCCTCCACCTCTACGGTTCCTGCATCGACCAAACGGGCAGTGCCGACTATTTCATCGATATCCGAATCGGACAGGTAGGTGTGGTACCAGTCATTGATACCCTGCACATAGGCGTCACGCGACGCCTTCAACGCACTCCAGTCAAACCGGGTCTCACCCAGCCGGAATCCATAGTGAGCAGCATCTTCCAGCGTATGGGCAATACTGGCACCGAACCACATGATCTTTTTGGGAACACAACCCACGTTTACACAGGTTCCCCCGAGCCGGCCGCTCTCTATCACGGCGCATTTTGCGCCATAGCGGGCTGCTCGTTCCGCCACCGATAATCCGCCACTGCCGCCGCCGATCGCTATCAGGTCATAGTGTCTGGTCATTACTGGGTATGCTCCTTCCATTCAGGTGTGGGCGGATGGTACTGAAAAGCAGGCACCGGCGAACAGGCCCGGAAACGGAACGACTTGCCGTCGGGCCCTCCAGGCAATCGCGCGGGGCCATATATATACAAAAGTTCAGGTTAATCGCGCCGCTTTTCAGCCGTTACCTGTTGTATGGCTGAATCTCGAAAATTCAATGTGTTAGTTCTGGCTGGCTGGCTTTTTGCCGCGCCCGGGCCGGCGCTCCCCGCGGCCGACGTGCTGCAGACTTCGCCCGTGGTCAGCCCCGAGCAAATCAGCGGCGTCCGGCGGGTCGATGCGGAAGGACTGCTGGACCTGGTCGCGCAGATCGACGACCTGACCCTGATCGATGCCCGCATCGAATCCGACCGCAAAAACGGCTACATCGAGAACTCCATCAGTCTGCCCGATATTCGTACCGACTGCGAGTCACTGGCCCGGCAGCTACCGTCCCTGGATCACCCGGTCGCCTTCTACTGCAACGGACCCCGCTGCGGACGCAGTGCCACCAGCGCAAAAGCCGCGGTGCAATGCGGCTATAACCAGGTCTACTGGTTCCGCGGGGGCATCGAGGAGTGGACTGAGAAGCAGTACCCCCTGGTCAGATGAACATCGCCAACCCGAAAACCCGTTTACGTCGCCTGCCGCTGAAACGTGGTCTCGATGTGACAATCCTGTCCATGGGACTGTTTACCATCGCTCTGATCATGCTCACTGGCGAAGCGTATCGTCGCCTGGCGGTCGATAACCAGCAACAGTCCCTGGCCACGGTGGTGGCCATTGAAACAGACGAGGTCCTGCAAACGCTGGCTGAAAAATCCCGCCAGCTCGGTCTCGATATTCAGCAGCACCCGGACGTGCGCAACGCCGTGCACAATCACGGCAGTACCAGCGTCCACTCGCTCACGGAACAGTTCAAACGCTTTTTTGTAACCGCCAGTGTGTTGAAACTGGAAGCCATCCGAATCCTGGATTCCGATTTCCGCACCCTGGCGTTTGCCAGCCGCACCGGCAGCGCCGAAACCGCCACTGCGCGCTGTGACCGCCTGCAGCAGGACGCCGCAAAACGGACCGGTCATGAGCGACTGCGTGCCCTTTCCAGGTTGTGCGCCTACCATGGCAAGGCGTACTACGCACAGATACTGCCGATCGGACTGCGGCCGGACGGGTATGTCATGCTGGTCATTGATCCGGCGCACAACCTGGTGCAGCTGGAGCAACGGATGAAACTGCCCGTCGCACTCTATCAACCGGACCAGCGACTGCTGTACCGCTCGGAAAACTGGGATAAAAACATCGATCCGCGCGCCAGCCTGGAGGCGGAATACCGCCTCACAGGGGATGACGGTGAACCGGTTCTCGATATTCGCGCCCAGGGTGATTTCCGGTCCTTTTACGAACGCCTGGTACAGCTGCAGCACCTGATCGTGCTGCTGGCCGTGATCGCCACCCTGTTGACCATGATTGCCGCCCGCTATGTAACCCGCAAAATCGTTCTGGAACCTCTCCACTACATCAGCAGCCAGCTGCGCCGCACCGGTACCGGCCGGCGGATTTCGGATCTCAGCGAGCAGAACATCATCGCGGTACATGAATTTGCCGAACTGCAGGAACTGTATTCCGCGCTGCACGAAATGGCGCTGACCGACCCACTGACACAGTTACCCAACCGCCTGCACTTCGAACGCCGCCTGGAGAACATGTTTGAATCAGCCTGCACCAACAACGAGACGCACGCACTGTGTTACCTGGACCTCGACCAGTTCAAGGTAGTCAATGACAGTTGCGGGCACAGCGCCGGCGACCTGCTACTGCAACAACTGGCCGGGGTATTCCGGCAACACATACGTTCTGTCGACCTGTTTGCACGGATCGGCGGCGATGAATTTGCCTTGCTGCTGGAACACTGTTCACCCGCGGGCGCTGAACGAATCGCCAATCAGCTGCGCAGCGCGGTACAGGACTTCCGCTTCTTCTGGCAGGGGCGCTGCTTTACGGTCGGGGTCAGTATCGGTGTGGTACCCGTACAGGCGACCAGTGGCAGCGCCTCGCGCATCATGAGCCTGGCAGATGCCTCCTGCTATGTCGCTAAACAACAGGGCCGTAACCGGGTACACCTGTGCAAGGAGTCGGATACCCGGATCGAGGCCTACGACGCGGATATCCGCTGGGCCGCCCGCCTGCAACAGGCCCTGTCCGAAGACGGCTTTGAACTGTTTTGTCAGCCGGTACTGGCCTGCGCGCACCGCCAGCCACACGCCGGGTTTCTTGAAATCCTGGTATGGCTGCGCGACCCGGACGGGGAGCTCATCGCCCCGGGAGAGTTCCTGTGCGTCGCCGAACGTTACGGCCTGGTACCGGTTATCGACCGCTGGGTCCTGGCAAGGGCTCTTTCCTGGCTGCAGGACAAGCCCTGCCTGAACCCCGGCACGCGTTACTCCTTCAACCTGTCCGGGTACTCCCTGGCGGACGACGATTTCCTCAACTTTGTCATTGACCGCATTGACAGCAGCGGCATAGACCCGGAGCTGCTGGCTTTTGAAATCACGGAGTCCGGCGCCGCGCTGAACTTTACCAGGACCCTGAAATTCATCTCAGTGCTGAAAGGCATGGGCTGCTGTTTTATCCTCGATGATTTCGGTACCGGCCTGTCCTCCTTCACCTACCTGCAAAGCCTGAACATCGACTACCTCAAGATTGACGGCCAGTTCGTCAACAAGGTACTGCGCTCAGACGTCGACCTGCGCGTGCTGGACGCAATCGTGCAACTGGGACGCTCCCTGCAGATCACCACGATTGCAGAATGTGTCGAAAGCGAACTGGTATTCAGGAAGCTGCAACAGCTGGGTGTCGATCTCGCCCAGGGCTATTACCTCCAGGCACCGGTCCCGCTGGAAACATACCGGCATAAAATCCACGGCACTCCGGCCATCTCTTGCGAATAAACGGTACAATCAGGCCCGTTGTCCCAACGGGTACCCGCTGCCATGCATTATCAGGATCTGCGCGATTTCATTACACAGCTGGAACAGCAGGGCGAACTGGTGCGCATCAGTCACCCCGTCGACCCGGCGCTGGAAATGACAGAAATCTGTGACCGTACGCTACGCGCAGGAGGGCCGGCACTGCTGTTTGAAAACCCGAAAGGGTTTGAAATACCGGTGCTCGCCAACCTGTTTGGCACTGCACAACGGGTTGCGGCCGGTATGGGCGTGGACTCGGTTGCAGCGCTGCGGGAAGTGGGTGAGTTACTGGCCTTCCTCAAGGAACCCGATCCGCCCAAAGGGGTGAAAGACGCCTGGCAGAAACTGCCTGTGTTCCGGAAAGTACTGGATATGGCACCCAGGGTACGCAAGCAGGCCGCCTGTCAGCAGCAGATCCTGCGCGGCGCAGACGTCGACCTGGGCAAGCTGCCCATACAGACCTGCTGGCCAGGTGACGTTGCGCCACTGATCACCTGGGCACTGGTCGTAACCAGGGGCCCACACCGGGAGCGGCAGAACCTGGGTATCTACCGGCAGCAGCTGTTGTCGCGCAACAAGCTCATCATGCGCTGGCTGCCACACCGCGGCGGCGCCCTGGATTATGCGGACTGGCACCAGCAACACCCCGACGAACCTTTTCCGGTAGCCGTGGCGCTGGGCGCCGACCCGGCCACCATCCTGGCGGCGGTGACGCCGGTACCGGACAGCCTGTCCGAATACGCGTTCGCGGGCTTGCTGCGTGGCTCAAAAACCGAGCTGGTACAGTGCAAAACGGTCGACCTGCAGGTTCCGGCCAGTGCCGAAATCGTGCTGGAAGGCCATATTCATCCCGGCGAGGAAGCGCTCGAAGGCCCGTTCGGTGACCACACCGGCTACTACAACGAGCAGGAACGCTTCCCGGTCTTCACCATCGACTGCATCACCCACCGCGACCAGCCCGTCTACCACAGCACCTACACCGGCCGCCCCCCGGACGAACCCGCCATCCTGGGGCTGGCCCTGAACGAGGTCTTTGTCCCGCTGCTGCAAAAGCAGTTTCCCGAAATCACCGACTTCTACCTGCCGCCGGAAGGCTGCTCCTACCGTGTGGCCTGCGTGAGCATGAAAAAACAGTACCCGGGACACGCGAAGCGTGTGATGTTCGGCGTATGGAGTTTCCTGCGCCAGTTCATGTATACCAAGTTCGTGATTGTTACCGACGAGGACGTGAACGTGCGTGACTGGAAGGATGTCATCTGGGCCATCAGCACGCGCGTGGACCCGGCGCGCGATATCACACTGGTGGAGAACACGCCCATCGACTACCTGGATTTTGCCTCACCGGTAGCCGGCCTGGGCAGCAAGATGGGGCTGGATGCGACCGGCAAGTGGAAGGGCGAAAGCGTACGCGAGTGGGGCCGACCCATCCGTATGGACGCACAAACCCGGGCACGGGTCGACGCCATGTGGGAACAGCTCGGGATCAGGCTGGACGGGCAGGGCAGCTGATCGGCAGGGAAGCCTCCGCCGTAAAACAGCCGCTCAGGAAGCCCCGCACAACAGGGTATCGTCCGCTTCCGCAGTCGATGCCATCTGCTCCAGACAATGCAGCACTTCCATACTGGCCTGCTCCATGCCTTCCAGCTCCTGCAGTGCAGTTGCGGTGTTGCCGTCTGTGAACTGCGCCAGCGCTTCCAGTGCGTGGCGGTGCACCGCCCGGTGCGGGGCCTCTAGTTCGCGATAACCGCTCAGCTGACTGAAACAACTGTGACCCTCGCCCTCGTAATACCATTTGCCCAGCCGGCAGCGCGTATGATCCGCGAAATCGTCCGGCCCCTTGTCCGATACACCCATCATGACCTGGTAGACATTGAACTTGTACACCAGGTGATCGGTCTTGGCGAGTTCCACGAAGCTGCGCAGGGCACCGGCCGAAATCACTCCTTCCATCTGTTGTGACAGGCCCAGTATGGCTCCCATACCGGAGCTGGCGCTGGCGCCGATGGCGCTCAACTGCTCGGACTGTTCGGCCATGGTATTCATCTTGTCCTGTGTAAGGCTGGTCTCTTCCTGGATCTTGGCCACCTGGCTGGCGATCTCCTGGGTGGCTTCATTGGTACGCTTGGAGAGGTTGCGTACCTCTTCGGCGACCACCGCGAAACCGCGCCCGTGTTCACCCGCCCGGGCCGCCTCAATTGCTGCGTTCAGGGCCAGCAGGTTGGTCTGTTCGGATATTTCCGTGATCAGGTTGACGATATGCCCGATGGCGTCGGCGCGCGCGTTCAGTCCTTCGACATTACTCACGGCGGCACTGACCGTGTCAGCCACTTTACCGAGATTGGAAACCATCTTTTCCGTGCCCTGGCGAGCATCCACGGAAACCTTTGCAGCTTCCACGGCTACCTTTTTTTCCTCCGCCAGGCTCTCTGCCAGGCTGGAGAGGGAGGACTGCAGCTGCGCCATGCTGCCGCCAAAGTAATGGAAATTGCGGTACAGACCGGTTGCCATCTGCAAATCCTCCGCCGATTCGTCCTGGCTGGACCTGGCCGCTGCCAGCATGGCTTCGAGTTCGGCCAGCCGATTGTCCCGGGCGGCGAGTTCAGACCTGAGCCCCTCGGCTTCCTGCTCCGCAGCTTCCAGTCTGGCACGCGTTTTCCCAAACCAATTCAACATCCGGGTCTCTCCTTATCTAAAGCGGTATTCCTTACCCGCCATTTAACGGCGCGCTCATACCTTCCTTTAAGTCCGCCGGGGGCTGCGGGTCCAGTGCTCCCCGGGTTCTGGTAGCGCTGGCTGCATGTGGCCCCATAACCCACGTAAACAGCTGTATTTTTTACATTTACACAATCTGCCACGATCCTCCGCACGGCACGGCGGCTAAACTCCGGCAGGGTTCTGCCGCAGAGCTATAATGTGGGTCCTGAAACCGCCTGGCAGAAGAAGCCCGCTCGCAGCAGTTCGCCCTGTCCACACCGTTATTCGCTGCTGCAGGGGATCTGTTCACCACAGGAGCAACGCGTGAGTAATCGAATGTACAGGATGATCTTCGGGGCTACGCTGCTGCTGGCGCTGTATTTCGACGTTCACCAGGCGGTATACGCGCTGGCCGGGCTGGCAGCGTTCGAGGCGATTACCAACCTGCGCGTGCCCATGCTGGTGTCACGGCTGCGCCATGGGAACAACGGGGATCCTGATGAGGGCTCGCTGGGTATTCATTTTCACCCCCGCACCACTTTCGAAGCGGAACGTGGATTCCGCCTGAGCGTGGCTGCCATGCTGGGGATCAGCCTGTTCGTCTACCCGGATGTACTCTGGTTTATCCCCTGGTTCATGGGTTTCGCTATACTCGGCGCGGGTATCAGCGGAGTATGCCCGATGTTTCTGGCATTGAAATGGGCCGGCCTGAAATAGACACAGCACAGACAGCCCGTCCCCGGCACGGCATCCACATCGGATTGCCGCTAAAGATTACCGGCATCGTATTCTGGGGTGTTGTGGCGATCGGCCTGGTGCAGGTTGCCGAGACCATGCGCTGGATGCAGCGCGACCTCGAGCAGCACCAGAGAACCACCATGCGCCAGGCGGTACTCGATGTCCAGTCCCTGCTGGCACAGAACCCCGACGCAAGCCCGCAGATGCTGGAACCGCAATTTCGGCAGCTGCTCGATAATATCGGCATCGCGGGACTTTCCGTCGCGCACGAAATGGATACCGTTACGGTCGGTTTGACCGGTAACGGCTACGCCAGCTACAGCAGCTATTTTCCTGTCGTGAGCGCTTCAGGCACAGCATCCGTAACCACCGACGTCATCACCACCATCTGGCTCAATCCCATCGATAAAATACTCGCGCCACAGAAAAAACACCTGATGGTGGAAACGGGACTGCTGGTTTTTTTCTTCGGCATGATCCTACAATGGATTCTGAAACGACTGCTGTCGACACCCATCACCCAGATGGTGGAAACGGCCCGGGGTTTCAGCGACGGGAATAACGACCGTTTCAATGAACAACGTACGGACGAGTTCGGATACCTTGCCAGGTTTATCAATCGCGCGCTGGATAACCTGACACTGCGCCAGAAGGAGCTGGTCGTTGCACTGGAACGCGCGCAGGCTTCCGAACACGCCCTCTACGAAGAGAAAGAGCGCGCGGAAGTGACCCTGCATTCGATCGCGGAAGGGGTAATCACTACGGATAAGGCAGGCCGGGTGCGCTACATGAACCCGGTCGCCGAATCCCTGTCCGGTCACACACAGCCTGAATCCACCGGGCGTGCCATTGACAGGGTTCTCAGCCTGGTTGACGAAACCAGCGGCGAAAAGATCGACTCCACGATCGTGCAATGCCTGCGCGATGATATCGTTACCCGCGGCCTGACCGGTCGCGTCCTGGTAAAACCGGATGGCGTTGAAATTCCGGTCGAGGAAAGTGCGGCGCCGATCAGAAACCGGTCAGGCCGCACCATCGGCGCAGTGCTGGTGTTTGAAGACGTAAGCCAGACCCGTGAACTGACCCGCCGGCTGTCCTACCAGGCCAGCCACGATGCCCTGACCGGGCTGTACAACCGCAGCGAATTCGAGCTGCGCCTGCACAACGCGCTGAAAAGAGCACACCGGCAGAACCAGCCGGTCACACTGTGCTACATGGATCTCGACCAGTTCAAGGTGGTCAACGATACCTGTGGTCACATCGCCGGCGACCAGTTGCTGCGACAGCTGGCCCACAAGCTGCAGGAAGCGCTGCGCGACAGCGATACCATCGCCAGGCTGGGTGGTGACGAGTTCGGTGTATTGCTGCAGGACTGCAGCGTTGAGGATGCCCACCGCCTGGCTTCCACCCTGCGCAAAACCGTGAGCGACCATCGTTTTGCCTGGGACGGCAAAACCTTCGAGGTAGGTGTCAGCATCGGCGTCGTGCCGATATCGACGGATACGCACGATGTCACCGAAGCACTCAGTGCCGCCGATGTTGCCTGTTATGCTGCCAAGGAAAGCGGCCGGGACCGCGTACACGTGTTCGAGTCGGATGACGCGGAACTGCAGCGCAGGCGCAACGATATGCTATGGGTCAACCGCATCCGCCAGGCCCTGAAAGAAGACCGCTTTCGCCTGTACCAGCAACCCGTCATCCAGGTAGGCAGCGCGCAATCCCGGACTGTGCATCATGAAATATTGCTACGCATGCTGGACGAGGACGGATCGCTGCTCGAGCCCGACCTGTTTATCGGTGCCGCGGAACAGTTTGGCCTGATGCCGGACATCGACCACTGGGTAATTCGCCATACAGTTCAGTGGCTGGCGGAAAACCAGGCTGCGCCACCGGGGACGCATCAGCTTGCCATCAACCTGTCGGGGCAGTCGCTCTCCTCGAACAGTTTTATTGCCACCGTCATTGAAATTATCAACGCCTCGGCGGTGGACCCGGAAAATATCAATTTTGAAATCACCGAAACAGCGGCCATCGCCAACCTGGACGAAGCAATCCGCTTTATCCACGTGCTCAAGGGCATGGGTTGCCGGTTTTCGCTGGACGATTTCGGCAGCGGCATGTCTTCATTCCAGTACCTGAAAAGTCTGCCGGTCGATTACCTGAAAATCGATGGCAGCTATGTGCGCGACCTGGTCAGGGACCCCATTGACCGCGCCATGGTCGAGTCCGTCAACCAGATCGGTCACGCCATGGGCATGAAAACCATCGCCGAATTCGTGGAAAACCAGGCAACGCTGGAGGCGCTGGCGGAGATCGGGGTCGATTATGCACAGGGTTACGCCATCGCCAGACCGGCCTCGATCGAACAGCTGTGCAGCGACAGGAAAAAAACCGCACCGCAGCCGGCCTGAGCTCCATTGACGGCGCAAGCCGATAATTACATCAGGATTCATGCGTTTACCCCACCGCCAAAATGAACGAGAATGCGAATCTTTCGCTATTGGAATACTGCATGACCTTTCATGTCGAAATCAGCTCCAGCGGTCACCGTTTTGCGGTTGAAAGCGGTGAAACCGTCCTGGAAGCCGCACTGCGCCACGGCGTCGGCCTGCCCTACGGCTGTCGCAACGGTGCCTGCGGTTCCTGCCTGGCGACACTGGAAGCAGGCAGCGTGCATTATCCCGACGGCGAACCCGAAGCGCTGGCTGATGCTGAAACACCCGGCCAGCTGATTATCTGCCAGGCCCACCCGCTGAGCGACCTGGTCATCCGTGTGCGTGAAGTGCAGGCGGAACAGGATATCAGTATCAAGATGCTGCCCTGCCGCGCCGAACAGCTGGAACGCCTGTCGCACGATGTGATGCTGGTGCGCCTGAAACTGCCGGAAAGCGAGCGCCTGCAGTTCCTGGCCGGGCAGTATGTTGAATTTATCCTCAAGGACGGTCGCCGGCGTGCCTTTTCCATTGCCAATGCCCCCCACCATGACGAATACCTGGAAATGCATATCCGGCACGTCCCCGGAGGCTCCTTCACCGGCCATGTATTCGAGGGCATGCGGAACCGTGCGCTGTTGCGGATCGAGGGTCCGCTGGGCTCTTTTTACCTGCGCGAAGATTCCACGCGCCCGATTCTGATGGTGGCCGGCGGCACCGGTTTCGCACCGCTCAAGGGCATGCTGGAGCACGCCTTCTACGTCGGCGTGGACAGGCCGATACACCTGTTCTGGGGCGCGCGTGCCCGACGCGACCTGTACATGGATGAACTGGCGGGAGAGTGGGAAAAACAGCACCCGAATTTCCGCTATACCCCGGTACTGTCTGAACCCGTCCCGGACGACCAGTGGCAGGGCGCAAGCGGACAGTTACACGAAGTACTCACCAGTCAGTACCCCGACCTGGCCGGATTCGATATCTATCTGAGTGGACCACCGGCCATGATCGAGGCCGCCACACCGGCCCTGGTCGCGCAGGGTGCGCACCTGGACCACCTCTACTCCGACGCCTTTGAATTTGCACAGGACGTGCTGGACAAGATCAAGCAGAGCGGCTGATCGGCACCACGTTGGCCGCCGCTGTCGTGACCCCCTGATTGCCTGCCGCACCGGACAGTTCCACCCCTTTACGATAGCACTCGGCCGCCTGGTCGGATTCATTCAGCTGCTCCAGCAGGGAGCCCAGCAGGCGGTACGCTTCAGCACCGGGCTGCAGATCAATACTGGCTTCGAGATAGCTGCGGGCCTTGCCCCAAAGCTGATTACGCAGACTGATTTTTGCCAGGCTGAGCAGCAGCACCGGGTCTTCCCGGTGCTGCTCCAGCCAGCGTTCTGCAGTGGCCTGCTGTGCAGCGGCATCCTCGGCGGGCAGGTCACCATACAGGTAGACCAGGCGCTGGTTCCAGCCGTCCCGGATGCGGGCTTCCAGCAACTGCCCGGCCTGCCGGTAGTCCCCCAGGCGCAGCAGTTGCTCGATATAGACCGCCAGCAGACCCTCATCCTGCTGCACCGGTGGGGGCAGCTGTTTCCAGCCGCTCTTGAGTACCTCCACGTCTGTGCCGGAAGAAAGCGCCAGCACCTGCTCCCGGTAGACCTGTACCGCCAGTTGTTGCCATTGCGGCTCATCCAGCACCTGGCTGCGACGCAGTTCGGGCAGCAGTTCACGCAACGATTGCCAGTCCTGCTGCTGCACATACAGCTTCATGAGGAGACGCAGCACCCGGGGGTTCCGCGGCACCGAACGGTGCAGGCGGGTAAGCACCGTCTGCGCCTGTTCCAGCTGTGCGGCAGACAGCAGGATCTCTGCCTGGGTAATGGCAATAGCCGTTTCAGCGCCGGGATTGCGTTGTCGGGCGAGCTCGAGATAGGTATCGCGACGCTCGTCGGCACCGGTCCGGGCGGCAGCCTTTGCCGCGGTAAGGTAGGCCAGCAGGGGCGCCTGGCGGGACTTGACCACCCGTGCCAGGCGACGTTCCGCACGCTCCAGCCGGCCTTCCGTCAGATCGATGACCGCCCCGTCGAACAGGCGTTGCAGACGCTGGTCGTGGCGCCGGTGATCCCAGCGTTGCACCCTGGCGGGAACGTGCCACAGGCCGGCCAGCAGGCGCACACCCAGGTAGGCCAGGCCCAGCACCACCAGCAATACCAGCAACGAAGTCTCGACACTGTATTTCCCATAGCCCAGCAGCACATAGCCAGGGTCCGGCAAAGCCACCAGCGCGACCGTTACCGAAGCCAGCAGCGCAGCCAGCGCCAGCAGTAACCACTTCACGAGACGGGATCCCCGTGAGCGGCCGGCGACTCTGTCTCGCCGGCCGGGGTATCTGTCGCCGGGGCCGGTGTGGCAGGTACGGTCCTGCGCGGCTCGCCGGACTGCTTCAGCTGGTGGCGCAGCAGGCGCAGCGATGCAGACACATCAGGAAGTTCCGGTGCCACATCGACGCTGGATAACTGCTTCAGCCGGGCCAGCACTTCCCCGACCCGCGCATCCTGTGAAGAAAAATACTTCTCCAGCCAGCGCCTGCCGGTCTCCAGGCTCGCCTGGTACTGCACGGCATCGTCACGCAATAACGCCAGTCGCGCAGCGGACAGTTGCAGGCGCAGGTTTTCACGCAGGAAATACTCGCGCTCCGGCGGCAACATGGGCGTCACCGGCTGGTCGTGCTCACGAATACGAAAAAGATCGGACACCACCGACCACAGCAACGCCGGCAGCTCGCGCCAGTTCTCCACCGTCCAGTTTCGTGCCGGTGTATCGGTCTCTGAACGGTCAGGCGGCTGGTAGCGGCTGCCGGCCACTGTCAACTCGCCGACCAGCTCCCCCAGTGCACCCAGTCGCGCCGAGAGGCCGTCGATATCCACGGGGGTGACGGCCTGCAACGCTTCCTGTTCTCTCGCGATCTGTTCGCGCACTTGCAGAAAACGCGGGTCGGCGAGTTCCTGTAAACGCGCATCCGCTGCCTGCAGCGCCTGCCGGGCGGTTTTGATATCGCGTTGTAACTGCAGGCGCTGACTGGCGATGCGCAACAGGTATTCCACTTCAGCCAGGCCCCAGCCCTGTTCGCTGCGGCCCACCAGCTCTGCCAGCGCGCTGATCTGTTCCTCGCTGCGCTGCTGTTGCTCCAGCAGTTGTTTTACCTGCCGGTCCAGCCGCTGGCGTTCGCTGCGCAGCGACTCTTCCATACCGGTGAGTGAAGCCCGTAACGGCTCAAGACGGTTTTCAAGGCGGGATTCCGTACCTGACTGGACTCCGGCCAGCTGCTGCAACTCGTGCCAGGAAAACCAGGCCGCGACCGCCAGTCCGATGGACAGGCCCAGCGCCAGCAGGGAAAGAGCCAGCGGGATCCAGGCAGCCGCCGATCCCGTGTGCGCCGGAGCATCCTGCTGCGGCTCGGCTTCGGTTGGCGGTTCGGTTTCCGCTACGCTCAGGGGCTGTGATTCACTCATAGGACGAGACTGCTGGCTGTTGTGATTCGTATGGAACCGATTGTACCCGAAGGTGGCAAAGGTGCCAGGACACGAAAAGGTCGGGCAGCGTGCGCTGCTTACTGCAGCGGTGGACGGTTGCGCCAGGCCAGCAGGGCGTCCACTACCGCAGCGTCACTGGCGCTGTCCGCCACCAGCGGCGGCCTGCGGAAGCCCAGCGCCCTGGCCGCCTTCGCCAGGCGTTCGCTGACGACCAGTAACGGCAAATCCACCAATAATTGTTTTCCGGAAGATCCCAGCATTTCAACCAGATTTTTGAGACTTTCGACGCTGTTTACCAGCACAATATCAATCCGGCCTGCGCGCAACCTGGCCATGAGGTCGCCACTGTCCAGCGACGGGCGCACGCGCCGGTAGGCCTCCACGTACTCCACCAGGGCGCCGCGTTCACGCAGGGTGTCGGCCAGCAGACTACGGCCACTTCCGCCCCGGAAAATCACACAGTGCGCACCCGCTACCTGCTGCATCTGCGGCAGGGCCAGTAACCCTTCACTGTCAAAACGATGCTCCGGCACCAGGTCGGCGCACAGGCCAAAACGCTGCAATTCCTCGGCGGAGCGTTTCCCGATCACGGCAATACGCAGCGATGGCGGCCAGTCACGCTGCGCCAGGATCACGGACAATGTCATCTGCACGGCATTGGCGCTGACAAAAAAGGCCCAGTCGAAGCGCTCCAGCCGTGCGCCGATGGCGCGTACTGCCTGCGGGTCCGCCGGCGGTATGATTTCCAGCACCGGGAAGCGCACGGCCGTTCCGCCCTGCTGCTCGATCTGCTCACACAGGGGGCCCGCCTGCGCCGCGGGGCGCGTCACCAGTACGCCGACTCCCTGCAGGGGAGCGAGCGCCGCCTTCACCCGTCGGCCTCACCGTACACTTCAGCCAGGATCTGTCCTGCACCACGGGACAACAGGTCTTGCGCCAGCACGCGTCCCAGTTCCCCGGCATCTTCCGGTTTGCCGCTGATGACACCCTGTACCAGCTCGGTGCCGTCCGGCCGCCCTACCAGCGCGCGCAACAGGATGACCCCGTGGCTGATTTCCGCGTAACCGGCGATCGGCACCTGGCAGCCCCCCTGCAACGCCGCGTTGAGGGCGCGCTCGGCCGCGACGCGTGTAGCGGTCTGTGCATCGTTCAGTTCGCCGACCAGCTGTTGCAGGCGCGTATCATCGCTGCGAATCTCGATACCGATGGCGCCCTGGCCAATGGCCGGCAGGAACTGGTCCGGAGGCAGGAACTCCCGTATGCGTTCCTCCCAGCCCATGCGTTTCACCCCGGCCGCGGCCAGCATAATGGCATCGTAGTCGCCCTGGTCGAGCTTCGAAATCCGCGTGTTGACATTACCGCGCAGGTCCATGATCTGCAGGTCGGGGCGGCGCGCACGCAACTGGCTCTGGCGACGCAGGCTGGATGTGCCCAGCCGGCTGCCCGGCGGCAGCTCATCGATACTCGACCAGTGGTTCGAAATCAGCACGTCACGAGGATCTTCACGCGGCAGCACCGCTGCCAGGCACAGGCCTTCCGGGAATTCGACCGGCACGTCTTTCATGGAATGCACCGCGAGATCAGCCCGTCCTTCCAGCATGCCCGTCTCCAGCTCCTTTACAAACAACCCCTTGCCGCCGACCTTCGCCAGCGGGGTATCGAGGATTTTGTCGCCCTGGGTGCGCATGGTGAGCAGTTCCACCTCCAGCCCGGGATGGCGGGCCAGCAGTGCGTCGCGCACATGGTTCGCCTGCCATAATGCCAGCGGGCTTTTGCGGGTAGCGATACGGAGAGTGGATTCGGTCATGCGGCCTGTCTTGCCTGTAGAATGGACCGGGGAGCATAGCGAGTGAAGCACAACAGACGCAAGTGGGTTCGAGTCATCCCGGCGGCAGTGGCGCTGGCCGCTATGCTGCCATCCCTGTCTGCCGGCGTTCCGCCGGCCCGCGACCTGGCTGCAGAGGGCGCACAGGCGCAGCGCGCCTGTGTGCCACTGCTGCTGGAATTCGCGGCCGATGGCTGCGACTACTGCACGCTGCTGGAAACGGAGGTGCTCGATCCGACGCTGCTCAACCGGGCCTACGATCGACGCGTCCTGATGCGCAAACTGGTACTGAACCGCGGCACCAGGATCGATGATTTCAGCGGAAAACGGGTTTCGGCAGCGGATCTCGCCAGCCACTACCAGGTCTTCGTGACCCCCACACTGCTGTTTGTCGACCGCCACGGCATGGAACTGACGGAGCGCATGGTGGGCGTCACCACGTTGGAATTCTACGGCGGTTACCTGGACCAGGCGCTGGATACGGCGCGGGAAAAACTGCGCAGACAGAACCAGTGTCGCTGACCAGGGCGGGCTAGCCCGCATTTCTCACCGACTTCCTGCTGCGGCGGCATCATGCCGCGCGCTAAGCGGCGTTCACTCGCTCGGGCTGCTCGACATAGTGTCGACTATGCCTGCGCGGCCCTCGGTCGCGAACGCCGCTTATCACACGACCTGCCACCGCCTCGCTACGGAACCCGGTGAGAAATGCGGGCTGATATGTTTTGACCTGTCAATAGATTGATTCAGTTCATC